>NZ_CP132333.1:1818369-2121431 GCF_030758935.1 Geothrix sp. PMB-07
AAGTGGAAGGCCACTTTGGTGATGCGCCCGAGGCGTTCCGCGGCCCGGGCCAGGCGCACGGTGATCATGGCGCAGGCCAGCGAGGGCAGGCCGATGAAGGTCCACAAAAGGAACAGCGGAATGGCCGGGCTCATCCAGCCTTGGCTGAACCACCGGAAATAGCTGGGAAAGGTTCCGATGAACCACACCAAGTCGCCCAGGGCCAGGAAGGCCGTGAGCATGGCGAGGAGGCGGAGCACCAAACTGGATGGCGCCTGCGGGGGCGCCGGAGCGGGCATCGGGTCGGTCATGGGGGCCTCTGGGTGGGCCCATGCTACCGATGCCCGCTCTGGAAAACCAAGGTTTTTCAGCCCTCGAGCGGAATGTGCAGGCCGATGGTGGCGGCGTGTTCCCGCGCGATCTCATAGCCAGCGTCCGCGTGGCGGAAGACGCCCATGGCGGGATCGTTCCAGAGCACGCGGCTGATGCAGCGGTCGGCGCGCTCGGTGCCATCGGCCACGATGACCACGCCGCTGTGCTGGCTGTAGCCCATGCCCACGCCACCGCCGTGGTGGAAGCTCACCCAGGAGGCGCCGCCGGAAGCGGCGGTCAGGGCGTTGAGCAGCGGCCAATCGCTCACGGCATCGGAACCATCCTTCATGGCTTCGGTCTCGCGGTTGGGGCTGGCCACGCTGCCGCTGTCCAGGTGATCACGGCCGATGACGATGGGCGCCTTCACCTTGCCGGTGCGCACCAGCTCGTTGAACTTCAGGCCCGCGAGATGCCGCTCGCCGGCGCCGATCCAGCAGATGCGGGCGGGCAGGCCCTGGAAGGCGATCTTCTCCTTGGCGGCCTTGAGCCAGCGGATCATGCCCTCGTTCTCGGGGAACAGCTCCATCATCGCGGCGTCCGTGACGGCGATGTCTTCGGGATCGCCCGAGAGCGCAGCCCAGCGGAAGGGCCCGATGCCCTTGCAGAAGAGGGGGCGGATGAAGGCGGGCACGAAGCCCGGGAACGCGAAGGCGTTCTCGAGGCCAGCGCGCTGGGCCTGGGCGCGGATGTTGTTGCCGTAATCGAAGGTGACCGAACCCCGGCGCTGAAACTCAATCATGGCTTCCACGTGCGTGCGCATGGAGGCCAGGGCGCGCTGCACGTAGGCTTCGGGCTCGGCCTTGCGCATGACGGCGGCCTGCTCCAGCGACATGCCTGCGGGGATGTAGCCGTTGTATTCATCGTGGGCCGAAGTCTGATCGGTGACCAACTGGGGGACGATGCCGCGCTTCAGGATCTCAGGCAGGATCTCGGCGGCGTTGCCCAGGAGGCCGATGCTGCGGGGCTCCTCGGACTCCATGTACTGCTGGACCAGGGCCAGAGCCGTGTCCAGGTTGTCGGTCCACTCATCCAGGTAGCGCGTGTCGATGCGCTTCTGGATACGGGTCTGGTCCACGTCGATGGCGAGGCACACACCGCCGTTCATGGTGACCGCCAATGGCTGAGCGCCGCCCATGCCACCCAGGCCCGCAGTGAGGGTCAGGGTGCCGGCCAGGGTGCCGCCGAAGTGCTGGCGGCCCGCTTCGGCGAAGGTCTCGTAGGTGCCCTGCACGATGCCCTGGCTGCCGATATAGATCCAGCTGCCGGCGGTCATCTGGCCATACATCATCAGGCCCTTCTGGTCCAGCTCGCGGAAGTGCTCCCAGGTGGCCCACTTCGGCACCAGATTGGAGTTGGCGATGAGGACACGCGGGGCATCTGGGTGAGTCTTCACCACGCCCACGGGTTTGCCACTCTGCACCAGCAGGGTCTGGTCATCCTCGAGGTGCTTCAGTTCCTTCACGATGGCGTGGAAACAGTCCCAGTTGCGCGCCGCCTTGCCCAGGCCGCCGTAGACCACGAGATCTTCCGGGCGCTCGGCCACTTCGGGATCCAGGTTATTCATGAGCATGCGCAGCGCCGCTTCCTGCACCCAGCCTTTGCAATGCAGATGGGAGCCGCGGGGCGCGGTGATAACGGGGGATTCGGATGCAGTGGTCATGGGGGGGCTCCAGCGAAACGGCCCAGTTTCCCACGCCTCGCCCCCGACGGCGATCAAGAGCTCAGAAGTAAGGTTGCCGCCCTCTGCCAGTCGATCCGGATCCCATGGTTGGTTATCGATTTGTAAACAAAATAGTCTTCAGCTCGTCGTCGAAGAGGGCTCGACCAGGGAAACCCTTTCCTGCTTCCGGGACCTCTGCTTGGGGCTGGGGACGGCTCAGCGGTTCACCGTGTGCATGGCGGCTTCGGGATAGCGTGTGCCGCTGGCCGCGCCTGGCGGGAAGAGGCCGCTCAGTTCCTCCAATTCGCCGGGGCAGAGCACGTGATCGAGGGCGCCGAGGTTTTCGTCCAGGCGATCCCGCCGCTTGGTGCCGGGGATGGGCGCCAGATCGCCACCCTGGCCGAGCACCCAGGCCAAGGCCAGCTGGGAGGGCGTGCAACCCCGGGAGGCGGCCATGTCTTCCAGCCTGGCCACGAGGTTGAGGTTCTTCTGGAAGTTCTCGCCCTGAAAACGGGGAGAATTCCGCCGCCAATCGCCGGGCTCGAAATCCTCAAAATGTTTGATCTGGCCCGTGAGGAAGCCACGTCCCAGCGGACTGTAAGGCACGAATCCGACTCCCAGCTCGCGGCAGGTCTGCAGCAGCCCCTCTTCCGGATCGCGGGTCCACAGCGAGTACTCCGACTGAACGGCGGTGACGGGGTGCACAGAGCAGGCCCTGCGAAGGCTGGCGGGGCTCACTTCCGACAGGCCCAAAAAACGCACCTTTCCGGCCTTCACCAGGTCGGCCATGGCGCCGACGGTTTCCTCGATGGGCACCTCCGGATCGACGCGGTGCTGGTAGTAGAGGTCGATGACCTCCACACCCAGGCGCTTGAGACTGCCCTCGCAGGAACTGCGGACGTAGTCGGGACGCCCGCAGACGCCGCGCTTGCTGGGGTCGTTGGGGTCGCGGATGATGCCGAACTTGGTGGCGAGCACCACGCGGTTGCGCACGCCTTTCAGGGCCTGGCCCACCAGGATCTCGTTGAGGAAGGGACCATACATGTCCGCGGTGTCAAAGAAGGTGATGCCGCGGTCCACGGCGTGGTGGAGGGTGGCCGTGGATTCGGCATCGTCCTTGTGCCCGTAGAAATCGGACATGCCCATGCAGCCAAGGCCGATGGCCGATACGGTGAGTCCCTGGGTTCCGAGGGTGCGGGTCAACATGGGGGCCTCCTCAATCACAATGCGATCACGTGAAAAGGATCTACCACCAAGACGCCAAGACACCAAGAAAAGCAACAACCTTGCTCAGTTCCTGGTGTCTTGGTGGTGAAAGCTTTTGTGGGTGATAGGCCAGGCGCGGTCAGCGGTGATCGATGAGGTCCTTGGCTTCAAAGCGCACCTTGGGCGCGCTGGCGTACTTGTCATCCTCAGCGCGGAAGCCCAGGGGGCAGGCGGACACGGTGGCGTAACCGGTGCCCTTGAGGCCGAGGATCTCGTCGTACTTGGCAGGTTCGATGCCCTCGAAGGGGCAGGCGTCGATGCCAAGAAGGGCGGCCGAAGTGAGCAGGTTGCCCATGGCGATGTAGGTCTGCCGGGCGGCCCACTCGCCGATGATGGCGTGGCGGGGGCCATTCACGAGGTCGCCCATCATGAAGCCCTTGTACCCGGCCAGGCTCTCAGCGGTGACGCCGCGCACCTCGGCGATGCGGGCGATGAAGCGGTCCACATCGGCTTCGGTGACATCCTGCTGGGCGGTGAAGACCACCAGGTGGCTGCAATCCTCCACCTGGGATTGATTCCAGGAAGCGGGGCGCAACTTGGCCTTGAGGGCGGGGTCGGTGACCACAATGAACTTCCAGGGCTGCAGGCCGTAGCTGGAAGCCGTGAGAATCAGGGATTCTTCCAGAACCGCCCAGTCAGCGGCCGAGATCTTCTTGGATGAATCGAATTTCTTGGTGGCGTAGCGCCACTTCAGTTGCTGGAGCAGGCTATCGCCAGGGATGGTGCTCATGGGTTCCTCGTGATGGTTGGGATGGATCGGTTTATAGCGACTGCTGAAGGCGGGCCCGCAGCTGATCGATGGGCAGCGATCCCACGATGCGCTCGGTGGGCTGGCCATCCTTGAAGATCACCAGCGTGGGCATGCTCAGCACGTCGTATTGTTCAGAGAGAGGGGTGAAATCATCCACGTTGAGTTTGGCGAAGGTCGCCTTGCCCTGGAATTCTGCCGCCAGGGTTTCCATGATGGGCGCCAGTTCGCGGCAGGGAGCGCACCAGGGAGCCCAGAAATCCACCACGGTGGCACCCTGGGCCACGGCGCTGGAGAAGGTCTGGTCGGTCAGGTGCTGGATGAGATCGGACATGCCTGGGCTCCTGTTTCAGCCTTCCAGATTAACGGATCTGAAAGCTTTCTCGGTCATGACATTATCCTAACCGGGTTGACGGATCAGTAGCCGACGGTGAATCGGCGTCGGACGTGAGTGGGCCTTTCCAGCTCGTCAAGCATGGCCACAGCGTAATCTTCCAGGGAGATGTGGCTGGTACCACTGGCATCCACAAGCAGGGTGTCTTCGCCCAGCCGGAACTGACCGGTGCGCTCTCCGGGGTGGATCGATGCCGATGGGCTGAGCATGGTCCAGTCGAGGTGGGTGTCGGCTCGCAGCAGGGTCAGAATGTCCCGGTTGCCTTCGGCGGTGCCTCGGTATTCCGCAGGGAAATCGGGCGAATCCAGCAGCTGTTGACCAGGCGCGATGTCCAGGCTGCCCGCCCCGCCCACCACCAGCAGACGGGGAACGCCGCTCTCCTTCACAGCGGCGATGAGGCTCTGCATGCCCTTCACGTAGTAGCCGCGAACGTCGGGCTGGGCGTGGCCGCTGAAGGCGCTGATCACCGCGTCATGGCCGCGGAGCAGGTTGGCCAGGGTAGGCGTGTCCGCGATGTCGGCCTGGAGGACGCGGAGCTGGGGATGAGGTGCGAGACGGTCAGGGCGGGTGACGAGGGCCGTGACCTGGTGGCCCCGGGACAGGGCCTCCTTGAGCAAGCCCGATCCGATGAAGCCGGACGCGCCGATGAGCGTGATGTTCATGGTGGATCTCCGACGAAAGGTTCAGGAAGCCTGGGTCCAACGGGCCGTGGCTGTGGCGACGCGCTGGCCGAGCCGTTCGGCGCTCTTGCGATCCGCCAGATTGGGCTCCACCTCCGGCGCCACCTGGCCCGCCGTGGCCATGAGCCCCGTGAAACTGCCCAGTCGGTTGATGCCCTCCTCGTTGTAGGGCATCTCGGCATTGCCCACCCAGACCATGCCGTGCTGCATGGCGAAGATCATGAGCGACTGAAGGGTGTTCAGCTTGTCTCCGCTGGGGCTGCCGCTGATGGTGAATCCGGCGGCCAGTTTGTCCTGCCATTTCCGCTCCAGCCAGGGTTTGGAACTGGCATCCATGAAGGTCTTGAATGGGCCGCTCACATTGCCCATGTAGGTGGGGCTGCCGAAAATGATGGCGTCGGCGGCCTCCAGGTCGGTCCAGTGGGCATCGATCTCCTCCACGGAGATGAGGCTGGTCCGGGTGCCGGGCACCGACTCGGCCCCGGCCTGCACCCGCTCTGCCAGCACTTTGGTGTGCCCGTACCCGCTGTGGAATACGATGGCGACTTTGCTCATGTTGCCTCCTTTGCGAGCACTTGCATTCGACTGGCCCGTGACCCAAACTTTAGGTGCTTACAATCGAAATGAAAGTAGGCACTATTTTGGAAGGTAGGCACCCCATGGTACGTAAAGCATGCGCCCTCGCCCCCAACGTGCTCGACGCCCACTGCCCCACGCGGCAGGCGCTGGATCTCATTGCTGATAAATGGACTGCACTCCTCATCTACCTGCTTTCCCGCGGCAAGCAGCGCTACGGCGACCTCCACCGGCAGGTGGGCGGCATCAGCCAGAAGATGCTGACGCAGACGCTGCGCAAGCTGGAGCGGGATGGCCTGGTCACCCGTCATGTCTACCCTGAGGTTCCGCCGCGCACGGAGTACGAACTCACCAAGCTGGGGCACACGCTCATCGGCCCCCTGGGCGCCCTTTGCCAGTGGGCCGGCGATCACCTGGCAGAGCTGGATCAGGCCCGCAAGCGCTACGACCACCTGCAGCAGAAGGCCAGTCTCAGCGCTTGAGGCGCTTGATATCGGCGGGTGTATCCAAGTCCCGCTCGCCTTCGGGGAAGGGCAGGGTGAGGGCCTGTTCGCGCTGCAGGATGGCCTTGGCGCCGCGATCACCCTCGAGCGCCGCCAGTTCAGGGAAGAGGCGCCTGGGCAGCAGGGCCGGAACGCCCAGGGTCCCCGCGTAAGCGCAGGCCGCCGGATGCATGGGAGCCTCTCCAGCCAACGCCATCAACCGCTTCAGGAGTACGGTGTCCACGGCGGGCTGGTCCACGGTCAGCAGCAGCACCCCCTCGGCCTCAGCAGGCAATGCGGCCAGGCCCGCGCGGATGGAACTGGCCATGCCTTCGGCGGCGCCGGGGTTGGGAATGGCCTGCACCGGCAGGCCAGACAAGCCCGGATCCCAGTCCCCCACCACGGCGATGACCGGGGCGCAGCCTGCTTCCAGGGCGGCCCTGACCGCGCGGCGCAGCAGGGTTTCACCCTCGAGGCGCAGAAGGGCCTTGGGGCCGCCCATGCGACGGCCAGAACCCGCGGCCAGGATGATGGCAGCGATGGAGGAAGGGGGATTCACAGTGGTGTGGCCGAGGCCGCCTTTAGGCTCAGGGGCTGCCCGCTGCTTCCATGCAGGCTGGCTTGGATTTCGGCCAGCACCGCCAGCGCGATGGTTTCCGGCGTGGTCGCTCCCAGATCCAATCCCACGGGGGTATGGAGCCGTTCGTCGGGCTGAAGGCCTTCCTCGGCCAGTTCTGCCAAGAGTTTCGCGCCTCGGGCGCGGCTGCCCATGAGGCCCAGGTAGCCCGCCGCCGAAGGCAACAGCAGGCGCAGCGCTTCCAGATCCTTGGCGTAGTGGTGGGTCATGAGCACCACGGCGCTGCGCGAATCCAGTGGCAGCGTCCGCAGCAGCTTGGCAGGATGGCCAGCCCACACCCCATCGGCCTCGGGGAACCGCTCCGCGCGGGCGAAGGCGGGGCGATGGTCCAGCACGCCCACGAACCAGCCGAGTTCCTTGGCCATGCGGACCAGAGGACGGCTGTCGTCGCTGGCGCCCATGATCCAAAGGGCCGGAGGCGGATCAAAGGTTTCGAGGAAGCCGGTCACGGCATCTTCTTCGATTTTGGGGATGCTGCGCGCCCCCAGGTTCGTGTCGCTCAAATCCGTGTGAAGGGTTAGGGGCGCCCGGGAGGCCCAGGCCACCTCCACCCAGGACATCCACTCGGGGAAGCCCTCGAGAGGTTCCACGAGGATATCCAGCAGGCCTTCGCAGCCGCTGCCGCTGCCCCAGACCAGATCCGCATCGCCTCGCAGGTCGTACTGCATGATCCGGAGTCGCCCATCCTGGAGGGCTTCCATGGCCCGCGCGTGGACATCGCCTTCCAGGCATCCCCCGCTGAGCGAGCCGCGGAGGGGACCACCGCGATCCAGCAGCAGCCGGGCACCTGGGCGCCGGTAGCTGGAGCCCTCCACGCGCATGAGGGTGGCGAGGGCAAGGGGCCCCGGCCTTTCGCGCACGAGGCGGAAGATGTCCTGGAGTTCCTTCATGCGAGGCTCTCGGCCGTCAGCGGCAGGCGGCGGATGCGCTTGCCCGTGGCGGCGAAGATGGCGTTCAGCACGGCGGGGATGGGCAGGGGCACGGGTGGCTCGCCCATGCCCGAGGGCGCTTCGGCACTGGCGATGATCACGGTGTCGACCTCGGGCATGTCGCCCTGGCGCACCAGGGGGAAGTCCAGGTAGCCAGTCTGCACTGTGCGGCCCTTGTCCCAGGTGATCTGGGTGAACAGGGCCGACAATCCGAATGCAATGCCGCCCTCCACCTGGGCTTCGAGGCCCGCTGGATTCACGGCGAAGCCGCAGTCCACGGCGCAGGTGATGCGATGCACCTTGAGCCTGCCCTTCAGCACGGAGACTTCGGCCACCTGGGCGGCGTAGGTGCGCCCGTCGTAGGCGTGGCAGGCCAGGCCCAGACCGTGTCCCGCGGGTAGCTTGCGGCCCCACCCGGCCTTCGCTGCGGCGGCCTGCAGCACCTTCTTCAGGCGGGGGATGTCGGCTTCATCGCGGCCGAACTTCACCATGCCCTGGCTGCCCAGAAGGTCGAGCCGGAACCGCAGGGGATCCTTGCCTGAGGCGTGGGCCACCTCATCCAGGAAGCATTCCCGGGCGAAGACATTGGGCACCACCTCGATGCCGCGCCACCAGCCGAGGGGCGTGGGGGCTTCCACTTCCGCGTAATCCACGGTGATGGCGGGGATGGCGTAGGGAATGTCGAAGGCGCCGTTGGCTTCGGCCGAGGCCTGAGAAGGGCTCTTCTGACCGCCCATCCAGGAGCGGAGGATGGAAGGGCCCGCGATGCGATGGGCCCAGGCCGTGAGCCCGCCCTGGGCGTCCAGTCCGGCTCGCAGCCGATGCAGCGTGGCGGCGTGGTGGAGATCGTGGCGGAAGTCGTCTTCCCGGTCCCAGACCACCTGGATGGGGCCACCGCCAGCGGCTTTGGCCACCTCGGCGGCCTCGGTGCTGAAATCGGTGCCCAGGCGGCGGCCGAAGCCGCCGCCGATGAGGGCCACGTTCAGCTTCACCTGTTCGGGCTTGAGGCCCAGGGCTGTGGCCGCGGCGGCCTGTGCCTTGTTGGGGGACTGGGTGCCCGTCCATAGCTCCGCGCCATCGGGCGAGAGCTGCACCGTGGCGTTCATGGGCTCGACGGTGGCGTGGGCCTGATAGGGGAAGCTGTATTCGGCCTCGATCACGCGGGCTGCTGCGGCCAGGGCTTTTTCGGCATCGCCCGCTTTGCGGGCTTCATCTGCAGGCCCGGTCAGGGCTGACCGGGACTTCGCCTCCAGCGCTACGGAGTTGAAAGCCTTGCCCGGGCCTTCGTCCCAGGTGGTGGTGGCGGCCAGGGCATCCCGGCCCTTGAAGGCCGCCCACGTGCTGTCGGCCACCACAGCCAGGCCCGTGGGCACCTTCACCACGGCCTTCACCCCCTTCACGGCACGGGCCTTGGCCTCGTCCCAGGCTTTGGGTTGGCCGCCCGGAACCTCGCAGCGCAGCACCGCGGCAAAGCGTTGCCCGGGGCGTCGCACATCCAAGCCGAACACAGCTTTGCCGATGACGATGGCCGGGCCATCGAAACGGGGTGTGCGCTTGCCCAGCAGGCGGTAGTCGCTGGCCTTCTTCAACGGCGAGTCCTTGGGCACGGGCAGCTTGGCGGCGGCCTCCGCGAGCGCGCCGTAGCCCAGCTTCTGGCCGCCGGGGCCATGCACGAAACCCCGCTCGGTGCGGCACTGGTCGATGCCCACTTTCCATTGGGTTGCAGCGGCAGTCCTCAGCATCTCGCGGGCGGTCGCACCGGCCTTGCGCAGGGGCGTCCAGGTGCTGCTCACACTGGTGCTGCCGCCGGTCTGCATGGATTTGAACTCGGGGCCCGGCTGGGCGTTGATGACCTCAACCTTCGACCAGTCAAGGTCCATTTCTTCGGCCAGGGCCAGGGGCAGCGCGGTGCGGACACCCTGGCCCATTTCGGTTTTGGGCACGGTGATGCGCACAGTGCCGTCGGGCAGCACGGCCAGGAAGGCGTTGGGTTTGAAGGCAGCCTTGGCGGTCTCGCCCGGCCGGGCCTTGGCCTCCAGGTTCAGGCCGAGCACCAGGCCTGCACCGGCGGCTCCGGTGAATTTGAGGAAGTCGCGGCGGTCGGTCACTTCACACCTCCAGCCGCGCGCTTCACAGCTTTCCGAACGCGGGGATAGGTGCCGCAGCGGCACACATGATCGGCGAAGGCCTCGTCGATGTCGCGGTCGGTGGGATGAGGTTTGCGTTTCAGAAGGGCAGCGGCGCTCATGATGAAGCCCGGTTGGCAGTAGCCGCACTGGGCTACGTCTTCGGCGATCCAGGCCTTCTGCACGGGATGGGAACCATCCTTGGACAAGCCCTCCACGGTGACGATGGCGCGCCCGGCCGCCTCCTTCAGGCTGGTCTGACAGGATTTCACGGCCTTGCCATCCAGGTGGACGGTGCAGGACCCGCAGACGCCTTGGCCGCACCCGAACTTGGTGCCGGTGAGGCCCAGGGTATCCCGGAGAATCCAGAGCAGGGGCGTGTCGCCGTCGGCGTCCACAGTGCGGACCCGGCCGTTCACGGTGAGTTGGATCGGTGCCATGGAGGCTCCTGCGAACATCGGATGATGAGGCTTCCACCCTACGCCCCGTGGAAGTCCCCCGCAACGGTGCTAATGTATGGCCCACCTTCCGGAGGCATCATGCGCAAGACCGCGGCCATGGCGGTGTGGATGCTTTGTCTTGGTTTGCCAGCCTGGAGTCAATCCCAGGCTCAAACCTGGGTTCAGGCTGCGGCACTGGAACCCGTGTTGCGCGCGGAGCTGGCCTTCGCCAAGCAGGCGGAAGATCAGGGCATCCGCGCGGCCTTCCTGGCCTGGCTCAAGCCCGATGCCCGGGTGTTCACGCCGAGGATGGTCAGCGCGGAGGCGCAGTACGGCCCGGAGCCTGGGGATCCCGGCCACCTCGCCTGGTACCCGGAGGCCATGGGGGTGGCGGCCTCGGGCGATCTGGCCTGGAGCCTGGGCCCCTGGACCTACGCGGCGAAGAAAGGTGGGCCGGTGCTGGTGAACGGCCACTTTCTTTCCGTGTGGCGCAAACAGGCCGACGGCCTCTGGAAGGTGGTGGCGGATATCGGCGTGCCCCACGGTGCGCCGAAGGAGGCCATCGCGCGCTTTGTGGTTTCGAGTCCGGACCTCGGTGCGGGTTCAACGGCTTCCCATCCTGGCCCAGACCCTTCTGCCGTCTTGACCCGGCTGGAATCCGATCTCTCTGCGGCCTGGGCGATGAAGGGCGGCTTGGCCCTGGAACCTATGCTGGCCAAGGAAGGGCGGGTGCTGAGGCCCCGGGCCTTCCCGCTGAAGGCGACGGCCGAGATTCGGCCGGCCCTGGAAGCGGACAGGCCTGGTCCCACTTGGAAGCCCGCGCTGCTCCAGGTCGCGGCCAGTGGGGATCTGGGCTGGGCCTGTGGCGAATCGGCGCCGGACGATCAGGGCCGCAGCGCCAGCTTCCTGCGGATCTGGAGCCTCGAAGCCGGGACCTGGAAAGTCCTGTTTGATGTGCGCCTGCCCCATCCTCCTCCCCCGGCCAAATAAGGCTGGCATCCGTCTCGCCCTCTCCCGGTGCTGTGTCGGGAGTTTGTCGTGCTGCGACGATGGGTGCTTTGCCTCGGAATGTTGTCGGGCCTGTGTCTGGGCGCTCAGGGCTCGGCCCCGCCGCCCACGGCCTCGGAGAAGGAACTGCAGGCTCCCTTGACGCTGGAGGACGGAAAACCGACGCAGGGCCAGGCGGCGGAGGCTCCGCCTTCGGGCCTGCGGGCCTTTGGCTCTCTGGTATTGGTGCTGGGCCTGGCGGGGGCCAGTCTCTGGGCGCTCAAGAAATACGGCCGTGGCCGCATGCCCGGCGGAGGCGGCACCAAGCTCAAGGTGGAGGAAACCCTGGCCCTGGGTGACCGTCGCTTTGTGTCGATCCTGGATGTGGAGGGAGAACGCTTCCTCATCGCCCTGACGCCCCAGGGCATTGGCCTGCTGTCGCGCCTTGATCCCGGCGAACGAGGCGAGCCGGGCACTTTTGATGAGGCCCTCTCCCGCCAGGTGGACCTGGGCCGACCCGTGCCGGTCAAGGAGATGGAGGCCCTGTTGAAGCAGGGCGGAGGTGGCCAATGAACCGGGTTCTGCGCTGGCTCCCCACCATCCTCATTCTGCTGGCAGGTGTGACCCTCTGCGCCCAGCAGCCTGCGCCACTGCCCTCCCTGACGGTGGATTTCGGCAAGACGCCCTCGGGGCCAGCCCTCAGCTCCAGCCTGCAGGCCATGCTGCTGTTGACCATCCTCACGCTGGCGCCCACCATCCTCATGACGGCCACCAGCTTCACCCGCATCGTGGTGGTGATGCACTTCCTGCGGCAGGGGCTTGGCACCCAGCAGACGCCTTCCAATCAAGTGCTCATCAGCCTTTCGCTGGTGCTGACTTTTTTCATCATGGCGCCCACCGCCCGGGAGATCAACGCGACGGTGCTGCAGCCCCTGCAGCGCAATGAACTCACCACCGAACAGGCCCTGGATCGCACCGGTGCGCCGCTGAAAGTCTTCATGCTGCGCCACACCCGGAAGAAGGACCTGGCCCTGTTCCTGCGCATCTCGAAGTCGCCAGCGCCCAGGACCAAGGCCGATGTGCCCATGGAGTGCCTGCTGCCGGCCTTCCTCATCAGCGAACTGAAGACCGCCTTTGAAATCGGCTTCATGATCTTCCTGCCCTTCCTGGTGGTGGACATGGTGGTGGCCAGCATCCTGCTGAGCATGGGCATGATGATGCTGCCGCCCGTGGTGATCTCGCTGCCCTTCAAAATTCTGCTGTTTGTGCTGGTGGATGGTTGGTATCTGATCATCGGCTCGCTGGTGAGGGGGTATACGGGATGAACGAGCTGCTCATCGCCCAGTTGGGCAAGGACGCACTGAGGACCGCATTGATGGTGGCGGGGCCCGCGCTGGCGGTCTCCCTGGTGGTGGGCCTGGTCGTCTCCATCTTCCAGGTGGTGACGAGCCTGCAGGATCAGACCATCGCCTTCGTGCCCAAGGTCATTGCCGTCATGGCGGTGGTGGCCATCAGCTTTCCCTGGATGACGGCGGTCATGGTCCACTTCACCACGCGCATGTTCACGGAGTTCAACGCCGTCGTACGACAGCTATCGTGAGGACAGGGTGACGCCGACGCTCTCCAGTTCTGCGCTCTGGGCCTTTACCGGCGCCAAGGCGGCGCTTTGGGTGCTGGTGCTCACGCGACTCACAGGCCTGTTGGCGGCCTTTCCCATTCTGGGGGGCGAGCAGATGCCCCTGCCGATCCGGGCAGCCTTGGGGGCGTTGCTGGCGACCGTGATCCTGCCTGTCATTCCCGTGCCGCCAGTCCTGCCATCGGGGCTTCCAGAGCTGGTGGGGCTGATGGCTTCGGAGCTGGCCATCGGCCTCCTGCTGGGAACGGTCGTGGCCTGGACCCTCGAGGCCGTCTCTTTCGCGGGAACCCTCATGGACACCCAGATGGGTTTCTCTTTCGTGCAGTTCATCGACCCGGCCACGTCCCAGAGTGCCTCCATCTCTGGCTCCCTGATGACTCAGGTCGCAGCGCTGTTGGTGTTCGTCACCGGGCTGCACCACCAGATGATCCTCGCTCTGGTGGACAGTTATCGGGTGGCGCCCATGGGGCAGGGGGTGCCGCTGCAGGTCATGGGCCTCATCGTCCTCATCGGCCAGCTTCTGGCCAAGGGGTTCCAGCTGGCCTTTCCGGTGCTGGCGGTGCTGTTCCTGCTGGATCTCACGTTGGGCATCTCGGGCAAGTTCATGCCCCAGCTTCAGCTGCTGCAGCTGAGCTTCCCACTGAAGATCAGCCTGGGGCTGCTCATCCTTGGCTTGGTGTTGAGGGAGCTGGGGCCGTGGCTGGTGCCCCTTCTGGACGTGGCGCCCCGCCTCGCCCTGAAGCTGCTCGGAGGCTGAAGTGGCCCAGGATCCCGGCCGTACCGAAAGGGCCACGCCCAAGCGACGCCAAAAGGCCAGGGACGAGGGCTCGGTCGCCCGGAGTGCGGATTTCGATGGCGCCATCCTCCTCTGGGGGAACTTCTTCCTTTTCCTCGGGCTGGGGGGCGCGACCCTCGCCCTGCTGGCCAAGCAGGCAGCTCACTTCCTCCAGCTGGCCCGGCCTGGCGCGCTGGAAGAAGCTGGCCGAGTCACCTTGCTGGGCGATGTGATGATGATCCTCGGCCGCTTGGTGCTGCCCTTCCTTGGCCTCAACCTGGCCATTGCCCTGGTGTCGGGCTTCTCCCAGCGGGGCTTCAGCTTCAGCACCCAGCCCCTGCAGCCCAAGTTTGATCGGCTGAACCCGGCCCAGGGGTTCAAGCGGATCTTCTCCTCGCGGGCATTGGTGGATCTCGTTAAGAGCCTGGCCAAGTTCAGTCTCCTGGCTTGGGTGGCCTGGGCGGTGCTGGAACCGCGGATTCCGGCCTTGCTGGGCACCCTGAAACTGCCGCTGGGAGCCTCTCTGGAGCTCTTTCGGAACGCCGTCTTCGCCCTCTATCGCAACGTGATGCTGGCCATGCTGGTGATCGCGGTGGCCGATTTCGCCTGGCAGCGCTTCTCCTGGGAGAAGGGTATCCGCATGACCAAGCAGGAAGTGAAGGACGAGCAGAAGGATTCCGAAGGCAATCCCGAGGTGAAGCAGCGGCAGAGAGGCATCATGCTGGCAGCGGCCCGCCGCCGCATGCTGGCGGAGGTGCCCAAGGCCACCGTGGTGGTGACCAACCCCACCCATGTGGCGGTGGCCCTTCGGTATGACGAGAAAAGCTCGGCCCCCATCTGCGTGGCCAAGGGGCTGGATCATCTGGCCCTCAAAATTCGCGAACGGGCCCGGGATGCCCGGGTTCCCATCCTGGAGCGCCCTGAACTGGCGCGCGCCCTGTATCGCTCAGTGGACATGGACAAACCCATCCCACGGGACCTCTACCAGGCCGTGGCCCAGGTGCTGGCCTTCGTCTACCGCCTGCGGGGCGCTGCCTGAAACACTTGAGGCAACGGCCTGAGGCGCCGAAAGGGTATTGTAAGGACAGCCCCAAAGACACTGACACCCACAGGCAAACCCTTGACCCGCCCCATCGTGCCCCCCCAACTGCCGGCCCCCAGCCTCCTGCTGGTGGATGACGATCCCATGCCGCTGGAAACGCTCTCCACACTGCTGGCCGCCGAGGGCTTCCAGGTCGTCACCGCTGCCACCGGGGAAGATGCCATTCGCAAGCTCAAGGCCGAACAGCCGCCTTTCGATCTCGTCATCACCGACCTGGTAATGCCCGGAAAGACCGGGATGGATGTGCTGAAGTGCGCCCTGAACCGTAACCCCAGTTGCACCGTGCTGGTGCTCACGGGCTTTGGAAGCGTGCGTGAGGCGACCGAGGCCATGGAGCTTGGCGCCTTTGATTTCGTCACCAAGCCCATGCAGATCGACCAGTTCAGGAACACCCTCCGCCGCCTCATGGAGCGGCGGACCCTCACGCACGAGCGCGACGAGTTGCGGGCCAAGGTGAAGGCCCTCACCGAGCGGGCTGAGCGCCTGGAGACCACCCTGGGCCGCATGGAGATTCTTGCCAACACCCTCACGCCCAGCAGCGCAGGTGCCAAGCCAGATGCCCTGGGTGACCTCGAACGACTCGCCGCTCTGAAATCCAAGGGCTTGCTGTCGGACGAGGAGTTCGAGCAGGGGAAGAAGAACCTCCTGTCCCGGTGGTTGTCGTGACCGACCGGTGCCAAGGCACGGGGTGGATCATCCTGTTGGCGGCGCTCCCCCTGCTCGCCCAGCATGAGGCGACCGCGCCCAAGACGGCTGAATCCCATTCGGCCTCGAAACCACTGGCCGGCAGGATGACCGATGCCCAGGTCGCCGAGCTGGCCAAGCAAGCGCTGGGCGCGGAAAACGAGGCCTCCATCAAGGCGGCGCTGATCAAGCTGAAGGGCCACACCTTCAAATCCAGCAAGGCACCCGAACGGGAGTTGGTGCTCTATGTGCAGGGCATGCTTGAAGCCCGCCTCGGAAATTTGCCCGCCGCCACGGTGGCTCTGAAGAAACTTGAGAAGCAGTGGCCGACCTCGCCGTTCATGGGGGAGGCGCAGATCATCCTTGCGGAAGACGCGGTGGGTAACCGCCGCTTCAAGGAAGCGGAAGGACGCCTGCACCAGGCCCTGGCCTCGGACATTCCCGCTGAGCTCAAACGGAAACCACAGGAGCTGCTGATTTGGACCCTGGTGGAGCAGGAGCGTCCCCAGGATGCCCTGTCCATCGTCCAATCTCTTCGTCCCCTGGAAGGCAAGGCCAAGCCCAGCGAAAAGGGACTGGCCGCCATGGTGGAAGTGCTGGCCGTGGCCGGAGAGAAGGAGCAGACGCAGGGTGCCCTCAAGGATTTCCGCAAACTCTATCCAAGCAGTGACCTGATGCCCCGTGCCGAACTGGCCTGGGGTAGGCTGCTGGGCCGCTCCGGCGATGCGAAATCCGCAGCGGAAACCTTCCGGAAGCTCATCAAGGATCACCCGGAATCCACCCAGGCCAACGATGCGCGCCTGGCCCTGGCCAACCTGCTGACGGATGGCAGCCTGCCTGATGCCAAGGGGCTGCCCAGTGCGGAATCGCTGCTGGCGGAGGTGCGCAAGGGTGGGAAGGGGCTTCCGAAAGGGTCCGCGCAGGTGGTGGAACTGCGTCTGATTGTTGAGAAGAACCTATGGGAGGATGCCCTCAATCAGGTGGAGCGCATGGATGCGAGCCTGCGCGAATTGCCGGAGGTGAAGAAGCTCTGGGCCCAGGCCTGGAATGCCTGGGTGGGTCAGCGTCTCGAGAAGGGGTTTCCCGGTGAGCTGCTGGCCAGGTTGAAGGCGGGCGCCTTTGGCCAGATGGATGCGAAAGGACGCCTGGGAACGGTGGAGCTGTTGGCGGAACGGGGGCTGGTGGAGGTATTGCCGCGCCTGTTGCCTGAGGCCCCGGTTGCCGAGCGGGCTGCGCTCCGGAGGGCCGCCCTGGCGAAGGCACAGCCCGAGGCACAATCCCAGGCGGTGCTCCGTCTGCTGCCAGCCAAGGGGGACACGCCGGATGAAGCGTTGCAGCGGGCCCGCGCCGAGGCGGTCATGGAACACTGGGGACCGCTGCGCGCGGCCCTGGGCCGCGCGCGGCCTGGCGAAGAGCGCATCAAGGCTGTGCTGCGTCTCTTGCAGCGTCCCCTTGAGAAACCGGAAACCCCTGCCCAGCGCCTTGCGGAGGCCGAAGGATGGCTGGTGCGTGCACCGGAAAAAGGTGAGGTCAAGGAGCCGTTGATGATTCTGGTGGCGGATCTCCGCATGCAGCACGGCGATGCCCGAAGCGCCCTCTCCCTATACCCAGCCAAGGCCGCGGCGCCAGAGCAGCGGGGCTGGGTGGCGCTCATGCGGGCCCAGGCCATGCTGAAGCTGGGACAGCGGGATCAAGCGAAAAACCTCATCAAGGAATCACGGGACGAGCAGGGATTCAAAGGGCAGCGCGATGCCCTGGCCAGGAGCCTCGGCGCCTATTGACCTGACGCCCCCGTGGGCTCGGAGTATGCTGGGAGATCCCCCGGAGATCCTGATGCGCCACCTGATCGCCGTCCTTCTTGCCCTGACGACCCTCGGCCTATGCGCGGGCCCCAAGCCCAAGGTCAAGCTCACCACCTCCATGGGTGAGATCGTTCTGGAACTGGAACCTGAGGCGGCGCCGAAAACGGTCGAGAACTTTCTGAAGTACGTGAAGAAGGGGCAGTACAAGGGCACGATTTTCCACCGTGTGATCCCCGGCTTCATGATCCAGGGCGGCGGCTACGTGGAATACCTGGGGAAGAAGCGGACCGAGGCCTCCATCATGAATGAGGCGGATCGTGCCGCTGCCGCAGGCCTCAAGAACAAGCGCGGAACCCTCGCCATGGCCCGCACGCCGGATCCCCACAGCGCCGCCGCGGAATTCTTCATCAACGTGGTGGACAATCCGGCCCTGGATTTCAAGGGCAAGACCAACGACAAGACCTGGGGCTACTGCGTGTTCGGCAGGGTGGTGCAGGGCATGGACGTGGTGGACCGGATCAAGGCCGTGAAGACCAGCAACAAGCGCAGCGACTTCCTGAATTTGCCGGTGAAGCCCGTCCTCATTTCGGATGCTACGCAGATCCAATGACAGACAGCGCCTCTTGCGGGGCGCCCAGCTTGCGCAGGCTGCGCTCCAGTCTGGCGCGGTAGCGCGGCCACAGGTCGGTGCCTGCGGGCTCGAAGCGCGCACGGTCCCAATCCAGCAACAGAGCTCCACCAGCAGGGGGGAGCATCACATTCGTCGCGTTGAGATCAGGCACCCACAGACCCCAATCGCAGAGTGAATCGATGGCCTGACGGATGTCGGTGGCGCGGTCCGCGCTGAGTTCCCAGCAGCGCGGCCAGGATTCGCCTTCGGAGAAGCGGGTGATGAGCACACCTTCCACGCCAAATCCGCAAGGACGCCACGCATAACCCAGCGGTTCCACGGTGGGGAAGCCTGCCTCCCAAAGGCCACGATGGACGGCGTGTTCCGCGGCGAAACGAAGGTGAGTCCGGTAGCTGCGGTCATTGATGTGGCGCAGAAGGCCGCCCCGGCGGTAGGGCTTCAGCACGATGTCGCCCACGCGGGAGATGCCGCCACGTCCGAAGACGCCCGTGAGGGGGATGGCCTCGCCGGTGGGAATCATGCCGCCGGGCGTGCAGACTCGCCAGCCGCCGCCCAGCCCGGGCAGCTCCTGGTTCAAGCGGCAGCCGAGGGGGCGGAGCGGTGTCCCAGGCTGGAAGGGCCAGTCTGGTGGAAGGGGGGGGACGATGAAGGGATCGTGAATCATGGCTTGGAATCCAGCTTGGGGCTTTCTGCTTGAGAAGGCAAAGGTCATGGAGGAGAACCAGCCCAGTGGTGCCTGTCAATCAGGATTTGCATCCGCACCTGCCACCAAAACTGGGCAGAGACTCAAGTGGCTTGTGCTGAAAGGAGATCGTCCGTTTCCACCGCGGGCTTCCCACAATGGATGTGGAAATCGTCCGGCGCCCGAGTTGTTCCTGGTGGGATGGTTCCCGATTTCTGCCGAAGACACCGAACCGTTTTGTGCCATTGCGGTGCTGGATCACTATGCTGGACAAGTGAGATCCGCTGCGCATCATCCTTCCATTCCCGCTGAGGCGCTGGCCCGCCAAGCCCGCCTGCAGGCTGCACTTCAGGACATGGAAGATCGCGGGCCCAGCCTGGAACCAAAGCCCCTGCAGCGACTGCGCGCTGTGCTGGAAGATTCCCACGCTGTGGATTCCGAATCCATCTGCGCGGAACTGCAAGCTGCCGAACTGGTTGAAGAGGCCGTGGACCTTTTGCGAACTTTCCGCCGTGGCAGCTTCGACAAGAACCTCATGGAAAACTTCGACGCCTTGCTGTCACCCTTGGCCGCGAAGGCTCGGCAGCGGCGGAGTGCCCGTTGGCAACTCGATACGCGACGCACGCGTCTGCGACTGCAGTTCTCCAAGTTGCAGGAAGCCATCGGCTTCGACGATGGGGATTTGCACGCGATCTTTCTGCAGGCCTTCCGCCTCGAAGGCATGAGACTCGCCCTCGATCTTGCCAAGCGGCCGCGCCCCCTCCTCAGCCTGGGGCTTTCCCTGCAGTCCGGTGTCAGTGGCGCAGCCGAGAACCTGGATGTCGTGCTGAAGCAGGATCCACAGGGCGATCCAGCGACTCTGACAGAGCGCTTGAACCACCGCTTGCCCGAGGGGCTGCGAATCCACCGCTGGGACGAACTCCCCACCTGCGCGTCCGATCTTCTGGATCTTGCGCTGCGGGCCCACTGGCGCTGGCCAGTCCCTGCTTCTCAACGTCTGGCAGTGGAATCGGCTCTCGCAGGTTTCCTTCAGGCGGAAACCTGGCCCTGGGAGCGGGAGGCCTCGAAGGCGAGTGCATCCATGGATCTTCGCGCCTTCCTGCTCGAGGTTCGCTGGGAAGAAGGCGCGCTTTGTTTTTCCACGCCCCTGGGCGCCTGGCAGGCCCTGAACCCGCTAAAGGCGCTCAGTGCGGTGCTTGGTCTGGACTTCGCCGACATCCAGGGACTGATGCGAACCGGCTTCGATTTGAAACCCGACCCGCGCCTCGCCCAGGCGGAGCGCTTCGAGCCTAAGCTGAAGAACATGTACGAAGACGCCGTGCTGCTGGGGGGCGGCTCGAACATCATCCTCATCGACGAGGATGATGAAGAACCCACACGCCTAGGCTGACGTTTCCTTGCTGATGGAGAGCAGCAGGCCCAGGCAGATGAGGCTCGCGATGAGGCTGTTGGGACCGAAGGAGATGAAGGGCAGGGGAATGCCCTTGTTGGGCGCCAGCGACAACACCACGCTCATGTTCATGAGGGCCTGCACCACCAGCAGCAGCACGAACCCCATGGCGCAGAGCTTCAGGTAGCTGTCGCCCACGCGGCGGGCGATGCGGTAGCCCCGCCAGAGGATGCCGACGAACAGCGCCAGGATGGCCACCGTGCCAATCAGACCCGCCTCTTCGGCGATGACGGCGTAGATGAAATCGGTGTGAGCTTCGGGCAGGTAGAAGAGCTTCTGCTTGCCGCCGCCCAGGCCCACGCCCATGAAGCCGCCGTTGCCCACGGCCACAAGGCTCTGCAGGGCCTGGTGCCCTTTGCCGAGGGGATCGGCTTCGGGATTGAGGAAGCTGGTCACGCGCGCCAGGCGGTAGGGCGAGAGCACCACGAAGGCGGTGCCAAGGGCTCCCAGCACAGGGATGGCCACGGCGAAGATCCATTTTGGCGCGCCCCCCAGGAATACGACCATCAGGGCCACGAAGACGATGAGGAAGGTGGTGCCGAAATCGGGTTCCCGGAGGATGAGGGCCAACGGCACGATCAGGATGCCCGCGAGGCCCAGCAGTTTCGGAAGGGCGTCCCGATGGTTGGTCCAGGCTTCACGGTTGCGGATCATCCAGGCCGAGACCACCAGCACCGACACGGGCTTGAACAGTTCGGAAGGCTGAAGGCTCATGGGGCCGAGCCTCAGCCAGCGGTGCGCGCCGTTGATCTTAGGACCGATGACAAGCACCGCGGCGAGGAGGATCACCAGGGCGCCGTAGGTGGCCATAAGGGGCTTGGGATGGTCTTGCAGCGTGGCCAGATCCACCTGGGACAGGGCCAGCATGAAGGCGATGCCGATGCCGCCGGCCATGAGCTGGCGCGTGAGGAATGCGGTGGCCGCCGCGTGGTTCTGGGAGGCCTTGATGGCCGAGGCGGAGTAGATCCACACCATGCCCACGGCCACCAGGGCCAGTGCGAAGAGCACCAGCCAGCGATCCACGGGGCGGCGAACGTCGGGGGCCACGTCAGGCGAGCGAAAGGTCGCGGCGGGCGGCGGCCTCGAGCTCGGCCAGGGCCTGATCCACCCAGGCGGCTTCCTGGGCTTCCACCATGAGGCGCAGCTTGGGTTCGGTGCCGGACCACCGCACCACCTGGCGCACGCCCTCGCCCCAGCGCGCGTCGATGCTGGCCATGGCCGACACCAGGTTGCTGCAGGCTTCCACGGCTTTGCGGTCCCGGGCCTTCACGTTGACGAGGCGCTGGGGCCAGGGGCGGAAGGTCCAGGCCCAGCGCCGGTCGGTGGGGCGGTGCAGGAGCGCGCGCAGGATGGCCAGCGCGGCGGCAAGCCCGTCGCCGCTGGGACCCACCCGCTTCTGGATGAGGTGGCCTGAGGCTTCGGCGGCCAGATCCCAATTGCGCTTGGCCATTTCGCGCAGGAGAAATTTGTCGCCCACGGCGGTGCGCACGAAGGGGACTCCCAGCTGGCTCAGTGCCTGAGGGAGTCCGCCGTTGGTCATCAGAGTTCCCACCACGCCGGGCGGCGGATCATCGCAGGCGACACGGTCTTGGGCCAGCAGCCAGACCATCTGATCGCCATCCACCTCCTCTCCAGTGCCATCCACCAGCAGGCAGCGGTCACCGTCGCCATCAAAGGCGATGCCCAGCTGCGCGCCCCGCGCCACCACGGTGGCGGCCAGGGACTCCAGGTGAGTGGACCCCACACCCACATTGATCTTCGGCCCATCGGCGGGCACGCCGATCCAGTGGATGTCACCGCCTTTGAACAGCTCGAGTGCCGCCTCCGCCGTGGCGCCATGGGCGCAGTCGATGACCACATGGAAATCTTCGGGAAGCGTGATGCCTTCCAGGTGATCGAGGTAGGGCTGCAGGGAAAGCGCGGTGGAAGGCGCCGAGATGGTGGTGGGTTCGCTGAGATGCTCGAAGGCCTGCTCGATGGCGAGTTCCTGATCCTCCTCCAGCTTTTCACCCAACTCGTTGAAGCCCTTGAGACCGTTATCCTCAGGCGGGTTGTGGCTGGCGGAAATCATGAGGCCCCAGGTTTTCTCTCCCGCGGCGCTCAGCTTGGCCACGTTCCAGGCCACGGCGGGCGTGGGGGCCATGCCGAGCA
The DNA here is from genome assembly GCF_030758935.1 of Geothrix sp. PMB-07. Classification (NCBI taxonomy): domain Bacteria; kingdom Pseudomonadati; phylum Acidobacteriota; class Holophagae; order Holophagales; family Holophagaceae; genus Geothrix; species Geothrix sp. PMB-07. The sequence goes on from NZ_CP132333.1 coordinate 1,840,559, forward strand.
CGAGCACCTTGAGGCCCAGGCCCACGCCCAAGATGAAGGCCTCAGACATGGGGCCTGAACTGGAGCGGGGATCCCAGCCCACCACGAGCTGTTTCACACCAGCCTGCCGGGCCACTTGGGCCCAGGCAGCGCCCCAGCGGGAAACCTCCTCCAGGGTGAGGGGGGAGCGCAGCGCCACGCCACGAATGCCGTCTGTTCCGAAGTATCGAAGGCTCATGCCTACAGATTAGCCGAGAGCGTGGGTCCTGAAGACCCGATAGCCCCACTTGGAGGCTTCCGCATGGGCAATGGCCGTGAGAGCGTCCCGCTGGGCCGGTGGCAGGCCGGGTGTGCCAGCCCGGGCGGCCAGGAATCGTTTGCGGGAGATGCCGATGCAAAAACGCTCCACGGGCCAGTCAAGGGCCTTTGGCAGGCGCGGGAGGGCCCCCCACAGGGCCTGGTCTTCCTCAAAGGTGGTGCCGAATCCGAAACCGGGATCCAGCAACACCCGGCCATCCTCAATGCCCGCCTCCTGAAGCCTGTTCCGGATCGTCCGAAGCTCGGCGATGGCCTTCTCCGCATCCCGCGAGGAGGGGTCGTCGTAGGGCGGCATGTGGAAGCCGGGGCCTGCCAGGCGACTGCGCATGGCGATGAGGCCGCAATCGGACCGCCGCGCCAGCTCCAGCATGTCGGGATCAGAGAAGCCCGTGACATCGTTCATGACATCGATTCCCGCTTCGAGTCCCCGGGCAGCGACGGCAGCATGGCGGGTATCCAAGCTCAGGGGAAGGCCAGGCAGCTGCTCCTTCAAGGCGGCCACGACCGGTTCGAGACGACTCCATTCCGTATCCGCATCCACAGGAGCGGCACCGGGACGGGTGCTTTCAGCGCCCAAATCCAGCATGCCCGCCCCTGAATCCACCAGGGTTCGCGCCTGGACGAGCGCGGCTTCAAGGTCGTTGAACTGGCCGCCGTCGCTGAAGGAATCCGGAGTCAGATTGAGGATGCCCATGAAAAGGGGACCACCCTTCAGGAGTGGTCCCCAATTAAACGAAGTGTTCTTCACGCGGGCTTGAGGACTGGATTCAGCCCGGAATCTGTGGCGGGGCCTTCTTCCACGGTGGCGGGCGCCGTGGGCGTGGCGCCGGGCTTCGGCGGCGGCAGGGTGCCGCCCTTCATGAGGATGTCGATGTCGTTGCCGTCGAGGCTCTCGCGGATCAGCAGGGCCTCGGCGATGGCCACCAGCTGGTCGCGGTGGCTCTCGATGGCAGCCTTGGCCTTGCGGTAGTTGCGCATGACGAACTCATGTACTTCGGAATCGATCATGCGGGCCGTGTCTTCTGAGATCTCACGGTGCTGGGTGAAGTCGCGGCCCAGGAAGATCTCGTGCTGGCCGCCGCCGAAGTTCAGGGGGCCCAGCTTGTCGCTCATGCCGTACTCCATGACCATCGACTTGGCCATGTCGGTGGCCTGCTGGATGTCGTTGGAGGCACCGGTGCTGAGCTGGTTGAAGAAGATTTCCTCGGCGATGCGGCCGCCCATGGCGATGGCGATGCGGCTTTCCATGTACTCGCGGGTGGTGTTGTAGCGGTCCTTGATGGGCAGCTGCCAGGTGACGCCCAGGGCGCGGCCCCGGGGAATGATGGTTACCTTGTGGAGGGGGTCGCTCTGGGGCACCACGGCGGCGACCACGGTGTGGCCGGCTTCGTGGTAGGCGGTGATGCGCTTGTCCTCCTCGGTCATGACGAGGCTGCGGCGCTCGGCGCCCATGTAGACCTTGTCCTTGGCCTGTTCGAAGTCGTGCATCTCCACCCACTTCTTGTTGCCGCGGGCGGCGGTGAGGGCAGCTTCGTTGCAGAGGTTGGCCAGGTCGGCGCCGGCGAAGCCGGGCGTGCCGCGGGCCAGGACTTCCAGATCCACATCGGGACTGAGAGGAATCTTGTCGGCGGTGTGCACCTTCAGGATCTCGTGGCGGCCCTTCACGTCGGGGCGGTCCACCACCACGCGGCGGTCGAAGCGGCCTGGGCGGAGCAGGGCGGGATCGAGCACATCGGGGCGATTGGTGGCGGCGATGAGGATGACACCCTCGTTGCCTTCAAAGCCGTCCATCTCGACCAGCAGCTGGTTCAGGGTCTGCTCGCGCTCATCGTGACCGCCACCCAGGCCGGCACCGCGATGGCGGCCCACGGCGTCAATTTCATCGATGAACACGATGCAGGGCGCGCTCTTCTTGGCTTGCTCGAAGAGGTCGCGCACGCGGCTGGCGCCCACGCCCACGAACATCTCCACGAAGTCGGAACCGGAGATGGAGAAGAACTGCACCTTGGCCTCACCGGCGATGGCGCGGGCCAGCAGGGTCTTGCCGGTCCCCGGAGGGCCCATGAGCAGCACCCCCTTGGGGATCTTGCCGCCCAGTTTCAGGAACTTGGCCGGGTCCTTCAGGAATTCCACGATCTCCTTCAGCTCTTCCTTGGCCTCGTCGCAGCCGGCGACATCGGCGAAGGTGATGCGCTTGGCGCTGCTGGAGAGGCCCTTGGCGCGGGCCTTGCCGAAGCTCAGGGCCTTGTTGCCGCCCATCTGGGCCTGACGCATGAAGACGAACCAGAGCACCACGAAGACCAGCAGCGGCGCCCAGAACATGAGCACGTAGGCGAAGTTGTTCTCGCTGGGCTTGGCGGCCTTGAACTCCTCGATCTGGCCCTCGGTCTTCCAGCTGAGGATGACCTTGCCGAGATCCTGCATGGGCGGGGCCACGGTGCGGAACTTCTCGATGACCTCGCCGGTCTTGGCGTTCTTCTCGGGCTGTTTGTACGTGCCTTCGATGTCGAAGCCCGAGAGGGTCACAGATTTGTATCTGCCCGCCACACCCTCGGTGTAGAAGGTGGAGAAGGGCACTTCAACCTGGCGGTTGTTCTGGGGGATCTGGCGGAAGGCCAGAACCAAGAGGACGATGATCCCCAACCAGACCAGCACGCTTTTCATCATGGAATTCAAAGGGTCACTCCTTGGGGCCGGGGCCCAGGTGGCCCTCCAGTTTACTCGGTCCGGGAAGGCAGCGGTCCTTGTCTTAGATGCAGATACCCATCCGATGGTTCAGGGTTTAGGTGGAAATTCCCCCAGGAGGCCGGTTTTCCCCCTTGCATTAGACGTTTTGACAACCAAGGGGCCAGGCCGCGGAGGAGGGAAGCCTCTCGGGGCCAGTCGAGGCGCCGGAAAGCCGTGTCCAGGGTCCAGCGCACCTCGGGTTCGGTCCAGGCTTCCTGTTTCAGGGCGATCCCGTTCCCTTCCATGCGCCAGCGGCTGCCTTCCCAACTGGCGATGAGGGCGTGGGCGAGACCTTCGGCTTCCGCAGCCTGAAGGTGGGTCTCGAAGAGGTGGCGGTCCAGCTCCGGTGCCTCCTGGCGCAGATCCTCCAGGAGCGGCCTCCAGCGGTTCCGGGCCGTGAAGGGTTCGGCGTTGGTGGCGTCCTCCCGCCAGGGAAGGTTGCGGGACACAAGGTACCCCCGCAGGTTTGCGCGGCGCAGCTCGATCAGCGGAGACCAGCGCAGGTTCTGCCTCGGTGCCAAGGGATGGAGGCTGCCGAGGCCACCGCCCCGGGCCAGCCGCAGGAGCACGGTCTCGCTGTGGTCATCGAGCGTGTGTCCGGTGGCCACCGTCGAAGCGCCGCACTGCTGTGCCTCCTGGCGCAGCCAATCCCAGCGCAGCTCCCGGGCCGCCATCTCCAGGCCGATGCGCTGCGTTTCGGCGTGGGCGCGCACGCCAAGGCTCGCCTCGGCCAAATCCAAGTCGAGGGCGCGGCAAAGCTGTCGCACGAAATCCGCATCCTCGGGGGATTCAGGCCGCAACCCGTGATCTGCATGGGCGACAGATAATTCCAGGCCCAGGCTCCTGCGGAGGCTCCACAACAGCACGAGGAGGGCCACGGAATCCCCGCCGCCGGAGCAGGCCACCAGCACCCGCCCGCTGACGTTGTCTCCGCGGCGCTGAATCTGGGCGAGGAGATCCGCTTCGAAGCGGTTCACGCAGGGGATTCCAATTGGGAGAGCAGCTGAATCAAAGCCGCTGGAACGGGCTTCTCGCACCACAGGGCCTCGGCCCAGGCACATAGGCGCAGCGAGCCCCAATGCATGGCGCGGCCCTCGACGCCGCGGCGGAAGGCGGGGTGGGCGATGCGCGTGACGGGCTGGGCGGGATCGGCGGTGAACTGCGAACCGAAGGCGTCGAAGGCGGCCATGCGGCGTTCCCACACGGCGCTCACGTCCACGAGCAGGTCGGGCTGGCCAGGGTTCTCGCCGCCCACCCAGGCCAGGGCCTCGGGCCGCCAAGGCGTGCCCTCGCACGGATACCGCTTCAAGCCCGCATAGTAGGAGGCTTCCCGGATCAGGCGGTGGGCGCGACGGTGATCGGGGTGGCGGTCCTCAGGCGAGGGCAGGATGAGGATGCGGGGCCGCAAGCGACGGATTTCGCCCATGAGTCGGGTTCGATAAGCCTCCTCTTCCGTGAAGCGGCCATCGGGGAAATCCAGCACGATGCGGGGAACGCCGAGGAGCTCAGCGGCCTTCTGAGCTTCCAGGCGACGGGTTTCCGCGGTGCCCCGGGTGCCCAGGTCGCCGCTGGTGAGGTCGAGGATGGCGCCCTTCAAACCTCGATCCGCAGCCAGGGCCAGGATGCCGCCCACATGGACTTCCACATCGTCGGGATGGGCCCCCAGGGCCAGGAGATCGAGGCCGTGGAGCAAAGGCTGGGGGCTCATGGTTCCTCCACCAGGATCACGGGCGAGGCGCCATCCATGCGATCCAGGATGGTGTCGATCAGGTGGCCCCTGCGCAGCCAGGGCAGGCCGGGAATCACCCGCTCTTGGGCCTTGCCGAAGGGGAAGAGGCTTTGTCTGAGCTGCTCGGGATCGCCGCCCAGTGCCGTCACAGCGGCTTCGCGGTGCAGGCGGTGATCCAGCTTGTTCAGGCGCTCCCGGCTGCGGGTCTGCTCCTTCATGAACCGATCCTGAAGGGGCGCGGGCCAAGCGCGATCGGGCTCTACCAGCTGGAAACGCTGGGTGGGCAGGGGGCCGGGCCAGCCGGCGAGGCGGTCCCAGGCCCCCATCTTCAGGGCGTCCAGCTGGTCAGGTTTGACCGTGAAGCCCCTGGGCACCACATAGACGCTGGGCCGGGGCAGGATCTTGGGGGCGACGAGCTCCACGCGTTCCCAGAGGGGCTCGCAGAGCCGCCAGTAGGCGCGCTCCGAGGGGCCGAGCACTACGGCGGCCACGGGTAGGAGCAGGGATTGCATGAGGGGGCGGATCGCGGCGCCAGGGCTCAGCCAGTGGCCCTCGGGAAGGGCTTCGCCCGGCTCGAGTCGTTGTCTGCGGCCTGTACGGGGATCCAAGGAGAACCAGGCGGCCTGCACCCGGGGATCCAAGGGCAGGGGCGCGCCCTTCGCCTCGAGGGCATCAGCCTGCTTCGCCAGCAGGTCTTCGAGGTTCAAGGTCCGCCAGCGTTCCAGCTCAGCCTGGATGGGTTCGCGAACGGCGGGATCGGTGGGCGAGAAGGGGCGCAGGCCCCGGTCCCAGAGGGGCTGGCCCAGAGCGAGCGCATGGCCGCGCAGCGTGGGGGTTTGCGGCTCGAGAAGAGGCCCCCAGAGGCGAGTCGCTTCCGTCTGATGGGTGGCTTCCCAGGGCAGCCAGCCCGTGGCGGTGCCGAGGCGGGCATCGAAGCGGAACCGGTGGCGGATCAGTCGGCCTTCGGCCCAGCCCACCACGGAAGCCACCTCTGCGCGGTCGTGGTCCTCGTCGGCCATCCAGTAGACGGCTTCGGCGCCGGTGCGGCGGGCCTCGGCCAGGGCGGCCAGGGCCTTGGCCACGGACAGGGCAGGGCTCCACCCGGCCCCGATCTGCTGGCCGGTGGCGATGACGGGCCTGGGGCTCATCGTCGTCCTCCGGGGCATTTGCCTGGATCGGTTCGGGGCCTTTCAACCTGTCGCGTCGTACACATGGGCCCCAGCCTACCCGATATGCGATGCTCGACGGGATGCTGAGCGTGGAACCCTGGATCCCCCCTGCCTCGCCCGACCTGGCGGTCCTGGCCATGGATGCCGCCGATGCGGCGGGCGTGGCCTCTCTGCGGGCCTGGCCCGTGGCACGCAAAGGGGGCATCGGGTTTGGTACTTTGCCACCCTTCCTCTGCTGGAAGGGGCACGCACCTGGAGGTGCCTGGCACCTGGTGCTGCTCCAGGCCCGGGAGGTGGGCGCCCTGGTGCCTGGGGCGCGCATGGAACCCTTGCCGCAGGGCTGGCTGGAAGCGCTGGATCTGGATTCGCTGGCCCGGCCCTTGGCCCAGCACCCGGCCTTTCCGGGGGGAGCCTCGGTGCACGTCATCCATCTGCCGGGAGGCGGCGTCTTCCGCGCTCGTAGTTTTGGTAGCGCGGCGCCCGAACTGGTGGCCGAAGTGCTGAAACACACCAGTTCCATCCAGATCTGGAATCTGGCCGATTAGAGGAATGAGGAGCGGCATGCTGAGCCTGGATATATCCACCCTGAAGGAAGCAGTCCTGGCCGTGGCTGTGGGCCTCATGATGGGCCTGGAGCGGGAGCGCAGCGGCTTTGAGCGCAGCCAGGAAGGCCACGAGGAGCCCTTCCACCGCCGCGAATCGGATCAGCAGGCCACGGCCCTGCATGGCAGCCTGGGGGCGCGCACCTTCGCCCTGCTCACGCTGCTGGGCTGGATCGCCGTGAAGGTGGGAGGCGAGAACCCGGCCATGCCCATCGCCGTGATGGCCCTGGCCGCGCTGATGATCGGGCTCTTCTACTACGAGACCAGTTCGGCGGATCGCGGCCTTACCACCGAGATCGCGGCACTCTCTGCGCCTCTGCTGGGCATGCTGCTCACCAAGAACGCCCTGCTGGCCGTGGCCGTGGCGGTGATCGTGACCTTGCTGCTGCTCTCCAAGCCCTGGATCCGCGCCTGGGTGCCCAAACTGCAACGGGAGGATCTCACCGCCTCCATCCAACTGCTCATCGTCTTCGCCATCCTGCTGCCCCTGCTGCCCTCGCGGGCGCTGGATCCCTGGGGCGTGCTCTCCCCCCGCAAGGTGGGCTGGATGGTGGCGCTCATCGCAGCGGTGGATTTCCTGGGTTACGCCCTCAACCGCGTTCTGGGTTCGCGGCGCGGCGCGGCGTTGACGGGCCTCGTCGGAGGACTCATCAGTTCCACGGTGGTGACGGTCACCATGTCCCGGCAGGCGCGGGAGGATGCCTCGCTCAGGGGGCCCGGCCAGGTGGCGGTCATGCTGGCTTGTGCCGTGATGGGCCTGCGCGTGACCATGTTGGCGGGCGTGATCGGCGGCGCTGCCCTGGCTAAGCCGCTGCTCCTGCCCATGGGGGCCATGGTGCTGGTGCTGTTGGGCGCCAGCTATGGGATCTACCGGGCCTCCGGCACCGCGGCGGGGGTCGGCGGCGGGGAAATGCCCGTGCGCAATCCGTTCCACCTGAAGCGGGCCATGGCCTGGGGCCTGGCGCTGGCGGCAGTGCTGTTGGTGTCGGCGGCGGCCCGGGCCTGGTTTGGCGACCGCGGCCTGCTGATCGCTGCGGGCGTTTCCGGGCTGGCGGATGTGGATCCCATCACCTTGGCCGTGAGCAGCCAGGTGCGGGAAGTGGGGCTGTCGGCAACCACGGCCGTGCTGGCCATCATCCTGGCCATCGGTGCCAATACATTTGCCAAGGCTGCCTTTGCCTGGATTTCCGGCGGACGAGCCTTCGGCCAGCGCCTGGCCGCCATTTTGGGCGGCTCCCTGGCGGCGGCCCTGCTGGTGGCCTGGCTCCTGAGGTAGTCGGTTATTTCCCGCGGTTGCTCATGCGGGTGTGAGTCACGCTGCTCTTGCCCTGGGGTTTGGTGGATGCCCGCACCACGGGCTTGGGGCCCGCATTGGCCTTGGGTTTGGTACCGGCGGTGTTGGCGGCGGGCTTGTCCGCGGCCTGAACGGACTTCAGGAGGTCAGCGGGGACGAGCGGCTTGGTCATGGGGAACTCCAGGCTTCCATCCTACTCCCAGGTCGCGAGAAACGCAGACCGCTGGGGAAGCCTCACTCCTCCTGGATCTCGAACAGCTTTCCGAAACGGACCACTTTGAGGATGGTCATGACCATGGGCGACGGCTTGATGAGGACCACCTTGATGTCCTTCACCTCGGCCTTTTCCCGCAGGAGCAGCAGCATGCCGAGCGAGGACGAATCCATGTAGGCGAGGGCGGACATGTCCAGCAGCAACCGCTGGGTTCCAGGCCGGTCCAGGAGGGCCTGGGTGGCTGCGCGGAACGCCGTGTGCGATTCATAGGTGAACGTGCCCTCCAGGCGGATCAAGGACGATTGGGGGTCTTGATGGAGGGTCAGGCTCATCGCTGGTCCCTTGGGTGGCGGATTTCCTCGACATCGGCAGGAAACGCCCTGGCGTGAATTCCAGTCCAGGTGTTGTGACGGGTTTCCTGCGTGGCTTCGGAGGCCCCGGATATGCTGGAACCGGGGCCGGGAGACCGGCGGATCTTTCCGGAGATGGAGGCCATGGGCGCGAAGGAGCTGGAGGGGGTGGCGGGACATGCGCTGCGGGCGTTCCGGGCCTGGAAAGATGCCCCACGCCTCCGGCGCCGCCAGCTGCTGGAGGCCTGGCTGGATCAGTTCACCGTCATCCGGGAGGAACTGGCGCTGAGCGTGACCCGCGAAACAGGCAAACCCATCACCCTGGCCCGGGCCGAGGTGGCGAGGGCAGAGGCCACCTTGAAGGCCACCCTCGAGGCGCTGAGCACCTTCGGTGAAGAGGCCATTCCCTACGACCTGATGGCGGGTGCGGAGGGTTGCCGGGCGACCCTGCGACGCTACCCCGTGGGCCCTGTACTGGCCATCACGCCCTTCAACTTCCCCGTGAATCTGGCCATGCACAAGCTCGCCCCGGCCTTGGCGGCGGCCTGCAGTGTGATCTGGAAACCCTGTCCCCAGGCGCCCCATACCTCGCGGCTGCTGTGGGAGACGTTTGAAGCGGCGCGCATCCAGGCGGCGGCTCCGGTGCATCTCATGCAGCTCGCTTCGGCGGATCCTGCGGCGGCGGAGAGGCTGGCCCAGGATGCGCGCGTGGCCGTGGTGAGCTTTACAGGATCAGAGCGGGTGGCCCGGCACCTGGAACAGGTCCTGGCCGGCAAGCGCCTGCTGCTGGAACTGGGCGGCAATGCGGCTGTGGTGGTGGATGAGCAGGTCGATGCGGTCGCCGTGGCCCGCCAGCTGGCTCCCGCGGCGGTGGCCGCCGCCGGTCAGAGCTGCTGCAAGGCTCAAAGGATCTACGTGCACCGCCAATCCTGGGCAGTCTTCCTCCCAGCCTTCGTGGAGGCGGTTCAGGCTCAGCCCGTGGGGGATCCCATGGATCCAGCCACGGTGGTGGGCCCGCTCATCGACGAGGCCACGGCCCGGCGGGTGGATGAGGGGCTGGATCGCGTCGTGGCGGCGGGTGCGCAGGTGTTGCTGCGCGGGCGGCGCGAGGGCGCTCTGCTGCCTCCAGCCATCCTCACCGGTCTGCCCGAGGACGATCCTTTGCAGTGCGAGGAGGCCTTCTCACCCGTGACCATTCTCACGCCCGTGGATTCCTTCGAGCAAGGCCTGAAGCTGGCGGCCGCCACGCGCTTCGGCCTGCGGGCCAGCGCCTACAGCCGCGACCAGCGGAACCTGCGGCTGGCGGAATCGACCCTGAGGGCGGGCGGTGTGCTGCTGAACCTGCCCCCGACCTTCCGCCTGGACGCGGCGCCCTTTGGCGGTGTGCTGGCCAGCGGCGTGGGGTTTGAGGGACCTCGCTGGGCCATGGAGGGCTTCACCGAAGGTCGGCTCGTCATTGAAGGACCGGCCCTGTGACGATCCCCGCGGAGACCCGACCATGCTCCTGACCATGCCCTTTCAAACCGGCGACCTGGTGGTGGTGATCCTTCGGGAGCCGAGGGAGCGCGTCTGGGGCCGTCTTCTGGGCCTGGAGGCGCCCGGCATCGCCTTGCGTGGCCTCGACCTGACACCCTGGGAGGAAGTGCTCGGCCTGGTGCGCAGGGGTGAGGCAGAGCAGGTGGCCCTCAGTACCCGCTTCCTGCCCATGCATCGCGTGGAAGCCATGTATCTCGATGAGGCCAGCTCGGGCGCGCCCAGTTTGGCCGAAACCTTTCTGCAGCGCACGGGCCTGGATCCTCAGGCTTTCCTCGCTGATCCACACTCGCGCTAGACCCATCACCATCCGGAGGAATCCATGACCCACACCAACCACGCCCGCTGGATGGAGCGCTTCCGCGCCCGCGCCAAGGAACTGCAGCGCCACATCGTTCTGCCGGAAGGCCGCGAGGATCGCACCCTCCAGGCCGCGCAGCTATTGCTGGACCAGGGCCTCTGTCGACTCACCCTCCTGGGCGATCCGGCAGACATGGCCAAGCGGGCCTCAGGCCTGGGCCTTTCGCTGAAGGGTGTAGAAATGGTGGATCCCGCCACCAGCCCATTGCTACAGGAGCTGGCCGGCGCCTACTACGAGCGCCGCAAGGCCAAGGGCATCACCGAGGTCCAGGCCCTGGAGGCCGTGCACAACCCGCTCTGGTTTGGCGCCATGCTGGTGCAGGCGGGCCACTGCGACGGCATGGTGGCTGGCGCGCTGAACACCACCGCCGAGACCGTGCGCGCCTGCCTGCAGGCCATCGGCGCCGCCAAGGGCATCAAGACCGTCTCCAGCTTCTTCATGATGGTCCACCCCGATGCCTCTTTTGGTGAGCAGGGCGCGGTGATCTTCTCGGATTGCGCCGTGGTGCCCGATCCCACTCCGGAACAGCTGGCTGACATCGCCATCGCCGCCGCTGAGAACGCCCGCAGTGTCATGGGTGTGGAACCCCGCGTGGCCCTGCTCAGCTTCTCCACCCGCGGTTCCGCCGAGCACCCTTGCGTCGACAAGGTGCGCGCGGCCCTGGCCATCATCAAGGAGAAAGCGCCGAACCTGTCCGTGGATGGCGAGCTTCAGGCCGATGCGGCCCTGCTGCCTTCAGTGGGCGAGCGCAAGGCGCCGGGCTCGACCGTGGCTGGCCGCGCCAACGTTCTCGTCTTCCCCAATCTGGATGCGGGCAACATCTCGTACAAGATCGCGGAGCGCATGGGCGGTGCCGCCGCCATTGGGCCCTTCCTCCAGGGCCTGGCCCGTCCCGCCAATGATCTGAGCCGCGGTTGCAGCCCTCAGGACATCGCGGACGTGGTGGTGCTGACGGCCCTCCAGTGAAGCGACTCGCCTTCTTCATCTCCGGCTCGGGCGGCAATGCCCTGAACCTCGTCAGGGCCTGCCGCGAGGGCCGGATTCCGGGCCAACCGGTGCTGGGCCTGGCCTCCACGGCCAAGGCGGAGGGCATCGCCCGCCTGGAGGCGGAAGGTCTACCCGTGGCCGTGGTGGTGCGGAAGGATTTCGACTCGGACGAAGCCTTTTCTGCGGCCTGCTATCTGGCTGCAGAGAAGGCGGGGGCTGAAGTGATCTGTCTCTGTGGCTGGCTGAAGAAGCTGGCCGTGCCTGCCCACTGGGAGGGTCGCATCCTGAACATCCATCCCGGCTTGCTGCCGCAGTACGGCGGGCCTGGCATGTTCGGCATGCATGTGCATCGCGCCGTGCTGGCGGCGGGCGAAACCGAATCTGGCGCCACGGTGCACCTGGTGGATGGCGAGTATGACCATGGCCGCATCCTTGACCAGCAGCGGGTCCCTGTTCTCCCTGGGGATGCGCCCGAGGACCTGCAACAGCGGGTCTACGCCGCGGAAATGGAACTCTTTCCGAGGGCCTTGGCGGCGTACTTGTCGGATCGGATCTAGACTGTCGGCATGAACCTCAATCCTCAACCCGGTGCCCTGTGATCCCCCTCCTCACTGCCGACGAGATGCGGGCCGCCGAGCGCCAGGCCATTGAGGACTGGGGCGTGCCTTCGTTGGTCCTCCAGGAGCATGCCGCCCTTGGTGCCCTGGCCTTGCTGCCTTCCGATGGGCCTCTGCAGGTGCTGGCGGGACCTGGCAACAACGGCGGTGATGCGCTGGCCCTGGCACGCTTGGCCAAGCTTCAAGGCCGTGCCGTGACGGTCTGGTCCCCCACGGGGCAGGAGGAATGGAAGGGTGACGCTGCTCTGCAGGCTCACCTGTGGAGGGGGCTGGGTGGCGAGATTCACACGGGATCCGACCCCGCTGACCTCATGCGGACTTGGCGGGGCTGGTGTGTGGATGGCCTCTTCGGTCTGGGCACCTCCCGCGCTCTGGATGGCGCCGCGCTCCGATGGGTGCAGGCCCTCAATGCTTCGGGATTGCCGGTCCTGGCACTGGACCTGCCCAGCGGCCTGGATCCCAGTGCAGCAGAACTGCCTGGCGAGGTCGTGCGCGCCACCCGCACCGCCTGTTTCGGCGCCCTGAAGGTTTGCCACGGTCTGCTCCCCGCCAAGGAAGTCTGCGGCGCGATCACGGTTGTGCCCATCCCATTGAACGGGCCGCTCGAGGCCAACCTGCGGCTGCTGGAGCGTCCGGTCTTGCCCCCGCGGGCCTGGAACGCCCACAAGGGCAGCTTCGGCCACGTGGCCATTCGGGCGGGCAGCCTGGGCATGAGTGGCGCCGCTGTGCTGGCGGCCCTGGGCGCCCTTAGGGTAGGTGCGGGCCTGGTGACGGTGTTCACCGAGCCCGAAGTTCGCGCCGAGGTGGCGGCGCAGGTTCCCGAGGCCATGGTGCAGGCCTGGAAGGGCTCCGTGCCCCGGGAGATGGACGTGCTGCTCGTGGGACCCGGAGGCATCACCCAGGTGCCGGATTGGGACGGTCCCCTGGTGGTGGATGCGTCCGCCCTGCAGGCGGGAGAAGGCAGGCGCTGGATGGAGCGGCCCGGCACGGCCATCACGCCGCATCCCGGTGAATTCGCGCGGCTCTTCCATCTGTCGCGTCCGCTGCTGATGGATGAGCGTCTGGTCCAGGCCCGCCAGGTATCGGCGGGCAAGCCCGGCGTGCTGGTGCTGAAGGGCGCCCAGAGTGTGATTGCGGGCGGCGCACAGGAGGGCCTCTGGATCAACCCCACCGGTCATCCCGGCATGGCGACGGGGGGCAGCGGCGACCTGCTGGCGGGCATGGTGGCCGGGTTCCGGGCCCAGGGCCTGCCCATGCGAGAGGCGGCGGCTGCTGCCACCTGGCTCCATGGCGCCGCCGGGGATCGAATGCCCGGGGCGGGGCTGCTGCCGCGGGACCTGGCGAACCTGCTGCCGGAGCTGCTCCGTGCCTGAGGCTGTGCTGCCGAGCGACGAGGCCACCGAGGCCTTGGGCGAGGCGCTGGCCCGTCTCACCCCGCCGGGTGGAACCTGGTTGCTGCGCGGCGAACTTGGCGCCGGTAAGACCACATGGACGCGGGGCTTCCTGCGCGGGTTGGGTGGCGATCCCGATGAAGTGTCCTCGCCCACCTACGCGGTGCTTCACCGCTACGAGGCCGGGGAGGGCCGCCTCTTCCACCTGGATCTCTACCGCCCCGGCCCCGAAGGCGCCTGGAGCCTGGGCCTGGAGGAGGCCCTCTCTCTCGCGGACCGGCTGGTGGTGGAGTGGGCCGGAGGAGAGGGACCCTGGCCCACAGGCTGGGTGGCCCATCTTTCCTTGATTCCTCACGGGGAAGGCCGCAAGGCGGAATGGACAATGCCTGGCGATTCTTCCGGGCGATGATGGCGGCATGACTCCGATCCCAGTCGCGTTGCTCCTCCTGTCTGCCCTCACCGCCCTCCTGGCGGCGCTGGCCCTATGGGCCAGCCTCCGGCATCGCCCCTTCGACCCTGCGCCCTTCGAGGCCCTGCGCCGCCACGCGGAAGAGCTGGCCTCCCGGGACCGCGGCGAAGCCCAGCAGGCCCTGGCCACGCAGATCCGGCCCCTGCAGGCGGAACTTGGGGCCTTGCGAACAGCCCAGGCCGAAAAACTCGGCGAAGGCTTCCGCCTCCTGGCCACCGCCACGCAGGACGCGCTGCGCGCTTCGCGGGAGGAGCAGGCCGCGCAGTTGGCCCAGGTGCAGTTGCAGGTGGAGCGCCGCCTGGAGGCCATCCAGGCCTCCAATGAAGAGCGTTTGGAGCGCATGCGGCGCACGGTGGACGAGAAGCTGCACGAGGCCTTGGAAAAGAGGCTGGGTGAAAGCTTCAACCTGGTGGCCCAGCGCCTGGAGCAGGTGCAGAAGGGCCTCGGCGAGATGCAGTCCCTTGCCCAGGACGTGGGCGGATTGAAGCGCGCCCTGACCAACGTGAAGACTCGCGGCGTCCTGGGAGAGGCCCAGCTGGGCGCCCTCCTGGAGCAGTTCTTGTCGGCGGGGCAGTACGCAGCGAATGTGAAGATCCGGCCCCGTTCCGCCGAGGTGGTGGAGTTCGCGGTGAAACTCCCGGGGGCCGAAGAGGGCGGCACGGTCTGGCTGCCCATCGACGCCAAGTTCCCGCTGGAGGATTACCAACGCCTCATGGAGGCCTACGAGGTGGGCGATCTCGCCGCGGTGGAGACGGCGGGCAGGGCGCTGGAGAACCGACTGCTGGGCCAGGCGCTCGACATCCGCGACAAGTACATCGCGCCGCCCCACAGCACCGATTTCGCCCTGCTCTTCCTGCCCTTCGAGGGGCTATATGCTGAGGCCCTTCGGCGGCCGGGCCTGCTGGAGCGGATCCAGCGGGAATGCAAGGTCACCTTCGTGGGCCCGACCACGCTCACGGCCTTCCTGAATAGTCTGCAGGTGGGTTTCAAGACCCTGGCCATTACCAAGCAGAGTGGGGAAGTTTGGAAGCTGCTGGGCCACGTGAAGGCCGAGTTCGGTAAATTCGGTGAATCCCTGGCCCTGGTCCAGAAGAAGCTGGACGAGGCCAGTTCCAGGCTGGGAGATGTGTCCAAGCGGAAGGAACTCATGGAGAAGCGTCTGGCAGGGGTCGAGGCCCTGCCGGAAAGTGAGGGAACACCCCTGCTGGCAGCCCCGTCCCGCAGCGAATAATTCACTTCACAATTCGGGAGAATGCCTTAGGATTCGGGCCAACCCCGGGGGGTGAGATGCTGAAGGGACGGGAACGGCACGGCGTCGGCGAAGTCATCGCCGTGGACCGGAACTATGTCCCCATGCAGGAAGTCAGCCGCCGCCGCGCCCTCTGCGCCGTCGTGTCCGGACGGGCCCATGTGCTGAACCCCGTTACTTTCGAACGGCATGGCAACCTGGAGGGGCGGCTGGAGCTGATCATCTTCCCCCATGCCCAGGCCTGCAGCGATTCCAAGCTGCTACTGGGGCGGCTGGAGCGCCGGGTGCTGCGCCGGGATCAGTACCTCTGCCAGTACGAAGGCTGCCACCGCAAGGCCACCACCGTGGATCACGTGGTGCCCCTCTGTCAGGGCGGCGCCACCTCCTGGCAGAACCTGGTGGGCTGCTGCCTGTCCTGCAACCAGACCAAGGGGGGCCGCACGCCGGACCAGGCCGGCATGGTGCTGAAGCGCCAGCCCAAGGGGCCGAGGGCCCACCTCTTTGAGCAGTTCGAGCAGTTGCTGAAGCGGGCGAGTGCCGCCTAGCCGCCTAGTAATGCGCGGGTCTTCAGGTGCAGTTCCTCCCACTCGCGTTGGGGGTCGCTGCGCCGGGTGATGCCGCCGCCGGCCCAGTAGGTGAGCTGCTCCCCTTGGATTTGCGCGGTGCGGATGGGCAGGGCCAGGTCCAGGTCGCCGTTGGGAGCGATCCATCCCACGGCGCCGCAGTAGAACCCCCTGGGTGCCGCCTCGGCTCCGGCGAGATGGCGACAGACGGCATGTTTCGGCGCACCGGTGATGCTGCCGCCGGGTAGCACCGCCCGCAGCAGTTCGGCCAATCCCAGCCCCGGCTTCGCCGCCGCTTCCACCGTGCTGACCAAGTGCTGCACAGTGGGGTAGGGCTCCACCGTCATGGGCCGAATCACCTGCACGGAACCGGACCGCGCGACGCGGCCCAGGTCATTGCGGATCAGATCCAGAATCATGGTGTGTTCGGCCCGCTCCTTGGGATCCGTGGCCAGGGCCTTCGCCGCGGCAGCATCCAACGCGGGATCGCCCGTCAGAGGGGCGCTCCCCTTGATGGGCTGGGACCAAAGCCGCTCGCCGCGGCGGGCCAGCAGACGCTCCATGCTGAGGCTGAGGAGGCGAAGCCCGCCGAGTTCCAGCAGGGCCCCAAAGGGAGGCCGGGCCCGCCGGAAACAGGAGAGGGCGAAGGTCACCGGATCTCCACTGAGCCGCCCTGTGAAGGGGACGCAGAGATTGGCAACGTAGAATCCGCCCTCCAGGATGCGGGACTGGATGGTTTCAACGGCGGATCGATGCTGGGAGGGCCCCCAGTCCGAGGCCAGGTCCACGGAAACCCGACCCAGGGCGCAGGTGGGGGAAAGATGGGCCTGCCAGGCGATGGGGTCTGGAGGGGTGGCTCCCCAGGACCAGAGTTCGGCGGCTCCATCCTTCACGTGCAGGGCCTCCTGCAAACCCAGCCAATGCTGGCCTAGCTGGCCCTCAGGGAGTGGTTTCCTGGGCAGACCCGCCTCGTCGCAGGCCAGCTCAAAGGTCGCTGCGCCCACCCAAGGAAAGGGATGGCGTCGAAGGGCCCCCTCGAGCGCCTCCCAGGGGGACTCTGGTTGGGGTTTCCCGTTCAGGGTGGTGGTCCAGGTTTCACCTGTCCAGGTGGTCTTTAATGCCATCCCGGGGAGCCCAAGCAGGCCCTCGCCGGTATCACCGGTGTGCAGCCATGCCGCACCGGAGCGCAGCAGGCCCTGGGCGCAGGCGGGCCAGGGGGCCGGAAGGGGGAAGGGCAGGCGATGCCTGGGCGCAAGGTCCATCCGCCCATGATCCCATTGGATCGGAATTTAAGCTCAAGGGACTAAAGATGAAAAAGTTGGCGCTACAAGATTGTTATCTTGTGACAAATAATGAACAAAAAATGATCTTTTCTTTTTTTTGATTTCCACTAGTCTCTTTGCCCAGGAGGAACTCCTATGCCTTCAGTGGATATCAGCTCACAGACCGGAAAGGATTTCGCGGGAGATGCGTTAATCGTTCCCGTGTTCTCGGGTCGTGAACGCCATCGCCTGCCTCTTGCCATCAGCAAGGTGGCGCGTCAAGTGATGGATGAGGAAGATTTCAAGGCGGACTATCTTGAAGTTGTGCCGCTCCATCATCCAAACGGTGTGAAGGAAAGCCGTTGGATGGTGCTGGTGGGCCTCGGCGACGAGGAGAAGGTGACGCTTAATAAGATCCGCAAAGCGGTGGGCACGGCGGGCCGCTTCTGCCTCAAGAAGAAGTGGAAGAAGATCGGCGTGCTCTCGCCCTCCACCTCCAACCTGGACCACGACGCGGTGCAGGTGGCGGTGACGGAAGGGGCTCTGCTCGGCAACTACGATTTCGTGGCATTCAAGGGTGGAAAACCAGAAGCCAAGCAATTCACTTCCATCGACATCTTCACCAATGGGGATGACACTCGCAAGGCGCGTCGCAAGCTGCCCATTGTCGAGGCTGGCGTGGCTGCCTGCCATCGCGTCCGCGATCTCGCCAACACCCCTGCAGGTGATCTCTATCCGGAAGTCTTCGCCGAAACAGCCGTGAAATTGGCCAAGCAGCACAAACTCCACTGCGAGGTGCTGGATGTGCCTGCCCTTGAAAAGGGCGGATTCCGCTCGGTGCTGGCCGTGGGCCAGGGCAGTGCCCGACCGCCTCGGGTGGTCAAGCTGGAATACAAGCCCAAGGAGAAGCCCAAGAAGCATGTCGTCCTCGTCGGCAAGGGTGTCTGCTTCGATTCGGGCGGGCTCTCCCTCAAGGATGCCTCCGGCATGGAGACGATGAAGGACGACATGACGGGTGCCGCCATCGTGCTGGCGACCCTGGTGGCCTGCGCGCAGCTGGAAGTGCCGGTCCAGGTGACGGGTCTCCTGGGCCTGGTGGAAAACATGCCGTCAGGTTCCAGCTACAAGCCCGGCGACGTGCTGCGCAGCCGCAGCGGCAAGACCATCGAGGTGCTGAACACCGATGCCGAGGGCCGGTTGGTGCTGGCGGACCTCCTCCACTATGCCAGCGAGATGGGGGCTGACCACGTGGTGGATCTGGCCACCCTCACTGGGGCTGCGCTCGTGGCCATGGGGGATGGTGTCTCCGCGGTGATGGGCACCGACCAGAAGCTGGTGGACCGGCTTCTGGATGCGGGTGGTTCTGTGGGCGAGTATCTCTGGCAGCTGCCGCTGGTGGAGGAGTACGCCGACCAGCTCAAGAGCCCTCTGGCTGATCTGAAAAACATCACGGGCATCCGCTGGGGCGGCACCATCACCGCCGGGCTGTTCCTGCGGGAATTTGTGGATCACGCCTCCTGGGCCCACATTGACTTGTCCGGCAGCTGGTCCGGGAAGGAGCGGGACTACCGCACCCACGGAGGCAGCGGCGAGGGGCCCCGCTTCCTGCTCGAATGGCTCATGGACTGACGGTTCCCTCCATCGGGGGCGGAGAGGGGGGACTTGTTCCCCCCTTTTTTTCAAATAGATGGAGATGTCCCTCTTGACCGCGAGGCCAGGATGGGGATTTATTGAGGACTGCCCTCACGTCACCCAAGCCCCCCCACCCCCCGGAGTTCCCATGGAAGCGATGGAAACCCTCACCAAGGCTGACCTCTCCCGCCACCTCATGGAGCGCCTTGAACTGGGTAAGAAGGATGCTGATCTCCTGGTGAATACCTTCCTGGAGGCCATCATCGAATCCCTCAAGACCGGCGAAGGGGTGGAGCTGCGCGGCTTCGGCAGCTTCCGCCTCCGGGACCGGCGGGCCCGTCAGGGGCGCAATCCCCGCAGTGGCGAGAGCATCCAGGTGCCGCCTAAGCGGGTGGTCTACTTCAAGCTGGGCAAGGAGCTTCGCAGCAAGCTCATCGATGACTGAACCCCGGGTCTGAACCCTCGACATCGACAAGGAGTCTCCATGCGCCTTTCCAAACTGTTCGTCTCCCTGATGGCAGTAGTGGCCCTTGCGGCCCCTGCCTTTGCGCAGAAGAAACTCTCCAAGGAGGAGAAAGCCAAACTTCCGCGCATCGCCATCCTCGAATTCAAGGCCGCCCCAGATGCCTGGCACGGCTGGCATCACGGCGGCTGGGGCAACCAGATGAGCACCATCTCCAACCAGCTGCGTGACCTCTTCACCACCGAGATTGTGGAGAAGGGCAAGAACAAGATCCGCGTCGTGGAGCGGGAGCGGCTCAACGAGATCCGCGACGAACTCCACTTCCAGCAGAGTGGTGAAGTGGATACGGCCACGGTCCAGAAGATCGGCAAGCTGCTGGGTGTGAAGTACGTGATGACCGGCAAGGTCACCCGCTTCGCCTACAAGGAAGGTGGCTTCAGTTCCGGCTGGGGCGTGGGCGCCCTGGTCAGCAAGGTCACGGGCGATGGCATGGCCGGTGCCGTGGCGGGCAGCGTGAACATCAAGAAGGCCTCCTTCACCGGGCGCCTCGACATTCGCCTCATCGAAGTGGAAACCGGCGAAGTGCTGGGTGCCTGGAAGGATGAGGACAAGGTGGACAACACCTCTGTGAAGGTTGCGGGCACCGGCGGCGATGTCCAGTACGACGAAGAGCTCGTGAACAAGGTGTTCGAGCCCATCGTGGCGCGCATCACTCCCAAATTGCTTCGGGCCACGGTTTCGGCCAACGAGGACGAATAGCCTTCCATGCCTTCTGCGTAAAGGGCCCTGCGGGGCCCTTTCTTTTGGGCTAGGGGAACCAGCGATTCACAGCGGCGTTGATGGTCTTCGTGTAGTCCGATCCGAGGACATCGGCGCAGTGGAGGTGCCATGTGGACACTTCCACCACCTGGCCATTTTGAAATTGGGCCGCCACGGCTCGTTGCACCGCGGGAGGTGCCAGACGGTCCTGGGTGGCCAGGAAGCAGAGGCTGGGGGTGCCCAATCGCAGGGAGCCGAGTCGCTGGATCAGGTCCGTGTCCTCGGGCCGGTACCGCCCCATGCGCCCGGCCGCGAGGGCTGCGGTGGCGCCGATGGGCGGGGCCAGCACGTGCCACCAGCGGTCTTCGGGGCCACGTACCAGGCGTTCGGCGAAGCTGCGGCTGCTCGCGGGGGCGCCCTCCCAGATGATGCCCGCCAAAGGGCCCTTGCCCTCGCGTTCCAGGTCGGCAAGCGCCAGCAGACCCACAGAAGCCCCGAGGCTACGGCCCAGCAGCAGGATGCGGCGACGGGGCACACCGGAGGCTTCCAGATGGTGCACCATGCGGATCACATCCCGGGATTCGAGGACGCCGAAGGTGACTGCCGGAACCGGGCCTCCCTGGCGCATGGCATCATCGCGGCGGCGGTAGGTGAAGATGGCCGCATCCAGGCGCGGAAACCACTTGAGGGCCGGGCTGGTGCCCCAGCGGTCGTCGCCGAAACCATGGAGGAGGAGCACCACGCCGGGTGACGGCGTGGGCCGGGTGAACCGCCAAAGCTGCAGGCCGTCGACCTCTTCGCTGGTCCAGCGGCCGCCGGGATCTCCATCCTGGCCCTTGGCCAGGTCATCGTAGGTTCCCTGCACCCGCGTCAGCGGCTGGGGGCGGTAGAAGGGCGGATCCACCAGCTCATGGGCCACGGCCCGGCTCTTCCAGGCCATGAACCCAGTGACACCGAGGATGGGTGCGAGGCTCAGAGAGATCCAAATTACGCGCTTCACCAGTACCCCGTCGTGACCAGGAGTTCGTTGGTGGCAGGGCCGGTCACGCACTGACAGCCCAGACGTTGGGCGGGCTCCGCGCCATTTCTTTCGAGGACTGCCAGTTCGTGCGAATCCGGCGGTGGCAGGCGCTCCAGGCCCTGGAGGATGGTCAGGACGCATTTCCCGCAGGCGCCGCGTCCCGAACAGGCTGAAGCCACGGGCAAACCCACGGCCAGACACTGCGCCATGAGGGTGCCCCGTCCCGAAAGGATGTGGTCCCGTCGACGGGTCCGGGCCACCACCGTCATGGCTACTTGTGCAGGGTCGCGGTCACGCCGGGCAGGCCTTCGGCGGTGGGCAGGGGATCCGGCTTCCCGTAGAGCACTGCATCCAGGCGCTGCGTGAGGGTCACCTGATAGATGCCCTTGTCCGCCGGCAGATCCAGCTCGCCCTGATCGGGGCTGAAGGTTTCCCGCTGACTGGTGAGGAAGAACCGGTGCTTGCCCGTGCTCAGGCCCTGGACCTGAAGGCTGATGCCCCCCTTGGCTGTCTGTTGAACCGGGATGCGGGCCCCGTCCAGCGTGAGTTCCACGGGCCCTCGGACGGGGCGGGTGAAGCGGAAGACCACCGAACCCGCAGGGATCGGGTGCTTGGGTGTCAGGGGTACCTTGCTGCAACCCATGAACAACGCGGCGGACATCGCGGCGCCCAACAGCACCAGGGCGGATAGAACGGGGTGGAACTTCATGAACCCTCCGGGACTTCCATCATATGCGATGAAGGCCCACGAGGTCTCACCTGAGGCCTTATCTGCGCTGGAGGAGCACGACCGCTTGGGCCGCAAGCCCTTCGCCGCGGCCCGTGAAGCCCAGCTTCTCGGTGGTGGTGGCCTTCACGTTCAGACCTTCCGTGGCCACTCCGAGCAGGGGCGCCACCCGCTCCCGCATGCGCTGCCGGTGGGGGCCGATCTTGGGCCGTTCACCGATGAGGCACACATCCGCATTCACCACCTGCCAGCCCCGCGAGGTGAGGTCTGCCATGACCCGCTCCAGGAGCAGGGCCGAATCTGCGCCCTTGTAGGCCACGTCGGTATCCGGGAAGTGCTGGCCGATGTCTCCGAGGCCCGCGGCTCCCAGCAGGGCATCCATGAGGGCGTGCAGCATCACGTCGGCGTCGCTGTGGCCCGCAAGACCCTGGTCATGGGGGATCTCGCAGCCCATGAGCATCAGCGGGCGGCCCTCCTCGGGCTGGGCGAAGCGATGCACATCGAAGCCTTGGCCGATGCGGCAGCCAATCATGGGCCCTCGCTGCCCAGCACCCGGTGATTCCCCGTGGATTCATCGGAGACTTTGTAGGCGCCGGTGATGGCGTGTTCGGGCAGGGTGATGATCACTTCCGTGCCCTTGCCTTCTTCGCTGATGAATTCGAGGGTGCCGCCGTGCTCCTCCACGATCTTCTTGACGGTGGCCATGCCGAGGCCGGTGCCTTTCTTCTTTCCGTAGCTGAAGAAGGGCTCGAAGATCCGCTTCATCACTTTGCGGGGAATGCCCCGGCCGCGGTCTTTCACCCGGATTTGGACGGCGCCGGTCACCTGGCTCCAGGACACGATGACTTCGCCGGTCATGTCCGTGGTGGCATCGAGGGCGTTGGCCATGATGTTTTCCATGACGCGGGTGAAGCGTCCCGGATCGAGCTTGACCAGGCACTTGGGCCCTTCGGCGCGGAGTTGCACCCCCAGTTCTGCGGCCCGGGGAACCATGGGCTCCAGGATGGCTTCAAGGAAGACCTGCAGATCCACGGTCTCGCGGTTGGGCTCTCGCACCTTGGCGAAATCCAGCACGTCCTGGCTCAGATGGGTCAGCCGGTCCACGCATTCCAGGATCTTCTGGCTGTGATGGCGGACCTTGTGATCCTCGGTGGAGAGCTCCAGCAGGTCCGCATGGCCGCGAAGGACGAACAGGCCGTTCTTGAAGTCGTGCACGATGGAGCTTGCCACCTGGCCCACCGTGGCCAGCACGTGGCTGCGCAGGTTCTCTTCGGAGAGGCGGGTCCGCTCGATGGCGATGGCGCAGAGGGCGACGATGGCCTCGAAGGTCTCCCGGTCCGGCGGCTCGGTGATGGGGCGCCGACTGTCCAGATAGACCACGCCGAGCCGCTTGCCCTGAAGCAGCAGGGGCAGGCAGAGGATGGTCTTCAGCTCCAGCCGCTGGATGGACAGGTGGTTCATCAAGTGGTGTTCATCAGCCACATTGAGGATCCAGATGG
Organism: Geothrix sp. PMB-07; assembly: GCF_030758935.1. Taxonomy (NCBI): domain Bacteria; kingdom Pseudomonadati; phylum Acidobacteriota; class Holophagae; order Holophagales; family Holophagaceae; genus Geothrix; species Geothrix sp. PMB-07. The sequence goes on from NZ_CP132333.1 coordinate 1,863,474, forward strand.
GATCCCCTGTCTCGAACACCTTGTGGACACTGGAGAGGGAGACCTGGATGCTACCTTCCAGTTCCTTGCCCAGGTTGCGCTGCACCCGGGTCAGGAGCTCGCCGTCCTCCAGCAGCATGAGGAAGCCCCGGTCGGTCCCCGAGATGGAAAGCAGCTTGTCCAGGGACTGCTCCAGCAGGTCTTCCAGGTCCACTTCCTCGGCCAGCAGCTGGGCGGTTTCCAGGATGGCCTGGAGGTGCAGCTCGGAGCTGGTCTGATCCAGGCTGAGCAGAGTCAGGGTGTAGGCGCCGTCCGCCAGGCGCAGCGGCGTCCCCGGCTCCCAGGCCACTCGGCCCAGCTGCTGGTCTTTGTAGAAACTGCCGTGAGTGGTTTGCAGATCTTCGGCCCACCAGACGTCATCGCGCAATTCAAGGCGCAGGTGGTTGCGGCTGATCATGCTGTCGGACAGCACCACATCGCAAAGGCTCTGCCTGCCCAGGGTGACGGACCGGGTGAGGGGGACACTGCGCTCGAAGCCGTGCCTGTCTCTGATCAACAGCTGGTAGCGCTGGGCCACAGCAACTCTCGGGAAGGGGAAGGGCATTTGGACGGGACTGCGTGAACCCAAGATTATCCGCCCACCGGCTGGACACAAGTGGAAGTCCCGTGAGGGAATAGGAGTCATGCACCGACACCCCGATCTCGATCCCACCGATGGTTCTGAGGATCCGGCCGAATACTCATTGCGGCCGCAGAGGCTCCAGGAATATATCGGCCAGGAGAAGGTCAAAGCTCGATTGGAAATCGCCCTCCAGGCCGCCACCCGGCGGGGAGAAGTGATGGATCACGTGCTGCTGTTCGGCCCTCCCGGCCTCGGCAAGACCACGCTGGCCCATGTGCTGGCCAATGAAATGGGGGCGCCCTGCAAGGTGATCCAGGCTCCGGCGCTGGAGAAGAAGGGCGATCTGGCGGCCATCCTCACCAACCTGGAAGCCGGCGAATTCCTCTTCATCGACGAGATCCACCGCCTGTCCGCGCCCATCGAGGAACTGCTCTACGCGGCCATGGAGGATCGGAAACTGGACATCCTCATCGGGCAGGGGCCCAGTGCCCAGACCCTCAAGGTGGACCTGCGCCCCTTCACCCTGGTGGGCGCCACCACGCGGGCGGGGCTCATCTCCAAGCCCCTCCACGACCGCTTCGGCATGGTGCATCGCCTGGAGTTCTACACGCGGGCCGAGCTGGCCATCATCGCGAACCGTTCGGCGGACCTGCTGGGCATCCACCTGGCGAAGGAAGGCTCCGAAGCCATCGCCCGGCGCAGCCGCGGGACGCCGCGCATCTGCAATCGGCTGTTGCGGCGCTGCCGGGACTATGCCGAGGTGAAGGGCGACGGCACCATCACCGAAGCCTCCGCCGATGCCTGCCTCAAACTGCATGAGGTGGATGACCTGGGCCTGGATGCCTTGGATCGCGAGTACCTTCAGGCGATCTGCCACAAACACCGGGGTGGTCCCGTGGGCCTGCGCACCTTGGCGGCGGCTCTGGGCGAGGATGAAGGTGCCTTGGAGGATCTGGTGGAGCCCTACCTCATGCAGGTCGGGTTCCTGGACCGCACGCCCCAAGGCCGCAAGGCCACCGACGCGGCCTATGCCTACCTCGGCGTGAAGTCCGATCCGGGGCCGTTGTTCCGGTAGGTTGCGTGAAAGCGCCTCAGCGCTTCAGATCCACTCGCTTGGGGTCGGAATCCGGAAGCTTCGCTGCGGGAAGGGAGCCTCCCTTCGCGGTGGTGATCGCCTCGGCCCGGTCCTTCCGGACGCAGACGCCCTGCAGGGTGCCGCCTTCATCGACCACCAGCGATCCCACTTCCACATCGCCTTCCACGTAACCCGTGCCATGGATTTCCAGGCATTCGGTGATCTTCATGGTGCCTTCGGCCCGGCCCGTGACCACCAGGTGCTTGGCGAAGATGTTCCCTTTCACCAGCCCCCCGGGGGCGATGGAGACTTCGCCGGTGGAGTGGATGGTTCCCTCGACCACGCCTTCCACCCGGAAGCTGTGCGAATTGGAATGCACCTCTCCCTTGAAGATCACGTCCTTGCCCAGCAGGGAGTGGATGGCTGGGGCGGCATCAGGCTTGGGCTTGTTGTTGCGGAAAACGGCCATGGTCACTCCTTGGGTCAGGACTGCCTGCCAAGGGCGCTGAGCCATTGGCGTTGGAGCCGGAGGTAGGGCTGGGGGTTGACGGTCTTTCCGTTCCGGCGGACTTCGTAGTGAAGATGGACGCCCGTGGCATTTCCGGAGCGCCCCATGGCACCCAGGATATCGCCTCGGCTGACCTTCTGCCCCACTTTCACATCCACCCGGTTGAGGTGGGCGTAGAGGGTCTCCTGTTCTTCGGTGTGGCGCACGCGGACGCCCCAGCCGTAGCGATCCATCCAGCCGGCTTCGATCACCTCGCCATCGGCGGTGACCTGGATGGGCGTGTCGAGGACGTTGCTGATGTCGATGCCGGAGTGGTACCCGAGCAGGCCATCGCCGGATTCATTGGAGCGGGAGAAGGGGCTGACGCGAACCCCGAACCCGGAACTCAGGTACCCCGCTGTCGGGGGAATGGAAGGGGTGTGGCTCCAGGCCCAGAGCACCGGCGCCATGCGGGCCCGCACCACGGCAGCCTGCTTGGCGGTGTAATCGAGATCCTGGTGCAGTTTGGAAAGCCGTTCCTGGGTGCCCGGTGGGGGCGGGGCAGCGTTGGTCTGGCCGGGCGGCGTGGGCAGGGGAGTGCCGGTCTGGGCCTTGGGGTCCAGCAACTTCAACAGTTCGGTGTGCTGTTTGCGAAGGGTCTCCACTTCGGATTCCAGGGCCTGGGCCTGGTCGAGCGAAGAACGCAGCTGCTCCTGCTGTTCCCGGGTTTCCTGCTGGAGGCGGCCGAAGCTCATGATCTTCTTCGTGGCCCACATGCCATAGCCCGAGCCGATCATGGCCAGGGCGCAGAACCCGGCCACCCCGCCGACCACCCACAGCATCAGGCGTCGCGTGAGGGACCAGCGGAAGGTGCGGTGGCTGAAAACGACCATAACTGTGAGCCAGCGACCGGAATCCGGACGGCTGGAGCGCAGGGCGCGGCGGCGTTCAGGCTGGGGGGTGGACATGACCTCCCAGCATACCTGGGAACCTCGATGCAGGCGAGTCGACTTCTTACGACTAAGGGACTAGAGCGGCGCCAGCAGCGTTTTCGAAAGCCAGTATTCCAAGGCATGACCCGCGAAAAAAACGAGTCCGACGAGGCTGTTCAAGGTGAAGAAAGCCTGGTCGATGCGGGAGAGATCACCGCCCCGCACCAGCCACTGTTCCCGCCCCAGCATGGCGGCCACCAGGGCCCAGCCAGCCCAGGACCAGAGGTGCCCGCCCATCTGGAGGTTGAACACACCCCAGCAGGCCAGGGCGATCACGTGCAGGCTGCGCGAGAGCCAGAGGGATCCAGTGACGCCCAGCTTCGATGGGATGGAATGCAGGCCCCTCTCGCGGTCGAAGGCCTCGTCTTGCAGGGCGTAGAGAATGTCGAATCCCGCGGTCCAGGCCAGCACACCACCTGACAGCCACAGTGCGGGCGGTTCGATGCGGCCCGCCACGGCGATCCAGGCGCCCAGCGGCGCGCCGGAAAGCGACAGTCCGAGCACCACATGGGCCCAGGCGGTAAAGCGTTTGCAGAGCGAGTAGCCCAGGATGATGACCAGGGCCAAAGGCGAGAGGCTCCAGGTCAAGGGCCCGAGCGCACCGGCGGCGAGGCCGAAGAGGACGATGCCCGCACCCATGAGCACCACGGCACCGGCCTGGGATACCCGGCCTGCCGGCAGGGCGCGGCTGGCCGTGCGGGGATTGGCGGCATCCACATCCACATCCACCAGCCGGTTGAAGGTCATGGCCGCCGTCCGGGCTCCGACCATGGCCGCCAGGATCCAGAGGGCCGTACGGAGGGGGGGCAGTCCCTGCGCCGCTCCCACTGCGCCCAGCAGGGCGAAGGGCAGGGCGAAGACCGTGTGCTCGAACTTGATCATGTCGAGCAATTCTCTGGATTGTTTGAAAATAGTCATGTTATGAAGCTTCCTGTTTGGAGGGCGCACCCAAGGCGAACCCCATTGCAGCTGCCACTTTAGCCTGGGCCTCAGCGGCCCTCACCTGCCGCATCTCAATGTATTTGAGGGTCGTGATGGGCTTCTCATGGCCCATCATCTGCTGGATTTCCGATAGCGGCGTCCCAGCCTCGTAGTGGGTGGTTGCGAAGGTGGCTCTCATTCGATGGGGGTGCAGCCCAGGAACCCCGATGTCATCACCTGCCTCGCGGATCGCGTTCTTGGTGAACCCGCGCGCTTTCTGCTCCTCCTTGGCATCCGGGAGGACCAGCCCATGAGTTGGACAGCCCTGGCGATTCCATTCAGCGAGGAGCAGTTGTAGCAACCAGGCTGGGATGGGAATCCGCCTGGTCTTTCGGTTTTTTGTGTCTCCAGGCAGGTACTCCTCCTGGCGCCAAGAGAGCCACTCCCAGCGAGCTCCACCTGCCTCCGATTCACGAAGACCAAGTCCCAGCTGCATTCGGATGCCAAGGCGGATGACTGTCTTTCTCGAATGTGAATCCACTGCCGCCAGATAGGCCTGGACTTTCTCTGGCCAGACGACTGGGCGGCCGGTCTGCTGGACCTTCCTCTCCCGCGCATACCAAGGACGTGAAGAGAGATATTTCCTATCTCGGATCGCCCAGCCGTACACGGCGCTGAGCAGGCGAACCTGCCTGTTCCATCCTCCGAGGGTGTGGGGGATCTCAATGCGGTGCCCCTTGAGGGTCTTGAACCCGTTCCCGCCGAGGTAGGACGCTCGAAGCTTGTCTACTTTCTCGGTGGTGACCTCGTTCATCGGGTCCTTCGCAATTGGAGCCCAGTGGCGGTCTAGGCTTTCCAAGGCCTGATTAAGGTAGCGGTCGGAGAGGACACCTCGATTGCAAGAGGCCCACTCACGCACCACGTCGCCAACTAGGGGAGCTTGGATGGATTCAGGGAGCTTGATCCCGAGCCTCTGGAACCCCTTCTTGCGCTTCTCCTCGGCGAGGACGAATTCCGCATCCGCCCGGTTAGTGCAGCCTGTGGAGAGTTCCACTTTCTGCTTTCCCCGCTTGAAGCAGATCCACCAGTAGCGACCGACCTTAGCGAGGCCGTTCTTGTAGCGCCGTGTGCTCAAAGGACCTGGACCTTTGCGAACACTCGGCCATAGACCTCTACAAGCTCGCTATCGAAGGGGAAATTCACTGCCCCTTGTGTGATGGCATCCCAGCCGTGAGGAGTCTTTCTCCGGATGTACCACTCGCCATATGCGCGAATCGCATAGTCCTTCCATAGGACTGATTCGCTCTCGTCACCGCTTGGGGACGGCGCCACCAAAAGCAAATCCCCCGGGAGATAGGCTGGGGCCATGGAGGCATCCTTGACCTTCAAACATCCGATCGGTTCCGGAATGTCTAGCGGACCGCAGATGGATTCGACCCAGGCTAGGGAAACAAAGTGAATGGGGCAGGTGGAGTCTTCTCGAAGTAGAGGTGAAACGGGCTGCCAGTCTTCATCCATCAGAGGGTTACGTTGCGCTCGTCGGATTGAAGCCATCACCCTTGCAGATTCGGTTGGTGCTGTTCCTTTCCCCGACAAAAGCCAGACGAGGTCGCACCCAGTCGCCCGAGAGAGCCGAGCCAGCTTGGGGCGGGTCGGGGTATAGACCCCTGAGATGTATCGCTGAATAGTGCGAGGCGTCCAGCCTGTGGCAGAAGCAAGTTCGGGTGTTCCACCGGCCAAGTTCGCCAGGAGACGAATTCGCTCGCCGAGTTCAGAGCTGTGTGAGGGGGGCAAATCGGTGGTCATGCATTGATTTGTATCACTCTAAACAAAACTCCACAAATCGAAAAAGGGGGCTTGACTGCGACGGAATGGCGACGCAATATTCAAATTGTCGCGAAAAAGTCATGAAGCGATTAGGGGGGGACATGAGATTGGTCAGTGAGCGCAAGCTCCGGCAAGAGTTGGCTGAGATCTACGGCAAGGCGCCGCACCCTTACACGGTGAGAAAGATGGTGCAGCGCGGGATGCCTGTGAAAGCTCACCCCTGGAACGAGGGAGTGATCATGTATGACCTCGACGAGGTCCTGCCGTGGATTCAGGCGGATTGGCAGACCAAGTCGAAGGAGGCTGCCTCCGCCCATCACCGTCGAAAAACCGCCTAGCGCCCAAATGAACAGCCCCCCAACTCGGGGGGCTGTTGACGTTTACCTGGGGGTGGTAGGCCAGAGGTTCGAGCTCCGGCCTACCGATCGCCTCCGCTTTTCCGGTGAGGGATATGTCAGCTGCGACCGCGGCGGAGGACCGCCGCAGGACCAGTATAGGTCTGCCTGCAGGTTGCGAGGAGGGGCTGAAGGTTCCAGGCCTGATGGCTCTGGAGGACGGCACAGTCGTAGACCTTGCATCTGGCGAGATTCTGAAGGCAGAGACCGAGGCCTTGATGTTGGCTCGGCGAAAGGGTCTGGCGTCGAACTATTTCGCTTCGGCCTTGATGGAGGGCCTTGCCGGGGAGGCGTTGAAGCTTGGACAGGACGACGCCGGTGAGGTGGTACTTCTTGGGGCAGATGGTCGAGAACTCGTGGCCGGCCCAGGTGAGGGCCTTGAGTTGAGAGCGGCAGCACTCCTCCTACTTGAGGCCTCCACACCTTGGGCGGCCGTGGGGAAGGCGGACGATGGCCGAGTATACGGAGTTGGGGGGGCTGGCTACACGCCTGGGCTCCGCTTCTCCCCGGCCTACCAGAGAAAGCAGGCAGCTAGATCTAGGAAGGTGGCCCGCCAAGCCTTGAGGCTAATTCGGCAGCGGCTTTTTTCGGTCGCCTACAGCACCAAATGGGTAGACGGTGGGAAGGTTCTTCCAGTGGCATGGACTCTAACCACGCCCACTCTGGATCCTTCGGTCGTTTCTGGAATTACCGAAGCAAGAGAAGAAGAACGAATTTTTTTGGCGTGGTCGTTGTTTCGAAAACTCGAGATCTTCAAATCAAGGGTATTTGCGTGCTTCCGAGGTTACGAAGTGACACGGAAGGTGTTTTGGGATGAGGTCCTGACCTTCCATCCTCATTTCCATTTGTTGAACTGGTCGAAATTCATTGAGCAAGCCGAGGGGGCTCGGGCCTGGTGGGCGTGTCTTCGAACTGCGACTCTCAAGGTTTATGGGTTCGACATCGATCACCTCTACGACCACCAGGGCAAAGACAAGGACGGAAGGACGGCGCTGGACAAAGCCATCTCAGCCTCTTTCTATGTCCAGAAGGTAAAGCGCAAGCCAGGCAAGGGAGATGGGGCAATCAGCCTTGAACAGGCTATTCAAGAAACCCTCAAGTACGCGACCAAGGCAGATGAAATCGCCTGCTATGCACCTGATCCGGACCGGCCGGGGAAGACGATGGTTGTAGGCATTCCTGGGACGCACCTCAGAGCAGAGATCTTCAGGCGGTCTGCAAGGGTCTTTGAAAGAGTGGGAGCTGCACGAGCCAGGTGGAAGGCTCCGGAATGGTGCGAGGCCGCTGAAGGGGTCTCTGCAGAGCTCTGGAACGAGCTCACAGGCGAGGCTGCTAAGCGTGCAGCTGCTTTGGCCGCGGAGGCGGCCCGTTCACTCGATACCCCGCCAATATCTGACGGCGATGGGGAAAAGAAGAAACGCGAAACCCTCAGGTCCCTGATGCTCACGCTTGATCTGCATCGCTGGCTGCAAATCGCGTCCCGGCGTGCGTTTTCTTCGCTTGAGCACCTTGAAAAGGGGCTTCGAGCGAAGGGCTTCTGGGTTCCGGCTCTTGCTGGTGCTCCACCAGGTTGACGGGCCCGGTGCTTTTCGTGAGGGAAAAGGCAAGGCCCGCTGTGTGCGGGCCCTGGGATGCGCATGGCTCCAGATCAGAAAAAGTCAGGGTCCCGAGGCATGCCTGCGTGCTGATCTTCTGAGAACACAGTCCGCTTGGGGAGTTCCTGCAGGGCAGCGGACTGCTTGAGGCCATCCCAGGTGTCAGGGGGTTCTTCATCGAAGCTGGTGGGATCCTGCCAGGGGTCTACCTCCTCCATTCGGGGCCCAAGCGGGGTAGGGGGGGTGGGAATGCTGAGGGGAAGCCAGTAGGTCCACCCGTTGATCCGGCTGAGGGCTGCGCCCTCCTCAGACCATCTGCCCCACTCGCTTGCGGGTAGGAGCTCGGATTCGCGCTCCTGCTCCTGGTTGGCACCAGCGGTTTTGAAGCGGAGGGTGAATTTCCCGGCATTCTTGGTCATTTGTTCCCGGTACTCATCCTCAAGCCGCCTAGCCAGGAGGATCTTGGTGCCGAAACCCTTTGTAACGGCCTTGAGGTCGCGCCCATAGACCTTCTCCAGGATGCCGAAGTTCTGTACCCCGGCGACGATGCCGACGCCCTTGGACCTCAGCAAAATTAGGGCGTTCTCGATGTTAGGTAGGCGGCCTGCATCTCCGAATTCGTCCATCAGGAGAAGGATCTTCGAGGAACCTTCAGGGCGATTCCGGAGGCGTCCAAGGAGCATGGCCCAGAAGAGATGAACAGGCGCCCTGAGAGCGTCGGACATTTCGCAGTTCATCACGTAGCCGCCCTTGGCAAGGAAGTCATCGATGGTCACCGTAGAGTGCCCTTCGGTGATTGCGGCCACACGCGGGGTCTCCCACTTCCCAAGGGTAGTGACCATGTCACCCAGGACCGGGACGCTGGTTTTCTCCTCCGACATGAGGTTCTGCCAGATAGGGGGAAGCTTGGCTAGGTAGGTCTTCAGAGGGGTGGATGTGAGCGCCCGCGAGATCTCCTGCAGGCTGTCCCAGCGACGGCTGGTGAGAATGGCACGGAACATCTCACGGGCCAGGAGGCGAACCCAGGGATTGTTGTCGTGTGAGAGGACCGGAAAAACGTAATCGACAATGAGGTCGAGGTCCTCTGGGGTTTTCGCTTCTTCAAGGAAATTGAGGACGCCGCTTCGGGTCTGATACCCACGCACGTCCAGGCCGAACACAGGAAGATTCGGGTTCTCCTCTCTCCATGGCAACTCTGCCTTGGAATCCTGGTAAATCCAGGGGCAAGAGGCGCTGTGCATGATGTGGGAGTACCAGGTGGTGGTCTTCCCGCTGCCCTGTGCGCCCAGGACAAAAATGTGACCAGCAACAATGTCCCACCGAATCTGAATGGCCGTCAGATTTCGCTTATGGCGCTGGTCGTCGATCAAGGTTCTGGAGGCTGCTTTACAGGGGGACCGGTAGGCCAGAACCGCGGCGACAGGTGAATTGTCGTAAATGTTTTTTCCTTCGGTGTCTTTGAAGGTTCGGCCCCAGTCCTGCTTGGGATCATGCCATTTCGCATCGGACCTTCCAGTCCCTGCTTTCACGTGTGCAGGCAGCTTGTCCCGGAAGATCATGAAGATTAAAAAAAGGCCAAAAAGAATGCCCACGTGTGCGGCCAAAAATAGCTCGGGACGGCGGTGGGCCCATTCCTCTACCCCAATTCTAGAAATGGCAATTCGGACCAGCATTCCAATGGAGAGGAGGGCCAAGCAGAAGGGAAGCCACAGCCGTTTTGGGCGCCATTCGAATAGGGTCCGATATAGCTTGTCGCCCCTGGAGCGAAGGAGCTTCAGGGGGTCTTCGCGGTGAATGAAGAACCACCTAGTGGAGTAGAAAAATATTCCGATGAGCCCGAGGAGGGAAACGGTTACCGTGCCCCCCAGGTTCCAGAAGTTGAGTAGCGATTTGATGGTTTCTTGCACAGGTTCTCCTACCGGCTAAGTTCGAGGGACGAGGATTTTGGGAGAGAGTTCGCCGCCGCAGTTGCCTCTGCACCAAGGCGAGCTACGGTACCGGCTAGGCCAAGGATTGGGATCTTCTCAAGGGTAGAAATAGCCAGCTTTAAGGAGGCTGGGATATCCTTCAGGTGGACCGCAGAACCAAGCAGGTGTTTGCTTGTTTCAAGGCCACCAAGGGCCAATGTTTTGGCCGCGCCCTGGATATCGAGTGTCGCGAGGTCCTTGGCGGCCATGGCCGTTGTTTTGGTGGCTGCGAGGCCCGCTCTGACTGTCGATTCCATTGGTTTCGGAAGAGCGCCTAGTCCTAGATTATTGGCAACCTTTGCAATAGATACCCCGGTATTTGCAGCGGATCTGGCGGCCTCTTTCCCGGCGTTTTTGGCACCATGGGCGAGCTCCTTCCCGGCCTCCTTTCCTCCCTCGGCAAGATCACGTCCGGCCTCTTTGGCGGCAGCCTTGAGGCTGATGCCTCCAGTCGGAATTGACAGGGCAAGCCCCGCTCCGACCTTGACGGCAGCTGTCGTGGTTCTGATGCCCAATTTGGTCGTGGCTGCTGTGGCTGCTTTAGCAACTTCGGCACCAACGCGAGACAGGCCCTTTGCAGCTTCAAGAGCGACACCTTTAACTGATTTTGAAATTCGCCTCCCTTCTTGAATAGTCCTTGGGTCTTGATGTTGTTGCTGGGTTGCTTCTTGGAACTTTCGGATGAGGTCCTTGGCGATTTTCGAATTGACCCCACCAATAGTGGCTGTTGCAGCCCTCTTCCCTGCGCGTTTTGCAACGCTTATTGAGCGTCCAGCTTTTTCGCGGAGGACCATGGAGGCTTTGGTTATGTCAGATGAAACGCCTCGCATCTGAAGACGCTGTAGAGATGCGGCTTTTCTTTGGAGGGCGTTCTCGATCTCAGCCACATTGGCGGGCGAATTCAGATCGCCACGGGAGGCATAACGATGGTTTGTGGCTGCAGTTTCAAGGTCGAAACGACGATCAATAATCACCCTTTCTTTTTGGCCGAATTCCATGCGGATCTTAAAATGCTCAGACAGAGAGGCCCCGACCAGGGCCTTGTATCGATCACGTTCTAGTTGCCTTTGCTCTTTCTGAAGTTCCTTGAGTTCACTTCGAACCCGCTTGAATTCCTGATGCTCCTTCCAGTTGGTTATAGGCCTTCTGTCAGACCATTCGCGATCCCAGGCCTTCTGAATGGCACCATGTGGGCCACGCATGAGCGCGTGTGTTTCGGTGCCTACAAAGTGATAGTGAATCTTCATCCCATCGTCAGAAACCTTTTCAAAATGAATTGTCATTTTGGGCGGTTCTTTGTCCTGAGTTAGGGAATGGAGTTGCAGAGCAAGGCGCTTGCCGTGCTCAACGGCGGCATGTTCGATTGATTTGCCATATCGTGCATAAATTTCCTGACATTCGTGGACACTTGGATTAACGATGGCGTGCCAGTAACGACCGAGGTAACCGCCCATTGAATCGATAGTAGAAGCCACCTCAATGGGCTCACCAGTTGCCGAAAGGAATAAGACTGCCTCTCGTTTCTCCTCTCTGGCGAGATATGAAATGAGCCGTCCAAGGGATGGTGCGCGGCCACCGGAATGACGTGGGGGCTTGCAAATCGCCATGTCATTTCCCCTGCAGGATTTGTTGTATTTCGGCCTCGACTTCAGCCCGTTTATGCGCTGTCCGAGTTAGGGCCATCAGGCGAACAAAGATGTCGCTAATGAGGGGGTCAAACTCCTCCAGTTTCGGCATCACTTTGTCGTCAAAACGCGCGTACATTCGTTTCTCAAATTCACCGAAAAAGGAAAAAAATTGCTCTAATCGAAGTCTCGATTGATTCACCGATTCGAGCACTTTTTTGCTCTCGGAAAGGACCATTTCGAACCGCGTTTCTCCGCGTTCCTCCTGGAACCTAGAGTGCTCAGATTCAATGGCCATGCGTGTGGCCTCTGCAAGGGAGACCCCCCATGAGTCCGCAAGGGTCTCAAGGCGAACCTTGTCGTCTTGCCTGAGACGAACTGGGAGGGTGTGTGTCAAGGTCTTTTGTTTCATTGTTTAGCCTCGTTTGTATATCGGTTTGTAAATGTGCGTTAAAACTATCTAAAACCGATATCGAAAACGAATACGCTGAATTGCTTGGAAATCAAGGTATGCCGCGAAAGCGGCATCAGTCATGCGATAGCACCATCTTGCCCCCACACCCTTTGGGTGCGGGGACCCTTCGGGCGCGCATACCTAGGTGTGTGCTGCTTTCACGGGTATCTGCTCACTGAGCAGGTATTAGGGTTAAACAGCGTGAAGCACTGTGAAACAAGATGAATAAAATGCTAGTTAAATTGACTAGAAGCCTTTGTGGCCCTATTCTTGACGCATCTTCCTGGAGGAGCACATGGCTTTTAAGCCGATCAAGAAGGGGCAGCAAGAAATGAAGGACGTTCGCTTCCAGCTCCCGCTGGATGTCTTCAACGCAGTTGAGCGGTGGTCCCAGCGTGATGGGATGGAGCCTGCTGACCTCCTGCGCCAGGCCATTAGCTACGTGATGAAGCCCGAGCTCAGGAAGATCCGCGCTGAGGCCCGTGCGCTGAAGGTTTCGAGGAAGGGCCAGGCTCCGGTTCCGGAAATGGCTGGCGGCAATGTCTAGGGCCCTGGATGAATTTCTCTTCTGGTGGGATGCGACAGAGCGCAGGCTCGGGTTCAGTTCGGCTCCTCTGGTCGGCGCCATGGTCAGGGTGGTTCGGTGGCCCTTCGGGCTCCTTTCAACCTCTGGAAAGCGCCGGGCGGCCGGGACAGTTGTTCTCATGCTGGCCAGCGGTGTCGTGAGCCCTTCTCAGATGGCTGTTGTGGACGCGGCCAGCATTCAGACGCAGAAGCTTCTGACGGAGCTGAAGAGGCAGCAGGACCAGGTCAGCCAGCTCTGGAAGGAGGGGAAGGACAACACCAGGTTCCTCACTGACCTGCTGCAGGTCTACCGGACCATCAAGCTCGCGAAGGCCCAATACGAGGCCATCGCCAATTTCAACCTGATGAACAACATCAACGTCGTGGACATCCTGCCCGTCGTGCCGCTACCTGACGGATTTCTTTACGGTGACAGCGAGCAGGTTCCTCAGACCTTCCGCTACACCGACGGAAACGGGCAGGAGCAGGAGGGCAAGGTTCAGAGGAGTCTTGCCCTGCGGTTCACCTCTAAGCAGGGCGGGGTGGCCTCGACCTTCCAGGATTGGGCGAAATTCAAACCGAACTTGAAGATCGACCTGTCCCAGATCGCGAACCAGCTCTCGAACATCGATTTCGACGCCGCCGAGATGACGCAGTTTGTGGATGGGACTGGCCACCCCCTGGCAGAGGCCTACAGAGCCCTCGGCCCTGCCGAGCGCCTTGGCAAGATCACCACCTTCTATAACGGCCTCCTGAGCGAGGTTCAGAACTGGAAGTACACCTTCCAACAGGAACGGGCAGCCCAGGCCCTTCTGGATCACGATGCCCAGGCCATGCTGCAGGACTACGAGGGAAGCGTTCTGCTGTGCCGGAAGGAACTGCGGCGCGAAGCGGAGCGCCAGCTGCAGGACAGGCAGATGACGTACGACCAGCTCAAGCTCGAACCACCTCCGGGAAACCCCATGGCCGAGTTCTGGCAAGCAAAGCAGCAGAGCTTCGAGCGCGACGTGAATCGGCGACGGATCTTCCTGGAAGGAATCACGCAGAAGAAGCGGACCCAGTTGGACCAGCTGATGCTGGCATTCAACGCCCTGAAGGCTGGGCACAGCGGCACGCAGTCAGCAATGGAGGCCCTGAAGATCCTGGAGTCCGCCCAGGCGGCCATGAGCTCGGCTGAGCAGAATTTCCAGAAACAGCGCCAGGACCTGCTTACCAGATACGGCATGGAGTTCAAGAAGGGTGGGGACTTCGAAGAGCTCCAGTCAATCCAAATGAATGACCAGGCGTGGAAGCAGTACCAGGCGATGCGGGATGCCCGGGACACGGCCGTGAATAAGGCCAGGGCGGACATGGACGGCGCAATTGCCAGGATCACCTATCTGAAGGGAATTGAAGGCGCTGGCAAGGCCTTCGACGCCCTGCAGGAGGATCTGGGGAAGAACCTCCTGAATCACTATCTCGATGCTGACGGGATGAACCTCAGTGGGAGCCTTGCGCAGATCCGCGGGATCCAGAACAACATGACCCAGGCCATCGCCAAAATTGATGCCGATGAGCAACGGGACGCCATGACCATTTCCCGCGGGGCGATCGACAAGCTGGACTCCGTCGTCGACAAATACCTGAACACGTTCGTCTGGACGGAGGACAAGAACGGGAACAGCCATCTCACTCGTGGGGGGCTTCCCGTTTACCTGGTGACACGGGTTCTTGGGACCTATTTCCAGGCCATGAAGAGGGCGTTCGGAAGCTCGAACGTCGCCGACATCATGATGCCCGACGACACAGACGCCAGGAAGAAGGCCGACCAGGAGTATCGGGCCTTTCTCAACAGCATGTTCAAGATTCGGGGGTGAGGCATGGGACCTGGACCAATTACACAAATCATTGCCACCGTCAGCGACATCTTCTCTGGTCTAGCTGGGAAGGGCTGGGTCTACAATTCTGCGTCTCTGACAGCCATGTCGTTCATGTTCACAATCCTGAGCGTGGTGATCGTCAGCTGTTCGTTTTACATCCAAATCCTGAAGCACAACAAAGTCACCTCCGCAGACGAAAGGATCAACAGCTTCAAAGATGCATGCCTCTATTTTGGTGCCCGTCTTTTCTTCATTCCATTGATCGTCGGGGCTCCGGCGTTGCCCCTGGTCGCAAAATCAATCGCCGACAATTTCAGCGTCTGGGGGTCGTCTCAGGCAGTGGCTGTTCAAGTCGCCGGGGTGGGAGATTCGCTTCTAGCCAAGCTCTCGCGGTTGGATCGGATGAGCATTCATCCCGATACAGACCCCACCGGAATGGACCCAGGCGCCCTGAAGGATGCCGGGGTGGACGCAGAAAAGGCGGCAAAGGTTCGGGCCGCCAGGCTGGAGGCCGCTGCGAAGACGGAAAAATTCACCCAAGAACTGGACCAGGCCCAGAATCCCCGGGCTAGACAAGCTGCTCAAGCACGCCTTGATGAGGCTAGGAAGGCTCAGGACCAGATCGAAGGGCAGGTGGACCAGCTGCTCAATCAGTACAACGTGTGGGCAAAGAAGAAGCAAGCCACCGTTTACAACGCCGAGACCTTTAAGCGTGCCATCGAGAAGTTGGTCAGCAACTACAACGAGGTGCACGGAGGCTCAGGGTTGGATGGTGGGACCTTCTATGGAGCGAGCGGCACCCTGCAGACCAAGGACGGGCAAACCGTCGCCGTCCTCGGGAACCTTGATCCGAACGCCATCCAGGCCGTGGTGGACGAGCGAAACGGGAACGTCATCGCCCGGGGGGAAGACATTGCTAGGGCCCTGATGGAGGTAGAAAAGGAACGGACAAAGGAAGACAAGATCGGGGTCTGGGGTGCGACAAAGCTCTTGGCAGAGTTCGTTGGGAGCGCTGGATTCTATCTCAGCATTGCCCCTGCCGTGCTTGGGATTGGCGCTGGCAGCCTGGCGACGTTGAAGGCGGCCTTCGGCCTTCTCCAGTTCGGCGCGAAGGTGTCGATCATGGTCAATCTCGGGCTAAGTATCGCGGTGATATTCAGCAGTTTCTTCGTGCTCTTGCTGATGTTCCGGAAGACCGAGCAGTTTGGCTTCACCTTCTTCCGCTTCCTCATGAGCGTGATCCTCACCTGCTTTGGCATTCACTTCGTGATGGGAACGGTGGGTATGACGGTCGCCCATTCTTCGTACGGCCTGGTGGCCACCTGCAATTCACTTCTCGTGAAGGCCGGATTCCTGGGGAAGAACGGATCCATGGAGCTCTTCAAGATCAGTTGTGGAGCGGGTCTGGCCGCCTTTGCTGTGGGGATGATGGTCGATTTCATCGTCGAGCTCTGCAAGTCAGCAGGCCAGGTTGCGCAAGGTGTCCTCAACGGAAGCTTCAATCCATAGGGGGGTGGGATGCCTGCAAATCGAGCATGGATAAGGAACCCCAGCCAAAAGCTGCTCAAGCTGGTTCTGATGCGGCACGGGAGCTGCTCTGCCGCCATCGAGGCACTTGAGAGTCACGGGGACGATGCCTTTGGACCGCTGCCGGATGACCTGGCCGTGGTCCGGGCTTTTGGTGTGAAAGGCTGGCTTCCGATCATCCAAGACGTCTACCAGGGGCTGGGAATGGTTCTGTCGTGGACTTGGTGGGGAGCCGAGCCCACGAGGCCTTCTTGGGCCCTTCCTGGCGCACGGCGCCTGTGTCCAGCCTGTGGGGGGGCGCTGCCCCCGGCGCCTGGCGGCGCCTCCCCCGGGATTTAACGCATGGAGGCCAAAGCTGATGAGGAAAGGGGAAGAAGGATGAAAGAAGAGGCATCAGAGGGTTGGATCGATCGCCATGGGAGGCTCCTGGCGGCAGAGGCCCTGAAGACCTATCGGAATCCCGAAGACGCAATGGTGGCGGTTCAACGGCCCGGCGAGATTCGGTGGCTGTGGGCGGATACCGGTCAACCGCGCATGCCTTCTCACTTGGAGGATGGTGCGATGACGCCATTTCTGATGTCGGACATCATGAGGAGGCTCGAAGCTGAGCGCCAGGTGCAGGTACCATCTCGTTTGGAGGCCTCTTCTTCACGAACTTGCGAAGCTAAAGCCCGGTTGGAAGAGATTGCAGCCCTGACGCTTTCCTGGTGGTGTATGGACGCTGGCGAGCGGGCGGAACGCGCCTCGGCCGTGATGAAGGAAGTTCAGGCGCTGGCTGCGGTCGGGAGTGGGCCATGACCTACGTGGCCCGCAGATTGCTCTGGATCGTGGTCGCCGCTCTTGTCGGGTGTGTCGTGCGCTGGGGCTTTTGGCAATCAGTCCGGCACACCAGCCCTCATCCTCGCAATGTCCATCAACCCCGAGAATAGTTATGGTTTCACGCTGCATGCACCCCTGCATCTGCACCTACTGCTATGAGCAGCTTTCCGAAAGCGCTGTCAGAGTCGGCCGTGATTGGGTTTGTCCGGGCTGCGTGGCGTTCGCCAAGATCGCCCAACCCGATTGGGTCGTTTGCGTTTCTACGAAGGGGCATCGAGGTCAGCTGTCGAGTAGCAAGAGGTATCAGGTCCTTAATCGCGGGATGCTGCGCAAACCCGGCGATCCGATTCTCCTCGTTCTCGATGATCGAGGCGTCGTGAACTCATTCCCTGGGCTTTGTTTTACGCCGTGCGACCCGCCGGAGGATCCAGGGCCGTTGAATGTCACCCTGAGCGCTGGCTTGTGAAGGCTCAACGAGAAGGGGCCGGGTTTCCCCGGCCCCTCGAAGCGTGTGTCAGCTTCGGCCCCGGATCGGCGCTCGGGTCGCATCCCTGCGTTGCCCTATCCTCCGTCCGGATATCTCAGTTTAGTTCTGCATCCGTTCTTCTGCCAGGTAGCTTTGGCCTTCATGCGGGAAATCCCCGCAGGCCCCTGGGGGCCGAGGACAGGGCCGTCAGGCCCGGGGGCGTTCTTTGAGCGCGATCAAGATGGAATTGATTAGGCCCTTGGAGTCGCGCTTGTCCGAGGGAATGGTTCCGATGAAGGTGGTGCTTTGACTCATGAAGATGCCGTAAGGATGCAGGTTCAGCTGAAGAGTGAATGTGGTCAAACCGTTCTGGGTGCGCGGTTCGGAAGGCTTGAGGGAAACGACGAGCATCCGGACAATGGCGCTGTTCTTGGCTCCCCCGATGCTCCGAAGTTCCACCTGCTTCATGAGGCTCTTCAATGCCTCCGAGGACTTGGGGCGAAAGAGGAGCGCGGGACGAAGGCCGAACTGACCGAGGCTGGGGTTGCTGGGGAAGCTCCGGAACTTGAATTGAGCGAACTGGAGCTCCTCCCAGGTCATCGGGACCAGACCGAGATGGTCCAAGGCTTCAAGAACCTTGTCTTCCTTCATCCAGGCATCCAGGGCCTTCTCGGGGATGTCGATTTTGGCGCGGCCACCAATGAGAACGCTTTCCGCCTCCAGGAGTTCAGAATCATTGGAGGTGTCGTTGGAGATCTCCTGAGAGGACTCCATGGAGACGCTGAAGAGCTTGAGATTCTTCTCTATTTGGGCCAGGTGGGCTTTGGCTGCAGGCGAGAGCTGCGCGGGCTTCCCGGGGTTTGGACGTTCAGCCGCAGCCAGCACCCAACTGGCGGCGAGGAAGAGAGCGATGAGGGAATGGCGCATGATGGCCTCCTATGTCAAAAGTGGCAAAAGTGTCAATCCGCAGTTTCTGTGGATTCGATGCACCTGATTGAGGTGTTCAACTTCGTGGGAGAACAGGTTTGGGGTTTGAACATTTCTGGAGGCACCCTCCCTTCGCCTGCGGTTCTTGGGCCTCGATTAACAATATAGGCAAAAGTGGCAAAAGTGTCAATACTGGCATAACTGAATTTTTGACCGTAGGAGGCCCTTGTGGGAGCTCGCTTTATTCGAGATGAGAAGGTTTGGCTTCAGGCACTACAGCCTGGAGACGTGGTTCAGCGCCTCATTGGCACGACTGCTTGTCCAATGAGGCTGAAGGTAACGGCTGTCACGGAAACGAGAATTTACTGCGGAGATTGGGAGTTTGATCGAGACACTGGCTGGGAGATAGATGAAGACCTTGGTTGGGGACCGAGTGGATCTGGAACTCGGATTGGTCCGTTCTAGCAAGGATCTACGAGCTGTGAGCCTGGCCCGACCTCGCGAGCGAGGCCGGGGGCATCACCCCCGGCCTGCGTCCCCATCCTGGTCGCAGGAGACCGCAGCACAAGGGATCCCGGAGCCCGGACCGCGAAGCGGGTAGGGGGAGGACAGCCCTTGTGCGAAGGGACCGCCGGAGGCGGCGAGACGGAGTGACGAGGGCGGTAGGGTTCCCTGCGCGCGGAAGCGCGTAGGGCCGCCGTGGGAGTGGAGCGAGTCCGAGGCCTATCCACGGAGGGCCGGGCGTGTTGAATCGGCGCCCCAGGTGAAAAAATGAGCGCTGGGATCGTGGCGTTTTCCCTACTCGGCCTAATGGAGTGGCTGCGACTTCTGATTTCTGGTTCACGGAAAGATGGCGATTCGTCAAAAATTCGCTATACTGATAGAATTATCTATGTGCTTGCTTAGCTCAAATGCTCAAAAGCTCAAATGCACCTCGGCCAACATCAGCTCTTGCCAAGAAGTTGGAGGCGTCTGTGACACCATCGCGTGCTTCGGGTACACTCTTTATTGGCCAAGCAGGACTTAGAGGAGGGCGGCGATCGTGAACAGTGTCCCCTTTCGGAGGGCCCTCCAGGCGAGCGGCTACCTCTCAGAGGATGGGACGCCTGTCCCCGGCCTGGAAACTCAAGGCGGGCACTCAACTCTGCGGGTGCGACCTATTTTTGCAAACAAGCAAATTGGTTTGTGTGCAGATGCCATATTTACTGCGCAAGGCACACCGATAGCCATCTTCAAAGATGCAGGGTGGAGTGAACCGTCAATAGAAGAAATAACTCGATGGCATGAAATTGCTTGGAATATTGGGTTAGCCCCACTTTTGTGGATTATTACCCCGACTGAAATCCGACTTCACAATTGTTTTGCCACTCCTTCAAGCACTGACGGAGACGGCCACGCCTCCTCCGCTGTTGATAGATTTTTGTTGAAAGAGGAGTCTGATCTCCAACGATTAAATGCAGCGTGTGGAAGGATTGCTACTGAAACAGGTGCCTTCTGGTCGAGCGAAATTGGAAAGAAAATTGACCGGCAGTATCGTGTCGATCAAGAGCTACTTGGTGAAATTAGTGCTTTGGAAGAGCGTCTAACAGCATTGGCTCCTGCGAACGGAACTCCGCACGAGAATATTGCAAGAGAAAAGCACGTCTCGCGAGAATTTGCGCAGCGATTGATTGGCAGATGTATTTTCTTCTCATACCTGCTCGATCGACAAATTGCTCAGCCATTTTTACCAACAAATATTTCTTCTAATATTTCTGAGTCTTTCGAGACTGTAGAAAGTGCTTTTGCTTTATTCCGATGGCTGCGTGAAACCTTTAACGGTGATCTCTTCCCAATGGATGATCCTGGGGCAGAGCAGGAGAGGCTTGGGCAGGCTCATTTGATTTTGCTTCGGGACTTTGTGGAAGGGCAAAGCCTCATCCCGAAGAACTGCGGTAAGAGAAGGCTTTTCCGCTTTCAATTTAATGCGATACCGGTTGACCTGATTAGTTCGATATATCAGCAATTTGCAAGGTCAAGTAGTGAGGTCGAAGCTGCTAGCCAAGGGTTACATTACACCCCGGTGGAGTTGGTGCATCTCACCCTTGATCCGGTTTTTGAGGGCCTTGCTTCCACTGCGAGAGTAATCGATCCAACCTGTGGTTCTGGGGCTTTTCTCGTTGAGGCCTTTCGTAGGCTCGTTTGGAAGGGGGCCCCTAATGGAAGACCATCTAGATCATTGATTCGTAAAATTCTTTATGAACAGTTGTTTGGCATTGATATAAATAAATCTGCACTGGGCATCGCGGCGTTTAGTCTTTATTTGGCTGCAATGGAGCTTGATGAAGACCCTGTATTAGAAATTACAGACTTAAAATTTCATCGCCTTATTGGTTCCACGCTCCACGAGGCGGATACATTAAGCGAAGTATTGCCAGAGCAGATTAATCAAATAGAATTTGACGCAGTTGTGGGAAATCCTCCCTGGACTTTCGTTCGACGTGAGGGATTGCGAACCCGGTCCAACAGTGAAAGGCGGCCACGCAGAAGCCCTGATCATGGCTTCTTGAAGGTTGCCTCGCGGTTTGCTTGCGAAAATGGGCGGATCGGGATGGTGATGAAAGCCTCTCCGTTCTTCTCCAAGGATGAGCATGCCGTAGCCTCAAGAATGGAGTTGCTCCAGAATTTGGCACCTGTCGCGTTAGTGAATTTGTCTCAGTTGCGTAAAGAAAAATTGTTTCCAGATGCTGACGGACCCGCTCTTCTTTTCTTCTCGCGCTGCAAATTGATTCCGAACCGGGAAAAATTGCTTGTTGGTTCTATTCCTTGGTCTCCAGATTTCAGGCGAACCGGCATCTTCCAGGTTGGACCTGGAGATCTCCGAAGTATTTCTCTCGATCGGGTGGCCAAAAACCCAGCCATGCTGAAGGCTGCAACCTTTGGAACGGTGCGAGATAGCTGGTTAATTGAGAGGCTTGAATGTGAATTCCCGACCCTTGAATCTGTTCTGAACGACCTTGAAATTCGTCCAAGTTTCAATCGAGGGCAGGGATTTCAGGTTGTAGGGGATGAGAATTCCCCTCCAGACTTGTTCTATAAGCTTCCCATGCTCATGCCCGATGAGTTTGTCCCCTTGCGGATAAATAGAAGGGCATTGCCAGATTTTGAGTACGAATTCCTACATAGGACCCGGGACGAGGGAATTTATAAAGGACCACTTTTAATTTGCCCCAAGGCTTGCTTCTCCTCCGCGCTTGAACCTGGTAGGTATTCGTCCACGTATTATGCCCGTGGGGTCGTATATTCTGAAAGCTTTTATGGTATTTCGTTCGCCGGAAAGGATCAGAGATTTGCCCGTGTGCTAAATGCGATTATGAATTCGAGTGTAACCGCTTTTCAATTTGCCTTTGGAGGTGGTGTTTGGGGATTGGAACGACCTACAGTCGAACCTAAGGATTTGCTAGCACTTCGAATCCCGAGGCTCATGGATCTAAGTGATTCTCAGATTGACGAGGTTTTATCAATTGAAGAGATGATCTCGCGAGATCCTTCGAATCGGTCGTTGTTGGTTAAACTAGATGAGGCTGTTTCGAATTTATTTGATTTGAATTTGGATGAGAGAATTGTTGTTCAAGATAGCGTTTCACGCGCAGGGATGCTCATTTTTGATGGACGAAGTCAGCGTCTAAAGTATACAGAGCTTCCCTCGCAAGATCTGCTAAAGTCATATGCCGAGACAGTCGTAACAACCGTTAATAGATATCTTAAGGCCCGTGGGAAACGACATCTCGAAGCGGTTATCTATCCTCACCCACCGCCTCGGCCAAGTTTTTCCAGGTCAGAATCCCCCATGTCTGTCGTTTCATTCTCGATGGAGGCTGGTTCTCCAGGGGACCACGAGCTGATTGGGATAAGCGCTATCTCTGGAAACGACTTGGTTCGAAGGTTACTTTCTGGGGCAGAAAATCCGAACGTCCCACCATACTTAAATGAAAGAAAACATGTTCGAATCTACGCTGGGCCTGCGTTGTTTATCCTTAAGCCTGCTGAGATTCGTTACTGGACAGATGTTTATGCCCTAAACGATGCTGACATGATTTTGGCAGATCATTGGGTTAAGGGAAAGTCATGCTGACTTCTGCAGATTTTCCTTATGGTCAACCATCTCTAGATCTCGGAGAGGATGAAATATTCACAGTTGCCAAATTGATTGTGGATGCAGCAAGAGTAGTCCGACCGAGTGTGCCCCCTGGCGACTATGAAGTTCCCATTAATATCCGAATGCGAAAGGCATTGCGAAAGGTCAAGCGAGATATTGGTTTGAATAATATAGAAATTCACGGAGAAGATGAGGTCCTTAACGAGGCTATTGACGATCCAGAAGTAGAGGGACGAATTGATATCGTCGTTCGATTCCTTCAGCAATTTGGGGATGAAAATGCCTATTTGGGCATTGAATGTAAAAGACTTTTGCGCGGTGATTCCGGGTTGAATATTAATTATGTTGATAAGGGATTAGCTCGATTTGTTACCTGTCAATATTCATGCGGCCATAAGTGGGGAATGATGGTCGGGTATGTGATGAACCCACCCTTAGGCGACATTACTGAGTATCTAAATAGCAAAATATGTGAACGATATGGGCCAAGTGCTGCAATGGAGAATGTCGAGTCAAGCGAACTCGTAGATGCGCTAGATTTTAAAAAGAGTAAACACACTCAGATCCGTGCGGCTAATGATATCAATATTCTTCATATTATCGTTCCAATGGGGAATTGAATTTCAGTAGCAGACATGAAATGAGCGCCTTTCGGCGCTCATTATATTTGTTGACGAAAGCTGAGAGAAACTTAGGGGAACAGCGGTAGAGCGTCGCCGATTCTGAGCTCCGGGGGCATGGCGAGGAACCCTCGATCGCGAAGTGTCCATACGAAGCCATGGACGCCCTTCAGGGCCTTCCTCCGTTCAAGCTCCATCTCCCCTTCAAGCCACAAATCCCCTCGTCGCCAGCACTCCTCGCATACAGCCTTGATAAGGCTCTTGGTGAGGCGTGCAGGATCAGGCTCGGGGCCCATCGTAAAGTGGAGGTGACCTCCAGCTCGGGCAAGGGCCAAGAGGACTTGGTTGTTCCACGCCTTACCAGTCCTGATCCCGATCCGGTGGAGCTGGGGACGCACCAAGTGGCAGAAATCATAGACGAAAGAATCACCGTCTTCGATTTCGTATCTAATCTGGTGGGCCGCATTTGCCAGGTGAGAGAAGAGATGACGGCGGGCCCGATGTTCATCTACGGCGGCTTGGGCGCGGATTTCATGTTCGGTGATTTCGACACTCATTGAAGTCCCTACTTGTTCTTTTGGGTCCATTCGGCGACGAGCTGAGAAGGTGTCAGGCGGCGTTGGGCAGCCAAGGCTTTGAGGTCTCCGGCGACATCAGGGGGAAGGAATAGCGAAACCTTCACCGTTTCTTCGAATGCGCGCTTGCGTCCACCGCGGCGGACTGTGGCGCTATCGACTTGGGATTTGGGGCCAGATGGGGCAATAGCCTCTGGTTCTTGAAATCCCGGTTGGCGGCCCATGTGTTCTTCCGAGCGGTGGGAGGCTCCTTTTTTCGCAAAGGCGCGAACATCCATGCGTGGTTTCTTCTCACTCATTCGCCGCTCCTGCTTTGGCCTGAACTCGATTGCTGATGAAGGTTTTTGCTAAAGTGACAGAAGAGGCAATTTTGACAACTTTGTCAAATCCCTTCAAGGCCTTCCGAACAGCTGGGTCGGTTGGAGCCTTTCCTTTGGCGATGGTCTCAGCGATGGCGACATGCATGGGCACGGATCCGATGAAATTCCGGCCGTCTTCGGGGGAGTGCCAGGATTGCAGAAGGTCCTGGAAGTCTCTGCTCAAGGCTGTAGGGCGGACCGAATTGAGGAGCACGACTGCCTCCATGTCTGGATTGACCTTCCATGCTTCGTCCAGAAGATCGGACATGCGGCCCCAGGCCTGTGCATCCTGGGCACCCCCAGGAATGAGAGGTACAAAGACAATGGCAGCTAGGGCTAAGGCTGCTCGGGTCGCCTCGCCTTCATTGGGGGGGCAATCGGCAACATGCCACCAAAGGTTGTCATTCGCTGCGGCTTCGAGGTCCTCGAAAAGGGTCTCGGGCCAAATGAGCTTTGAATCCACTCTCGCCGCTTCCGCCCAAGTGTGGGCATCCCCTTGCTGAGGATCCAAATCCAGGAGCCGTCCTGAGCCGTTGAGATGACTCTTGAGGATGGCTGACCAAGTGCTCTTGCCCTGGCCACCCTTAACGTTAGCAACTGCCACAAGTGCCACAATAGCCTCCTTTGACACAACTGTAAAAATAGGCAATAGTGGCAAACTTGTCAATAGTGAAAATCGAATTTTCTAACTTCGAAATGGTCTACAGATTTGAGGAAATGTCGACCAAAGCGGAATTCTCTGGTTAAGAGGCTGGCCTATTCTGGCAACGGGAATGGGGGTATTGGCAATGGAATGCCCCCTATTGGCAATGCGGCACCCCCTCTTGGCTGTAAGGCATCCCTGTTGGTGACGAGAGGATTATGGGTCTCTTCAAGCCTCATCCGCCCCTGGCGGATTCAATTAGTGCAGATTCGAGATCCAGATTTCATGTTTACGGCAAAATCTGTAAATATTTGGTTTGTGGGATAAAATAATCTTGGTTTGAGGAGGGACAATGACCCAGCAGCTGTCTTTTCATGCCAGGCGTAGAGCATTTTGGATGCGATTTCCCCTGGGAATGCTCATCTATTGGCTATTTTGTTATCTGGCATTTAAATTGATTGGCGCTTATAGCTATCGTGGATTTTCGCCAAATTACTATACGACAAAGAATGGGAGTTCCTTTTTTACCATCACCGGATTGAGCATTCTGTTGGCATTTCTGCTTTTCAGTATGGCGGCCGTTGTTGCATCGATACAAGTTATTGATAAAGATGAAAATGACTTTCGAAAATTGAGTAGGTACTTGGCTAGCCTTATGGTTCTCACCGCGGTTGTTCTTCCTATTCTTGGCCAATCCATGGTTAAAGCTAGTAAGGCAAAGGAAATTGAAGGTATTTTCTTGTTGGCAGATGAGCTTAAATTGTCTAGCCCGGAGCTGATGCGCCTAAAAATTCAATATTTTACGGACTTTCGTGGAATGAACGGGGTCGAAGCCGAACGGATAATTAATGATGCCAAGATTATTCTGGATAAAAAACTTGCTGAGTCGAGCTTGGATGGTCGTTAGCACCTTCGGTAATCCGTGATCCCGGCAGTCTGTCTTCCATAGGCTTGCGGTCCGGCCCCTTCACTCAAGGGTTGGAAGCTGGAGGTAGTCCAAGGGCAACTGGAAGTCCGTCCGTAATTTATCCAGATAGGTCGTTCCGGCTGCATCCAGGGGCGGCTCCCCGGCGATGATCAGGCGGCAGGCAGTCTGATTTCCGGGCCAATAGGCATATTCGAGAATTTGGCCCAGGGCCTGCCGGAGGCAAGCCCTGGCGGTGGTCTCCGTCTTGATCTCATAGAACCAGTAGCCCTCGGACGTTTGGACCATCACGTCCACATGGTTACCAACCCCACTGCGTACTTCCGTACCGACGTTTTTAGCGCCGTGTTCCCTGACTAGGGCTGCGTGGAGCTGCTCCTGGAGGCGGTTGTGGCGCAAATCTAAATTGATGATGCGTTCCACGGGGGTCGCGGTGGCGTACCCTGGCTTCGAGGGGCAACCAGGCCGGAACGAAAATCCTTGGTCACCTGAAAGTGGATCTCGATCCAGGTGTCCGCCTCCCTCTACAAACTGATAAAGAGGAAGGAGGCGGTCCAAATCTGCCAAGAGATTCTCGTAATTCAGGTCGGACAAATCTTGGCGCCTACCCAGAAATACGAAGACATCTGGGCGTGCTAGTTCCGGTGGAATGGGGCCCACAGGGTAGTCCGCGGAACGATGGCCTGCTTGAAAGTGCCACATGCGAAAGTCGGACCAGGACTCAGGTTGAATGGTCATGAATTCGTTGAAAAGGCGGACTTTGGGGGCCAGCAGGGTGACGAGGTCGGGATAGGAATCACTGGGTTCGAATGAAAAGGCAACGCCATGCCGCAGCTCCGCTTTGCCCTCGATGTCTTCGAAGCCCAGATTGAACTGCAATTCTGATCGGCCGCCCCAATGGTAGGCCCAGCCTTCCTTCGTGAACATGGAGGCAAAGGTGGTTTTGGCTGGTAGTTTTTTGAGTTTTTTCAGAGCCTGGCGGATCTCGTGGAGGCGTCCGATAGGATGGGAGCCAACTTGGCCTTGAATCTCCTTAAGTAGGAGTTCCATCTGCGAAAGCGGCGGGGGAGGCGGCAGCTCAAGGGATACTGAGAGACCCGGATGGATGATGGTTCCTGCCGAACGAAAATCCGACCGAGAGACCATCTGGGTAGAGCCATTGACCGCTCCGGTTGAGCGGGAAGGGTACATGAAGTTTTTATACTGGCCCGCGGACAAGGACAGGATCTCAAACGTTCCATCCTTTTTCTGGAAGGCCCCGTACACTGCCGTAACGCGGGCCAGGACGTTTGGAGTAGCTCCTACGCTGGTGCTGCCGTATTTGGCGCATTTGATGGTGATTGATTGGCCATTCAGGGTGGCTTCGTTTGTTCTCTTACCGGCCATCTGGGCTCCCAGGGCGGCAGCGATTCGTGGGGCCATGACCCGGCCAAAGATGTTTCCTTTGGCACCGCTATTTTCCGTCATTCCGGTCTCCTCTCAGAGCTGGCATTCAGAGCTGGCACACCGAATCATCCGTGCTGGTCAGGGATTTTGAGGATTGAGAAAAAGCATCAGAGGAGCAAGCAGTTTGGGGAGTACTGAGAGTGACCCAACCAACAGGGTTCCCTCAATCGAGCTGCTCGATTTTGGGTGGCAACACCCGCCCTTGGCAAATTCGGGATTAAGTGGGAACTCCCCCCAAACGTAGCGAACCATGAGCGAACCAGAAGCTGAAGCACGCTTAAAAATAGGGAAGTTAGATGAACGTAGAGCTATCGTTTGAGTCTAGTGAAACAGGATGAAACATTGGTTTAAATTTAAAAATGAAAGAGGTTAAATATGATTGCTGTGAACAGGTGGAAGGAACGGGTCATTCTTGATCATGTCGAGCAATTCCCGGACCTGCCCAGCTTTGGGCTCGTTCTGGGGCGATGGTCCTTCGGTTCTCCCGGGAGTCGAATCCGGGGTTGGGGTGGGGCTTTGCGGGTCGGAGGCAGGCTGATCCATTGGATCCATGATCGGACGAAAGATCCCGTTTGTCTTCGCCTCCGCGAATTCCCCAGGGACCAGTGATCATCGTCCTCGTAAGTTCATGCTGACTCGGGAAGGGCGGGCCCCTATGCTGTTCGTTTGACTCAAGAGGTGAATCATGACCCGCGTGCTCCTGCAGACTGACAAGGGCGACATCAACCTGGAACTCTTCCCGAAGGAGGCGCCTGGGACCGTGGCGAACTTCGTGAAGCTTATCGAAGCCGGCTTCTACGACGGCCTCGCCTTCCACCGCGTCATTCCTGATTTTGTCATCCAGGGTGGCTGCCCCAACACCAAGCCGGGCGCCTCGGGCATGCCCGGCACGGGCGGCCCCGGCTGGAAGATCAAGTGCGAGACTGCGGGCAACCCCCACAAGCACAAGCTGGGCGCCCTTTCCATGGCCCATGCGGGTCCGAACACGGGCGGCAGCCAGTTTTTCATCTGCAATGGCAGCGCCCCCAGCCACCTCGATGGCGTGCACACGGTCTTCGGCCAGTGCATTGCCGACGCCGATATCAAAGTGGTGCAGGCCATCAAGGCCAACGACCGCATCGTGAAGGCGACGGTCGTCGAGGCCTAGGTGGTTGTTGACCCGACACCGAATCGGGCGGGTTGGCCGCCCGATTCTGTGTGACGGAAGGCGGGGGAGGTGTGTGTGGAGAAGGAACGTTGCGGCTGGTGCGGCACAGATCCCCTCTACATCGCCTACCACGATGACGAGTGGGGCGTGCCCCAGCACGATGACCGGCGGCTCTTCGAGAAGCTGATCCTGGAAGGGGCCCAGGCCGGGC
Organism: Geothrix sp. PMB-07; assembly: GCF_030758935.1. Classification (NCBI taxonomy): domain Bacteria; kingdom Pseudomonadati; phylum Acidobacteriota; class Holophagae; order Holophagales; family Holophagaceae; genus Geothrix; species Geothrix sp. PMB-07. The sequence goes on from NZ_CP132333.1 coordinate 1,891,639, forward strand.
TGAGCTGGATCACGATCCTGCGCAAGCGGGAGGCCTACCGGGCCGCTTACTTCGGTTTCGACCCCGAGCGGGTCGCGGCCATGACCGATGCAGAACTGGAAGTCGTCCTCCAGAACCCGGGCGTGGTCCGGAATCGCCTCAAGGTGTTTTCCGCCCGCAAGAACGCCCGGGCCTTCCTGGCGGTGCAGCGCGAGTTCGGCAGCTTCGATGCCTTCCTCTGGGCCTTCGTGGGCGGGAAGCCGAAGCTGAATCACTGGAAAACCCTTGCCGAGGTGCCCGCGGTGACGCAAGAGGCTGAGGCCCTCAGCAAGGCCCTGAAGAAGCGGGGCTTCACCTTTGTCGGACCCACGATCATGTACGCCTACATGCAGTCCCTGGGCCTGGTGGACGACCACCTGGTGACCTGTTGGAAGCGCCAGGGCTGACTCACTGTAGACTGGAAGGCTCGGAGTCCCTGTGTCCAAGCCCTTCTACATCACCACCCCCATCTACTACGTGAACGACCGGCCCCACATCGGCCACACCTACACCACGGTGCTCGCAGATGTGATCGCCCGCTTCCACCGCATGCGCGGCGAGCAGGTGTTCTTCCTCACGGGCACCGACGAGCACGGACAGAAGGTCGAGAAAGCTGCCGCCGCCCGGGGCATCACGCCCAAGCAGCTGGCCGACGAGGTGGTGGCCAACTACCACGAGCTGTGGAAGCGAATGGGGATGACTCACTTCCGCCACATCCGCACCACCGATGCCGACCACCGGGCCCAGGTGCAGCAGCTCTTCAAGCGCCTTCTGGACAAGGGGGACATCTACAAGGCCACCTACAAGGGACTCTACTCCGTCAGCGACGAGGCCTACGTTACCGAGGTGCAGGCCAAGGAACTGCAGGCGCAGGGTCTCGCCCACCAGCTGGTGGAGCTGGAAGAGGAGACCTACTTCTTCCGCCTCAGTGCCTACCAGGATCGCCTTCTGAAGCTCTATGAGGAGCGGCCTGACTTCGTGCAGCCGGATTTCCGCTTCAACGAGGTGAAGCGCTTCGTGGAAGGCGGCCTGCAGGATCTCTCCATCAGCCGCACCAGCATCAGCTGGGGCATTCCCGTGCCCGGGGATGAGAAGCACGTCATCTACGTGTGGTTCGATGCGCTGCTCAACTACCTGACGGGCTGCCCTGCCAATGGATGGCCGCCCGACCTCCAGTTGGTTGGCAAGGACATCCTCCGCTTCCACGCCGTCTATTGGCCCGCCTTCCTCATGGCGGCGGGCATGTTCCTGCCCACGACGATCCTGGCCCACGGCTGGTGGCTCATGGGCGAGGACAAGATGTCCAAGAGCAAGGGCAATGTGGTGCGCCCCGACACGCTGCTGCGCTTCGGCAACGATGCCTTGCGCTTCTACTTCATGCGCGACATGCAGGTCGGTCACGACCGCGGCTTTTCTTTCGAGGGGTTCATGGACCGTCTCAACGCAGATCTGGCCAACGGCCTGGGCAACTTGGCCTCACGCACCCTCAGCATGATCCAGCGTTACCGCGGTGGCGTGGTGCCCATGCCGTCCGTCTTCGATGTGTCCGATCAGGAAGTGGCAACCCAACTGCTCCAAGTCTTCCCCGAGTATCTGGAGAAGGCCCGCGCCAACGACTTCCATGCCGCCCTGAACGCGCTCTGGACCTACCTGCGCGCCCTCGATGGCTACATCGTTCAGGCCGAGCCCTGGAAGCTGGCCAAGGATCCAGCGAACGATCCCAAGCTGGATGCCGTGCTGGCCAACCTCTACCGCGCCTTGCGCGCCACGGCCCTGCTGGTGGCACCGGTGATGCCCGAGCTGGCCCAGACCCTGTGGGAATCCCTTGGACACACCTCGAAGGTGGCCGAGACCACCTTCCATGGCTTCGCCCTGGACGGTCCGGCCGTCGGCCCCATCGGCGATCCGAAACCGCTGTTCCAGCGCATCGACAAGGAGAAGGAATTGAGTGATCTCGAGACCGGAGCAGGAGCGGAGGTCCACCGTCGCCCTGGGGGCGATGACCCGAAGGGCGCTTCACAGGAGGTGAAGCGTGAAGAGGCGGCAGGGCCCGTCGAAACCAAACCCACGCTGGATGTGCCGGAGATCCGCGAGGTGGTGGACGCCGACACCTTCTTCAAAGTGGACCTGCGCGTGGGCCGGATCCTCGAAGCCGAGCGCGTCCCCAAGAGCGATAAGCTCATCAAGATGAAGGTGGACATCGGCCTGGAGCAGCGCACCATCGTGGGCGGCATCGGCAAGGCCTACGAACCCGCGGACCTGCTGCAGAAGCTGGTGGTGGTTGTGGCCAACCTCGCGCCGCGCAAGCTCATGGGCATCGAGAGCCACGGCATGTTGCTGGCCGCCAGCGACAACGCCAGCAAGCCCTACCTGGTGGCGCCTCCCGCCGACGCTCAGCCCGGGTTCCTGGTGAAGTGAAACGCCCCGCTTTCAGTTTCGAGGCCGAAGTCCTCACGGATGCCCCCTTCGATCACATCGTTGGGCGGCTGCGTGAAGAGGGGCCGCAAGCCTTCAAAAGCTTGAAGGCGCTTCGGGAGTGGTCACCCCTTGAACAGGCCGATGGTCGCGTGGTGCTTCGCTGGGCTCGATTGGTGGCCGGCGCGGAGGAATCAGGCGAGTTCACGTTGTCCCCGGATCCCAAGGGAGCGCACCTCCGCTTGAACGGTCGCATGAAGGGTTGGTCGGGCTTCCTGCTGTTCGGGATGTTCCGCTGGCGTACGGATCGCCTGCTGGACCGTTTCGTGGAGGAGTTATGAAACCTGTGCTCTGGATGAAATCCAGCTGCACCACTTGTCGCAACGCCAAGGCGAAGCTGGCCGAGCTGGGCATCGAGGTGGAGGTTCGCGACTACTTCAAGAAGCCGCTGGAGGCCACCGAACTGGAACGGCTGCTGCCCTCTGACCCGGGGCCGATGCTGGGCACCAAGAGCCCCAAGTACAAAGAGCTGGGCTTGAAGGACCGCAAGCTGAGCAAGGCCGAGGCCATCGCGTTGATGGTGCAGGACAACAACCTGCTCAAACGGCCCATCCTGGTGCATGCCAAGGGTGTGATCATTGGCTTTGACGCCGCTGCCTATGGCACCCTGGTGTCCTGACAGGAGAATCCATGCGCTTCTACAGCTGGAACGTTAATGGTTTCCGTTCGGTCCTGAAGAAGGGCTTCATGGACTGGCTGGAGGAGACGGAACCGGATGTTCTCTCGCTCCAGGAAATCCGCTGCGAATGGGAAGAGGTCGATCTGGGGGTGCGCCGCCAGCTTGAAAGCGCCTACGACATCTGCTGGTTCCCGGCCACGAGCAAGAAGGGCTATGCGGGTGCCGCCACCCTGTCCAAGAAGGACCTGGGCTTCAGCCACACCAAGGGCCTGGGCCACGAAGGCTACGATGCCGAAGGACGCATGATCGTGTCCCGCAAGGACAAGCTGGTCTTCATCGCGGGCTATTTCCCCAACGCCTCCCAGGGGTTGGTGCGCCTGCCTTTCAAGCGCCAGTTCGCCAAGGACCTCTCGGCCATTGTGGCCAAGCATCATAAGGCCGGAGACCAAGTCATCCTCACGGGCGACATGAATGTGGCTCCTGAAGAGATCGATTTGGCGCGTCCCAAAGACAACACCAAGAACCCCGGCTTCACGCCAGAAGAACGCGAAGACTTCAAACTCTATCTGGGAACGGGGCTGGTCGACGTGCTGCGGGAGCGCAATCCGAATACGCCTGGCCTCTACACCTGGTGGACCGCCCGTGGTGGCGCCCGTGAACGGAATGTGGGCTGGAGGATCGACCTCTTCCTCGCCAGTCGACCGCTCTTGGAAAAGGTGAAGGAGGCCCGCATCCATGCGGATGTCCTGGGCTCAGACCACTGTCCGATCAGCCTAGAGCTGGCTTAAAAGGAAAGGGCCCCGAAACGGGGCCCTTTCCTTTTTGGATGTCATGCCCTACTTAATCCGCTTCAGGGAAGGATCCTTCAGCATTTCCTTGGCCGTCGCGGCATTCTTGCCATTGGGAGCCAACTCGAGGTACTTCTCCAGATTCTGCTTGGTGCCCTTCAGGTTGTTCTCACCAAATTCGACCATGGCCAGCATGAAGTGGGCCTCCGCATAGGTCGGAGCAATTTCCAGCGTCTTCAGCCAATGTGTTTTGGCCTCTTTGGTTCGACCGGAATTGAAGGCATCCACGCCCTTGTTGTAGTAGGCATCCGGGTTGGGTCCCTGCAGGGTTTCGAGCTGGGTGGTGTATTTCTGCTCAGCGGCTTTGTCGGATTTGGCCTTGCTGGTTTCGATGAGGGCCATGAGCACCCGCTCGTCCTTGGCATTACGCGCGAGGGCCTTCAGGAGGTAAGGTTCGGCATCTTCCTTTTTGGCGCCGGCCTGGGCGATGCAGATGCCTAGAACCCGCTCGATTTTGATGAGTTCGGGTGCGAGTTCCTCTTTAGCCTTTTCGTCTTTCAGTTTTTCCTTGGCTTCGTTAAGGGTCTTGTAGGATTTCTCGATGAGAGGCAGTGCTTCGGAAAAATTCCCGGAGTTGTATAGAGGTATGGCTGAATTAAAGGACTCTCGACCTTCTGTATCGAGACCAGCACCAGGGTCTGCGGCTGCGACTTGAGCTCCTGCGGCCGCCCGCGCCTCATTGGCCGTGAGCAATGAAACATTTTTGACAACCACGTCGCCCAATGGAATTTTTACCTGTTCAGTCAAGGCCACGTAGCCTTCGGCAGTGACGGTCATTAGGTAATCCTTAGGCTCCATGCCGACTTGGAGAAAGCTTCCGGTTTTATCTGAGATAAGGTCCTTAGTCCAATTCCGATCAGTGCGTTTTAGGTTGATCTTGGCACCGACTATCGGCTGACCGGCCTTATTGACAACCTTACCGGAGATTCGTCCGGTCGAATCCGCATGGATCGACAGGCAGGCCACGGGGAGCACGAGGGCGAGGGTGAGGCGTCGCATGGGTCTTCCTCCAAACCCATTCATCCTTCCACAGGGTCGCCATTCCGCCGAGTGCTTTTCGTCAAATAGTTGCTATCCCTGAAACCTCCACCCGGCGGTGCATTGATTCCAGTTGGGTGCGGGAAGCGCCTGCCTGTGGTAGGCTTCCGGGCAGACAAGTCCTGAAAGCGTTTGAGGTAGCCCATGAACCCCGCGATGCCGGAAGCGTCCTTGACGGCCCTGATGCACCTCCTCGCCGAGCAGGCACTCCTGGCCATGGGGGTGCCTCATCCCATGATGAAGGACGCTCCGCCAGCGAATCCTGCCGTGGCACGCTTCTACGTGGACCTGGTCGCTGTGCTCAAAGAAAAAACTGAAGGCGCGCGCACTGACGCGGAAACGGCCCAGCTCGATGAAATCCTCTATCAGTTGCGAATGAGGGCCATGGATCTCAAACCCGCAGCGGAAACGCCGGTGGTGCCGAAGTGAGCCACCGGAGGAGAACAGGCATGGAATTCCTGCAGGCCTTCCGGCATGTCTGCCTGGCCATTGGCGTTTCTTGCGCGGTTTGGGCTGCGCCACCCACAGGGGCTCCCGCGCCGGCGGCCCCCGTCGCCGCTGCGGCCACTGTCACCCCGCTTCCCGCGATTGCCTTGAGTCATCGCACCCAGCACCTGATGACGGCTTTGGCAAAGGGCGACCAGGAGGCGGTTCGCGCGGCCCAATTGGAGGTAGAGGCCCTGCGCCGCACCTATTCCACTTTGGACGTGGCGCCCCTCATCGAAGCCATGGCCCTCTGGTCCCGCCAGCAGGGTATGGCGGGAAAAAGCGCCTTGGGTTTGGAAGGCCTGCAAGCCGTGGAACGCTGGGCACCGGATCATCCGACCCTGCTGGGCACTCGGATCATCCTCATGCGCCAGCAGGGCATCCATGGCTGGTTCTGGAGTTTCCCGGACGTGCTCCGCTTGAGCCGTCAGCGCATCGATCATCCAGCCCACCGCTGGCTCTGGCTGGTTCAGCACCTGGGTATGATCCGCCTCTCGGCGACCCTTCTGCTCTGGGGTTGGGCCCTGACCATGGGGCTGCGCTACCGCAATGTGCTACGGCATCTGTGGGAGGAACCCCTGAAGCACAGGGGCATGGCTCCGGCCCTGGCGGCCTTGATCGGTGCTCTCGTGCTGACTGGCCCCGTCATTCTCGGCTTGGATCCCATGGCCGCGGCCATGTTGTGGCTTTTCCTGCTCGCGCCCTTCCTCACCACTTCCGAAGTGAAGGTCGCCACGTTTATTCTGCTGCTTCAGCTGGTTCACCCGGCCCTGGCGGCCCTGGAGCCCTGGGCGGCCCGGGAACCCCAGCCGAGTCTGGCCACGCTGCAACTGCAGCCGCAGGTGCAACCGGTGCCAGCAACCCTGCTGCGCTTCCTCCCGTCGGCCGACCAGGATTTCCTCAAGGGCTGGGGACATCTGCAGAACCTGGAGTGGGCCGAGGCAGCCACGGTTTTCCAGGGGCTGGTTGGACAGCATCCAGATCAGGCCGCGGTGCTGAACAACCTCGGCGTTGCCCGTTTCCAGTCCGGAGATGTCGCCGGGGCCGATCAGGCCTTCGACATGGCGCTGGCCACGGGGCCCAAGATGGAGGTGCTCCTGAACCAGAGCATCCTGGCTTTCAACCGTCTCGATACCACCCTGGGCGCTTCGAAGCGGGACGAGGCCCAGGCCGCGGCTCCCGAGGCCTACACCCTGCTCATCGCCCTTAACGACGCCCAGAAGGACATCCGCACCTATCCCATGGCGCTGCGCGACACGCCTGAGCGGGTGCAGGCGCTTATGGATGGGGGCGGAGAAAGCAAGGGGGCTGAGACCCTGCGTCTGACGGAGCGCACCTTCCTCTTCGCGCTGCTCCTCCCCATCATCGGCCTGTTGGCCTTCCTGGTTCGGGTGCGGGCCAGCATCCGCATGGCCCATCCCACCCAGTGCATCCGCTGCGGCGAACCTTTTCACACCACCGACAGCCCGGATGTTGAAGTCTGCCAGAAGTGCCACCACCTGTTCGTCCTGCGGGATGGGCTCCATGCGGAGAACCGGAAGAAGAAGCTGGATGAGGTGGCCGATCACCAGCAGTCCACCCGCTGGATCCACAAGGCCCTCATCGTCCTGCTTCCCGGTTGCGACCTGGCATTCCTGGGCGAAACCAGAGAAGGCCTGGTGGAATTCCTGCCCTTCTGCCTGGCCGTGGGCATGGTGCTTGCCACAGGCCGATCAGTTCGCTATCCCGGCGAGATCCTGGCGGATCCCACCTCCACCTGGCTGGCCGTCGGGGCAGCCCTGGTGGCGCTCTTCTACGTTCGTTCCTGGCTGAAGCTCATCATGAGGAGGGCCTGAGATGGCATTGGAAGGCTCCCTCCGCGATTTTGACCTCTTCTCCTTGTTCAACATGATCAAGATCCAGGGGAAGAACGGCACCCTGGTGCTTTCCCAGGGGCAGGAGTTCGTCAAAGTCTTCTTCGAGAACGGCGAGATTGTCGGCTGCGATTCCAATCAGGTGCGCATGGAGGACCGCCTGGGCACCATGCTGGTGCGGCTGGGCCGGTTGACGGGCGAAGAACTTCTGGCGATGGTTCAGATCCAGCGTCAGACCCTCAAGCGCATGGGCACCCTGCTCATGGAAAGCGGCAAGGTCGCCTCGTCGGACCTTCAGGACGCCCTGTTCAATCAAGCCACGGCCATCCTCCACCGCACCTTCCGGTGGGTGGAAGGGGATTACCGGTTCGATTCCATGCTGCCGCCGGATCTGGACCGCGATCATTTCGTACCGATTCCTGTGGACACTGTGCTGATGGAGGCTGCGCGCATCCAGGACGAATGGCCTGAGGTGGAGCGGCGGCTGCCGGGGATGGATACCGCCCTGGCACGCTCACCGAGGGCCCAGGCCCTCCATCTGGATATCGACCGGGATGTTTCGCTGCTGCTGGATGGCAAGGGCGGACAGCTCTCCCAGGGCAGTTCCGGACTTACCCACGAGCAGGAGATGGTCCTTTCGTATTTCGACCATCCGCAGACCGTCAACGAGATCGTCCAGATCAGCCGCTACGAGGAACTGGATACCTGCAAGACCGTGGCGGACCTCATCGAGGCTGGCCTGCTGGAGCCCATCTCTGGAGACGCGCCCAAGGTGGTGCGCCCCTGGGTGGTGGATGGCCAGTACGACCTGGCGCCTCCGGAATGGGAATCCAGTCGGCTGTTGTGGCCCCTGGTGGCCCTCTGCTTCCTGGTGCCGCTCGCCCTCTACGTGCCCCATCACCGGGGGTCCATGAACATGGGGCTCGCCAGTTTGCAGCCGGTGGATGTCCGGGTGGTGCCTGAGGGACCCACGCGCCTTCGGCAGGCCTGGGCGCTCCGGATGGCTTCGCCTCAGGATGGCGGTCTCGCTCTGGCCACGAATCTGGGACGGCCCCTTGACGGCCCCAACCCCGTGCCCGACTTCTCGAAGCAGCCCGATCCCATGTCCGCGCCGCATCCGCCCGCTCCCGAAGCTGTTCTCCCCCCCAAGAAGAATTAAGGATTTGCGATGTTCGTGCACCAGCGCCAGGGTTCCCTGGAGGTGATTTGCGGTCCCATGTTCTCCGGCAAGTCCGAGGAACTCATCCGCCGCATCAAGCGGGCCATCATCGCCAAGCAGAAGGTGCAGGTCTTCAAGCCGGCTCTGGACGACCGCTATGATGCCTCCGCCGTGGCCAGCCACAGCCAGCGCAAGCACGAGGCCATCGCTGTGAAGGACACCACGGAACTGCTGCGGCACCTGGATCCCGAGGCGCAGGTGGTGGCACTCGATGAGGCACAGTTCTTGGATGAAGGTCTGATTCCCATCATCGAGGACTTGGCCAATCGCGGGGTTCGCGTCATCGCTGGCGGCCTGGACCAGGATTCCAATGGAGAGCCTTTCGGCATCATGCCGATCCTGCTGGCGAAGGCAGACTATGTCACCAAGCTCCAGGCCATTTGCATGGTCTGCGGGGCTCTGGCGAGCCGCACGCAGCGCATGGTGCACACGGGCGGCCAGGTGCTGGTGGGCGCCGCCGATGCCTATGAGGCCCGCTGCCGCCACTGCCATGAGGTGCCCCACGCCACGGGGGATCGGCTGCTGGAGGACCTCAGCCAGGGCTCCTGATTTTCCAGTTCGTCAAGGGGATGCGCGCCATGACAGGAATCGGCGCGGTGGATGGGGATGCGCGACGGACCCGGTTTTGACGCAGCGGTAGACTGGCCCCGACGCGCTGCTGCAGCGTCGAATCCATCAATTGCCCGAGGCTTCAGGGCATTTCAGGAGGTCCCCATGGCTGGCGCCTACGCCACCTTCACCCACCTCACCGACTACATGGGCTTCGAGGGTCTGCTGACCGACGAAGAACGCATGATCCGCGAGTCGGCCCGCAAGTTCGTCAATGCCGAGGTGCTGCCCATCATCGAGCAGCACGCCCAGGCGCAGACCTTTCCCAAGCAGCTCATTCCGATGATGGGCGAGCTGGGCTTCTACGGTCCCTCGCTGCCCGAGGAATACGGCTGCATGGGCGTCTCCAACGTGGCCTACGGCCTGCTGATGTACGAGCTGGAGCGCGGCGATTCGGGCCTGCGTTCCTTCGCCTCCGTGCAAGGCAGTCTGGTGATGTATCCCATCTATGCCTATGGCAGCGAGGAGCAGCGCAAATACTGGCTGCCCAAGCTGGCCACCGGCGAGAAGGTGGGCTGCTTCGGCCTCACCGAGCCCGACTTCGGTTCCAACCCGGGCGGCATGCTCACCAAGGCCGTGAAGGAACCCGGAGGCAAGTGGCGCCTCAACGGCACCAAGATGTGGATCACCAACGGCACCGTGGCGGATGTGGCCGTGGTGTGGGCCCAGACCGAAGAGGGCATCCGCGGCTTCCTGGTGGAGAAGGGCACGCCGGGCTTCAGCGCCCCCGAGATGAAGGGCAAGTGGAGCCTGCGCGCCTCCACCACCTCCGAGCTGGTGCTGGAGGATGTCATCGTCGACGAGGCCAAGTCCCTGCTGCCCAATGTGAAAGGCCTGAAGGGCCCCCTGGGTTGTCTCACACAGGCCCGCTACGGCATCGCCTGGGGCGCCCTCGGCGCTGCCGACGCATGCTACCAGTGCGCGCTCGACTACGCCAAGAGCCGCATCCAGTTCGACAAGCCCATCGCCAGCTACCAGCTGCAGCAGGAGAAGCTGGCCTGGATGGTCACCGAGCTCACCAAGGGCCAGCTGCTGGTGTACCAGCTGGGGCGCCTGAAGGATGCCAAGACCTACACCACGGCCCAGGTCTCCATGGCCAAGATGAACAACGTGAACGTGGCCCTCGAGATCTGCCGCAAGGCCCGCACCATCCTGGGCGCCAACGGCATCCTCGACGAGTACCCGGTCATGCGCCACATGGCGAACCTTGAGAGCGTCTACACCTACGAGGGGACGCACGACATGCACACCCTTATCATCGGCCAGGAGGTCACTGGGATCCCCGCCTATCGCTGATTCGGGTGGCAGTCGTCCACCCCCAACCATCGGGCCCGCCTTGGCGGGCCCGATGCGATCATGCCTCCAGGAGTGTGTGTGAAATACCTCTTCTGGACATGGGGATCGGTCTTGTTGCTCGCGGCACTTGTCCGCTGCGGCCGGGAACCTGTCAGGGTGCGCCGCCTGCCCATGCGCATGCTCTGGGCATGGGAGTCGCCCCAGGATCTGCGCTTCCTGCACCAAGGCGAGGGCGTGGCCTTCCTGGCTGGAGAGCTCCGCCTGGAAGGCAGCAGCACCCGCTGGGTACCGCGACGGAATCCCCTCTGGGTGAATCCGGGCACCGTGCTATTGGCTGTCCTCCGGGTGGAGTCCCGGGCAGCCCAGTTGACCGAAGCGCAATCCCAGGCCCTGATCGAGCGGGCCTCCGGTCTCCTTTCCCTGCCGCAAGTGCGAGGTCTCCAGATCGATTTCGATGCCCGCGACTCCGAGCGGGCCTTCTACGTTAGGGCGTTGAAGGGCCTGCGTTCGCGCCTGCCCGAGGCGACGCCCCTCTCCATCACGGCCTTGGCCTCCTGGTGTCTGGAGGATGATTGGCTGTCCCAGGCGGGGCTGTCTGGCGTGGTGGACGAGGCCGTTCCCATGTTCTTCCGTATGGGCAATGAGGCTGGCTCCATTCGTCGGCGCCTGGGGCAGGGAGTACGCTTCCGCGAGCCCCTGTCGCGATTCAGTGCGGGAATCTCCACCGATGAGCCCCTACCGCGGCTTTCACGAGGCCGCCGCGTTTATGCTTTTCATCCAGGCCGCTGGACGGCCGAGGCTTGGGCTCAGATTTCAAGGGAGTTGCCATGATGCGCCGGTTGGGTTCCATCCTCTGCCTGCTCGTGTTGTTCACGGTGGCCAAGCCCTGTGGGCCCTTCGTTCCCACCTTCAACCTGGTGGTGATGCGGGTGCCCGATGGGGATCGCGCCGATTGGGTGGCCGGGCGGCTGGGGCTGCTGCAACCCATGCTGCCCACCGCCGATCTGGTGGTGGCCTGGCGCTGGCTTGCAGGGGTGGGGTTGAATGCGGAGGAACAGAAGGCCATTCTGCCTCCAATGGCTGCCGCCCAGATCAGCGGGGCTGAGGCCTGGAAACAGGCTGTCATGGCGGCCGGCGCCCCGCTGGTGGAGCCGAAGTTGAGCCGGGTGGGAGCGCAGTACCAGGACCAACCGGTGATCGGTGATCACGCGCTGGTCCTCGCCGCCCGCACGCTGGAGGAGCACCTTAAACGCTATGGGAAGGGCAGTGTCCCTGTTCAAAGTTGGCTGACGGCCCAGCAGCAGGTGTTCACGTGGACCCTTCCGGCGGCGGCGGATCCCTCGCTGCCCCTGCGCATTCGCCAGGACCGCGATTATCAAATGGCGGCGGCGCAGTTCTACCAGGAGGACTACGTGGCGGCGTTGGCCTCCTTTGAAAAGGTGGCCGCCGATCCCGCCAACCCCTGGCGCGGATGGGCCAAGTTCGTCATGGCCCGGATCTTCGCCAAGGTCGGTTCCGTGGCCGGGTCGGACATGGACGGGGAACGGGCGCTGGTCCTGCTGTCGCAGATCCAGTCAGAGCCAGCCCTGGCCGAGATCCACGCCGACGCCGCGGCCCTGGAGAACTACATCCGGTACATCGTGGATGCTCCCGCCTTCTACGCCCGGCTCATCAAGCACCTGGAAGCCAAGGGGCGGGGCGCTGCGCTGGTTCAGGACATGGAGGATCTGCGGTGGCTGCGGGTTCTGGAACCCTGGACCGAGGGCTTGAAGGAAGTCGAACCGGATGGGGTTCATGCCTGGATCGACCTGATCCAGAAGGAGGACGCAGAGGCCGCCATGGAGGCCTACGATGCCGCGCCGGACCTGCCCCACCTGGTGGCCGTGATGCTCTCGCTTCGGCCGGACCATCCGCGGGTGGAAGCCTTCTTGAAACTCGCGCAGCAGGCGAGTGCCAGGCCTGGACCAGCCTACGCGACCCTGGTCAGCCACCGCCTGCGGATCCTCTGCGCCCAGAGGCGCATGAAGGCCGCCGAAGCCTTGGCCACAGAAGCGCTGGCCCAACCCGGCGCTGCGAAATGGCCCTCGGCCTTCAACCTCTGGTCCCAGGTGAAGCTGGCCCAAGCAGCTGATCTGAATGCCTTCGCCGCCCAGTTGGGTCGGCGCCTCGCCTCCGTGGATGATGGCGAGTGGAGCCCCTGGAGCGAGCATCCGGATGAGGATCCGAAAGATCGCCGCCTTCTGAAAGCCCTGGATCCGGCGGCGGTGGCCTTGCTGAACCAGCGGATGCCCCTGCGCCTCTGGGAGGGGATCCTGGATGCACCCGCCTTTCCGCAGGAGTTGAAACCTGAGTGGCTCGAGGCGGTTTGGACCCGCGCGGCCATCCTGGGGCGCGAGGATGTCATGGCTCGCCGGGCGCCCGAACTGGCCAAGGCGCGGCCCGCCCTGGCCAAGGATCTGGCAGCCTGGAGCGGCGAAACGGACGCAGCCCGCAGGAGGGGCCTGGCTTTTCTCCTGATCTGGGATCACCGCCTCTGGCCCCAGCTTCTCAGCTATCGAGAAGAGGCCTTCCAATACGGCACCCTCTATGCCCGTTGGCAGGGGCCTCCGGAGGCCAGCAAGGAGACGGAGGCGGGCCGGAAGGGCGATGCCGAGGCTCCTCCCCGGGGCCTCACTGGCTATGCTTTGACGCTGTCGCCGACCTTCTTGGATGCCGCCGCGGATCGCGAGGGTGTGGCTGAAGCGGCGCAGGTACCTGCACCCCTCACCTGGTTTTGCGATCAGGCCCTGGCTTTGGCCCAGGCCCGACCCAAGGATCCGCTGGCCCCTGGGGCCCTCTCGAAGGCCGTGCGGGCGTCCAGGAACGCGAACCGAGATGCCCGCAGTGCGGGCCTGGTGCTGAGGGCCTTCCGGCTATTGCACAAGGACTACGAAGGCACTGCCGCCGCCAAGGAGGCCAGCGTCTACCACTGAGCTTCGCGGGACAAACGGGGCGGGCCTACTTGGCCTGCTCCGTGCGCACCACCAGCACATCGCAGGGGGCCAGCCGCACCACGCGGGCGGCCGTGCTGCCGAACAGCAGCCGCTCCAGGGTAGAGTGCCCCACCTGGGCCACCACCAGCAGGGTGTCGGGGTCGGCTTCAGAGACCAGTTCCTCGGCGGGGCCGCCCCATTTCACGAGGGCGGTGGCGCCGGGATAGGGGCTGACCCAGTTCTCCAGTTGCTCGCGAGCATGATCCTCCATGGCGTGCAGCCAAGCAGGGTCGGGCAGAGCGATCTGGGCCTCCGGCAGCATGGGTGCTGGAGATTGCAGCACGTGCATGGCCACCAGGGGCACCCCAAGACGGGTGGCCCAACTGCCTGCACGTTCCAGGGCCTGCTTTGAAGCCTCAGAAAAATCCACACCTGCCAGCACACGCTTCATCACGGCGACCTCCGCTCGGGTACCCAAAGATAAGTCCATGGTCCTCAATGAGCCTGGGAAAAGTTCAAGATTGGGGGTTGAAATAGAAGTTGTAACACCTAAAATGAAACCGGGAGGCACCATGATCACGCTTCGACCCGCTGGTTCCCGAGGCCATTTTGATTTCGGCTGGCTGGATACCCATCACACCTTCTCCTTTGGCGAGTACTACGACCCAGCCCATGAACAGTTCCATGCGCTCCGCGTGCTGAACGAGGACCGGGTGCGGCCCGGTAAGGGCTTCGGCACCCATGGCCACCGGGACATGGAGATCCTCACCTGGGTGCTCTCCGGCGCACTGGAGCACCGCGACAGCCTGGGCACCCACGGCGTCATCCGGCCTGGCGAAGCCCAGGTGATGAGCGCAGGTACCGGCATCCGCCACAGCGAGTTCAACGCTTCGGACACAGAGCCTGTGCACTTCCTCCAGATCTGGATGCTGCCTGAACGGGCCGGCCTTGCCCCGCGCTACGACCAGAAGGCTTTTCAGGACGAGGACCTTCGCAATGCCTTCCGCCTCATCGCCAGCCGAGAGGGAGCGGATGGGGCGGTGCAGGTCTTCCAGGATGTGAAGGTCTACGTGGCGCGGCTGGATCCCGGTCATGAGACGCAGGCCCCTTTACCGCCGGGGCGCGCCGGATTCATGCAGGTGGCCTCCGGAGCCCTCACTTTGAATGGACAGGCCATGGCTGCGGGGGATGGCGCCCGGGTGGAGGAAGAATCAGCTCCCGTCATTCGGGCCACCTCCCCCGCTGAAGTCCTCTTCTTCGACCTTGTCTGATCCCTGTTTCCCGGGAGTTTCCATGCGCTTCAAACCCGTTGTGTCCCTCGTCCCCGGCCAGCCCACCCAGGATGGCAACCGCGTGCCCCTCACCCGTCTGGTGCCAGGTCAGGGCCAGCGCGGTGACGCGGCCTTCCGCGCCATGGACCCTTTCCTGCTCATGGACCATTTCGGCCCCATGGTGCTGCCCCCGGGCACGGATGCGGGCTTCCCGCCCCATCCGCACAAGGGCTTCCAGACGCTCACCTACTTGATCCAGGGGGCTTTCCGCCATCGCGACAGCACGGGCGGTTCGGGGCTGCTGCGGCCCGGCGGTGCCCAGCTCATGAATGCTGGTTCAGGCATCGTCCACGAGGAGATGCCGGTGCCTGAGCATCTGGAAACCGGTGGTGCCATCGAGGGCGTGCAGCTCTGGATCAACCTGCCCAAGGCCCACAAGGGGTCGGCGCCCGGCTATACGGACCTGCAGCCGGACTCGATGCCGTGGCAGGCCCTGCGAGGGGGACGCATCCGCGTCCTCGCCGGCCGTTGGGCTGGCATCACCGGCCCCACCCAAACTCCTGCCCAGATTGCCTACGCGCACCTCGAACTGGAACCCGGTGCGCGATTCGAGCACGTCATACCCGCAGGCTGGCTCACGGCAGTGGTGCCTCTGCACGGGGCGGTGAGGGTGGAGGGGACTGCCGTGGCGGCGGATACGGTGGCGCTGCTGGGCGAGGGCGAAGCCCTTGCCGTGGAGGCTTCGGAACCCGCCAGCCTCATGCTGCTCGCGGGACAGCCGCTGGGCGAACCCATCGCCCACTATGGCCCTTTCGTGATGAACACCCGGGCTGAAATCGAGCAGGCGATCCTCGATTACCAGCAGGGCCGCATGGGCCATCTGGATTGAATTTCAGCCACGGTCCGGTCTGCCGATGGGATAATGAAACCCACCCTCGGTGCACAACATGTCCCACCCCTCAAGCGGCCTTCCCGCGGACGGCGCGGATCCTACCGGCGCGTCCCAACTGACGCAGGATCTCGTCGTCCTCGAGCGGGTGATTGGCCGTTCCGCCGCTGGGGCCGCCCGTACGTCGGTGCGGGTGCAGGCCCTGGCGCGGGACATCGATCAGATCTTGTCCAGCACTCGGGACATCCAGCAGACGCTGGAGGGCCTGGGGGAGAACATCTCCGAATCTGCCGCAGCGGCAGAAGAAGGGGCTGAATCCACCCGGCGCATGGCGGACCTCACCCTTCAGGGACGCCAAGAAAGCGACCAGGCCGTGGCCACCGTGCGCCAGTTGCAACAGCAGACCCAGATCACTTCGGAGCGGCTGGAATCCCTCATGGGGCACATCCTCAAGGTGAATGAGGTGTCCCAGGTGATCGGGGAGATCGCTGACCGAACGGGTCTGCTGAGCCTCAATGCCGCCATCGAGGCGGCCCACGCCGGGGCCGCTGGGCGCGGTTTCGCCGTCGTGGCGGAAGAGGTGCGGAAGCTGGCCGATCGCACGTCCAAGCAGACCGAGGAAATCGGCGCCCTGCTGGAAGCCATCCGCAAAGACCTGGAACCCGCGCGGGAGGCCATGGGGCAGAGCCTCACCTTGGCCTCGGAAACGCGCACCCAGGTGGAGGCGGTGGAGCAGCGCTTCACCGGCATCGCCGACCTGGCGGAATCCACCGCAGGCAACGTCTCCAGCATCGCCCGCACCTCGGCGCAGGAACACCTCGCCGCCAAGACGCTGGTGGATGCCTCCGGAAAATTGCTTGAATCCACAGACACCCTCAAGGCTGGGGCCGATGCCGTGGCCCAGGATGCCTTCCGCCTGTCCTACCTCTCCGAGGAAGGCCATCGCCATCTGGCAGGCTACGATACGGGTTCACTTTTCCACCGGGCCCTGCGGTTGTCACAGGACCTGGCGCTCACAGGGGCGTCCATTCTCGAAGCGCCGCTGGCGGAGGGACGGCTTCGCGAGGCCGATCTCCTGGCCCTGGACTACCGTGAAATCCGGGGGGCGGAGATCCAGAGCCTCTCGCGGTTCTTCAACGTGCTGCGGGTGCCCCCGGAGGGTTTCACGCCGCCCAAGTACCGCACGGCCTACGATGCCCTGGTGGAGCGCCCGCTGCAGGAGGCCTTTGACCGCATCCTGGACCAGGAACCTCGCCTCACCTTCGCTCTGCTCATCGACCTCAACAGCTACGCGCCCTCCCACAACAAGCGCTTCTCCCAGGATTGGACGGGCCAGGCGGATAAGGATCTGGCGGGCAACCGCGTGAAGCGCTTCTTCACGGACAACCGCGTGTTGGTGCGCGGCGCGCGCCACGGGCTGGGCGAGGCCGCCGAGGCGCTGCCGGACCGGGCCAGTCGCGCCGATTTCCAGCGGGTGGCCAGCCTTCAGCAGAGCTCGGCCAATCCCCAGGATTTCCTGGTGCAGACCTACGCCCGCGACACCGGCGCCATCATCACGGTCCTCACCCTGCCCCTGCATGTGTGCGGCCAGCGCTGGGGCGCCACCCTGCTGGGTTGGTCGAGTGAGGACTGATACCGTTTGCCTTCAATCGAAAGAATCCACCACGGAGGCGCGGAGCATGGGCACACAGGAGGCGGCGGAGCCAGATGCCCGCGAAGGGATCTGGATCCGCCGCCTCCTGTGGCTTCCGGCTTTGCCGGAAGCGGCCTTTGGCCTGCCCGTGACGGAGGAGCACTGAGGCCTCCGTGCCACCTCAGTGGGCTCAGTGTTTCCGTGGTGGATCTTTATTGATGATGGCGACTTGGTAGGAGGGGCTTCAGATGGGCTTGGCCTCGAGCTTCCGTTCCAGGGTGTAGCTTCCCAGGGCCAGCTTGCCGAGGGCGCGCGCCAGGGCCTCCCGGCTGCAGGCCAGCTCGGTGCTCCAGGCCTCCAGGGGCAGCTCGCCGCCCTCGGGGTGGGCCTCAGTCCAGGTTTGCCAGAGCAAGGCCAGGGCGGCCGCATCCGGTTCCTGGCGATCCCGCCAGCTGCGCTCCTGGGGGCGTCTGGGTTCATAGAAGGCGGTGCCCTTCAGCTTGTCGGGGAGGAAGGTCTGCTCCCGGTCGTAGTCGTCGTGGGAGTAGTGGTAGCCCGCGCCGCGCCCGGCCTTGCGCGCGGTCGACGTATGGGCGTCGCGGATGGCTTCGGGAATGGGTGCGTCGTCCGCAGCCAGGGCGGCGTCCACAGCCAGGACGGTGGCATTGCTCTTGGCGGCATTGGCCACGTAGATGATCGCCTGGGCCAGGGGAATGCGGGCCTCGGGCCAGCCGATCTGCTCCACCGCGCGGCTGGCGGCCTCGGCGAGGATGAAGGCCTGGGGATCGGCGTTGCCCACATCCTCCGCGGCACAGACCATGAGCCGCCGGGCGATGAAGCGGGGATCCTCACCGCCACGGATCATGCGGCTCAGGTAGTAGAGGGCGGCATCGGCATCAGAGCCGCGCAGGCTCTTCTGAAAAGCGGAGGCCAGGTCGTAGTGGCCATCGGCGCGGTCGAACATCATGCGGCCACCCAGGGCGCCCTGGAGGGATTCCAGATCGGGATCAGGCATCTCCATCCAGGTTTCCAGGCCCGAGAGCGCCGAGCGCAGATCACCGCCGGCCCAGTGGGACAGCCACTCGAAGACCTCCGAAGGTTCTGGCTGGTTGGCCCGTTCCTTCGCCCAGGCCCGCTTCAGCACCTGCTGGATGTGGACCGGTTCCAACGCCTTCAGCGCGATGAGCTGGCACCGGCTGCGCAACGCCGGGTTCAGGTAGAAGGCCGGATTCTCCGTCGTGGCGCCGATGAGCACGGCCTCGCCGCGTTCCAGGAAGGGCAGCAAAATATCCTGTTGCGCCCGGTTGAAGCGGTGGATCTCATCCAGGAACACCACAGGCGGCACGCTGCGGAACAGGGGCATCTCACGGCTGTCTGCCAGGAATTTCTTCAGCTCCGCGGCGCTGCCGCTGACGCCGGAGAACTCCATGAAGCCATGGCCCGTGGCTTCGGCCAGGATGCGGGCCAGGGTGGTTTTCCCCGTGCCGGGCGGACCCCACATCACCATGGACGGCAGCCGCCCGCCCGCGGTGAGCCGTGTCAGGGCCCCCTTCGGCCCCAGCAGGTGGGACTGGCCCACCACCTCGTCGAGGGTGGCCGGGCGCAGGCGTTCGGGGAGGGGAACGTGGGACATGGCGATCTCCAGCCTATCAGCCCAGCTGTGCTAGGCTCCCCGCATGCCCAACCTTCCCGCCTACGAACGTGACCCCTTTGCCACCGCCCTGGAGACCCGCATCCTCGACCATGGCGAGGAAAAAGGCCGACCCTTCGTGGTGCTGGAGGACACGCTCTTCTATCCTGAAGGTGGCGGCCAGCCCTGCGACTTTGGCACCGTGAACGGCGTCGCCTTGGTGGATGTCCAGAAGCGCGGCGGCGAGATCCGCCACTACCTTCGCGGGCCTCTGGCCGAAGGCCCTGCCTCGCTGAAACTGGACTGGGCGCGGCGCTTCGACCACATGCAGCAGCACACGGGCCAGCACCTGCTCACGGCCGTGGCCCAGGACCAATTCCAGTGGGAGACCACGGCCTTCCATTTGGGCCCGGCCACCTGTGACATCGAGTTGAGTGCTGCCTCCATTTCGCCGCGCGACCTGGAGCGATTGGAAGCCGCCGTGGCCGAGGAAATCCGCGCCCGGCGTGAGATCACGGCCCGCTGGGTAACCCCAGAAGGCTACGCCAACGAGGCGGTGCGCTCACGGGGGTTGCCCGAGGGCCACAGCGGTGACATCCGCCTGGTGCAGATCGCGGGGGTGGACTTGAACACCTGCGGGGGCACCCACCTGCGCCACACGGGCGAGATCGAGGCCCTGAAGCTGCTGGGCACCGAGGGCATTCGCGGCGGCACTCGGCTGTTCTACGTGGCCGGCGGCCGTCTTCGTGCGCGCCTGGGCACCCACGAGCAGCGCAACGCGGCCCTGCGCGCCGCCCTGGGCGCGCCGGACGAGGACCTGGTGCCGGCCCTGCAGACCAAGCTGGACCAGTTGCTCGCTCTGGATCGCCGCACCCGGAAGCTGGAGGAGGAGCTGGTGGAGCACATGGCCGTGGCTCTTGCAGCCCGGCCTGTCCCGCTGGTGGAGGCGCATCTGGAGCACAAGGATGTGGCCTTCCTGCAGAAGCTGGCGCGGGGCATCCTGGCGGCGGCTCCCGCCAAGGCGGTGTTCCTTACCACTGAGACGAATGGACAGGGGCTTTTCCTTCTAGGTTCAGGCGAGGCCTCGACCCTGGACGTATCCGCCGCCGGAAAGGCCGTGGCCGCGGCCCTGGGCGCCAAGGGCGGGGGTTCGGGCAAGTCCTTCCAAGGTAAGGCGCCGAGCCTTGCAGGCAGGCCCCAGGCCCTGGAGGCGGCCCTGGCAGTGTTGGGCGTCGTGGGACACTGATCCCACCATGGATCTGATCTACCTCGACCACAACGCCACATCCGCCCTCGATCCCGAGGTCTTCGAGGCCATGAAGCCCTGGTTCATGGAGCGCTTCGGCAACGCCAGCGCGGCCTATGCCTTGGGGCATCTTTCCGATGGCGCCGTGGTGGCCGCCCGGGAGCAGGTGGCGGACCTGGTGGGCTGCGCCCCGGCGGAAATCATCTTCACTTCCGGCGGCACGGAAAGCCTCAACCATGCGGTGAAGGGCGTGTGGGAGGCCTTTCCGGCCAAGCGGCATCTGGTTGTCACCGCGGTGGAACATCCGGCCCTGCGCGCCCTGGTGGTGTGGTGGAAGGGGCAGGGGGGCGAGATCACCGATGTGGGCGTGGATGAGGATGGACGCCTCGATCTGGCCGCCCTCGAAGCCGCCATTCGTTCCGACACGGCCCTGGTGGCGGTCATGGCCGCGAACAATGAAACCGGCGTGCTCTTTCCCGTGGCGGAGGCCGCGCGCCTCGCCAAGGCCAAGGGCGCCCTCTTTCTGGTGGACGCCACCCAGGCCGCGGGCCGGATTCCCGTGCAGGCCTCAGCCTGGGGGGCGGATCTGCTCTGCCTCAGCGGCCACAAATTTCACGGTCCCAAGGGCACGGGCCTGCTCATGATCCGGCGCGGGGTGCGCCTCAAGCCGCTGATGGTCGGCGGCGCTCAGGAGCGGGGCCGACGCGGCGGCACGGAAAACGTCCCGGGCCTCGTGGGACTGGGACGGGCCGCCCAACTGGCCCAGGCGCGGCTGAAAGACATGGGCCGCGTCCGCGCGTTGCGCGATGACCTCGAAGCCCGTCTGCTGGCCAGCATTCCCGAGATGCGCATCCATGGCGCGGCGACCGAGCGCCTGCCCAATACCAGCCTGGTGGGCTTCGCAGGCCTTGAAGGCGAGGCCCTTCAGTTGAAGCTGGCCGAGCGGGGGATCTGCGTGTCCACGGGCAGCGCCTGCAGCACGGGCATGCGCGAGCCCAGCCACGTGCTGCGGGCCATGCAGGTGCCCCAGCCCTACGCCCAGGGCACCGTGCGGCTCAGCCTGGGACATGGCACGACGGAAGGGGAGGTCCAGCGGGTCGCCGAGCTCATGCCGGTGCTGGTGGCCGAATTGCGCGCCCTCGGTCGGCATTGACCCCTGCGAATCCGCCTGCATCGCGGTCATAGGAAAAGGAATTTTGGAAGCGGAGGTGAGCGGAAGGGCAGAGGAAAGCGGAGAAAGACAAGGGGCAGTCCTCCGCTTTCCTCCGCCCCTCGGCCATCCTCCGCTTATTCCATTCCTTGTCTATCGGTGGGGCCGGAAGTAGCTGTGTAGCCAGAGATGGCACGGATCAGACGGATGAAAGCGGCTGAGCTGGATTCGGGTTGGAGGCGTCGTCGCGGTGGAGCAACTCCTTTGCGTAGTGCTCGACGGCATAGGGAAGCCAGCGGTGGTCTGGGAGATCCCGGCTCAGGTAGCCCATGTGGCCGCCATGGTCCTCCAGGTGGAGGTGCACCGCGGGCGAGGGTTTGGCTTCCACGGCGTGGCGCCAGGGGATGAAGGGATCATCCTTGGCCATCAAAAGCACGGTGGGCACGGTGATCTTCGACAGGTGGGGCCCAGCCGAACAGGCTGCGTAGTAGCCATCGGCCGTTCCGAAGGCGCCGGCCAGGCTGGTGTAGATGCCGTCGAATTCACGCAGGCTCATGGTGGGCCAGGTGCGGTAGATGTCGGAGATGAGCCCGTCCGCGACCCGCTCCTGAATGGCCCGGCGGCAGCGGCGGATGAAGCGCAGCTCGTAGAGGCGGCTGAGGCCCCGGTGGATGGTTTCCGAGCAGGCGCTCAGATTCAAGGGCGGGTTCACGGCGATGGCGGCGTCCGGCTGAGCGGCCGGTTGCCGCAGGCCGCCACCTAGGTTCAGCAGCAGGGCGTTGGCGGACAGAGAATAGCCCACGGCCAGCTGCCGGAGGCCGGGATGACGTTCCCGGGCGGCAGCGAAGGCGGCGCCCAGGTCATCGCCGGAACCGCTGTGGTAGGGGTTCCGGGCGAGGCCGCGGCCCGCGCCGCAGCCTCGGTGGTTCACGGTCCAGACGTGGTGGCCCAGCCGACGGGCCAGTGCCACAGTCCGCCGCACGTAGTGGGCCTGGTCATCGCCGCCCAGGCCATGGAAGACCAGGGTGAGGACGGGTGCTTCGCCGGGATAGTGCCGCGCCGCGAGCTGATCGCCATCAGGCAGCGGAATGAGGAAGGGGGTGGAGGGATGATCTGGGGAAGCGCCGGGCAGGTAGTTGCCGAGGATGGTCTGCAGGTGCCCCGAAGCCGCCCACCAGGGCGCGCGGCAGGGCAGGGACGGGGGATTCAGCTGGCGCATGCCCTCAGTGTGACCGGTTCTCGGCGGGGGGACATCGCGGGCAACGCGAACAGGGCGAGCAGGCGGTCCCCTTGCGAAGGATCGATGCAGAGGCATTGAGGGAGGCGAAGGCCGACCGAAGGGCGGGGGTTCCGGGGGGACATCGCGAGCGCAGCGAGCAGGCGGTCCCCCTGGACAGCATCAATCGTTGCGTTTGAACACCAGCTTGTAGCTGAAAGGATTGTCCAGCTTGGGGTGGGTGTAGGTGACCTGGATGGCCAGGGAACTGCCGTCCTTCCGCATGGAGTAGACGTGCTTCAGGGTGTAGCCATCGCCCACGAGGGTCTGGATCATGGTGGGGCCGTTCTTGGTGAGGGTGGCCTTGAACACTGTGTCATCGCTGCGTTTCCAGTCCGATTCGGTGCCGTCTGTGGGGGTATCGATGGGCCGCTCTTTGCCCATGGTTACGGAGAAGCTGTCGCCCGCCAGGATGTCCAGCTTGTTGAAGCTGCGACAGGCGGATTGCAGTTTCTTCTTCCAGAAGAGCTTCATGGCGAAGTTGAGATCTTTGACGTGGGCATCGATCTGTTCGTCGATCTTGTCGCTCTGGGAGGTGTGGAGGGTCCACTCGCCATCCCAGTCGATCTTGGCCTCCTTGGCTGTTTCAGCTTTTTCCGCCGCGGGTTTGGCCTTCTGGGCAGCGAGAGGGAGGCACAGCAGACAGGGCAGCAGCAGGGGCAGGGCGCGCATGGGGGCTCCGGATTCGTTGCCTGGAGCCTACCCCCACCGGGGAACTTCTGGAAGTTGTGAAAGCCATCCGTGTGATCGCTGCAACAAAGGCAAGGATTGATGACCTTCCAGGGAAGATAAGCTGTCGTGAGGTGTAAGCTGGGGGCATTCTCAGCCCAACAGACAGGGCACTCACTAAGGAGTGTGGCCATGAAACGCAAGCAGGAAGCCCTCGATTACCATTCGCAGGGACGCAAAGGCAAGATCGAGGTGGTGGCCACCAAGCCCTGCTCCACGGCCCGGGACCTGTCGCTGGCGTACTCCCCTGGTGTGGCTGAGCCCTGTCTGGAAATCGAGAAGAACCCTGAGCTCGCCTACGAATACACCGCCAAGGGCAACCTGGTGGCCGTGCTCTCCAACGGCACCGCCGTGCTGGGCCTCGGCAACCTGGGCGCCCTGGCCGGCAAGCCCGTCATGGAAGGCAAGGGCGTGCTCTTCAAGCGCTTCGCCGACATCGACGTGTTCGACATCGAAGTGGATGAGACCGACATCGACCGCTTCTGCCAGGTGGCCCGCGCCCTGGAGCCCACCTTCGGCGGCATCAACCTGGAAGATATCAAGGCCCCCGAGTGCTTCGAGATCGAGACGCGCCTGAAGAAGGAAATGAACATCCCCGTCTTCCATGACGATCAGCACGGCACCGCCATCATCAGCACAGCTGCGCTCATGAACGCCTGCGAGATCACGGGCAAGAAGATGCCCGACATGAAGGTGGTGTTCTCCGGCGCCGGCGCCTCCGCCATCGCCTGCGCGAACATGATGATCGAAGCCGGCGTGAAGCTGGAGAATCTCTGGCTCTGCGATACCAAGGGGCTGGTCTACACGGGCCGCACCGAAGGCATGAACAAATACAAGGAGAAGTTCGCCAAGCCCAGCGAGTGGCGCACCCTGGCGGACACCATCAAGGATGCGGATGTGTTCGTGGGCTGCTCCAGCAAGGGGGCGCTGACGCCCGAGATGCTGCTGAGCATGGCCAAGCAGCCCATCGTCTTCGCCCTGGCGAATCCGGATCCGGAAATCGATTACCCCACCGCCAAGGCTACGCGGGATGACATCATCCTGGCCACGGGCCGCAGCGACTATCCGAACCAGGTGAACAACGTCTTGGGCTTCCCCTTCATCTTCCGCGGCGCTCTGGATGTGCGCGCCTCCGAGATCAACGAGCCCATGAAGATCGCCGCCGCCAAGGCCCTCGCCGCCCTGGCCCGCCAGGAAGTTCCGGAAAGCGTGTCGCGGGCCTATGCAGGCCAGAAGTTCAGCTTCGGCCCCGAGTACATCATTCCCAAGCCCTTCGATCCCCGCGTGCTGCTGTGGGTGGCCCCGGCCGTGGCCCAGGCGGCCATGGACACCGGCGTGGCCAAGAAGCCCATCGCCGACATGCAGGCCTACAAGGAGCGCCTGGAAGGGCTCCAGGGCCGCAGCAAGGATGTGATCCGCAGCGTGGTGCACCGCGCCAAGGAGAACCCCAAGCGCGTGGTCTTCCCCGAAGGCGACCACCCGCTGATCCTCCAGGCCGTCTCCCAGATGGTGGACGAGGGCATCTGCATCCCCATCCTGCTGGGCGATCCCATCAAGGTGAAGGCCATGGCCGCCGATCACGGCATCAGCATCGAGGGCGTCGAGATCCTCGATCCCGGTGCGGTGGCCTGGCGTCAGGAGGCGGAGGACGCCTTCTATGAGCTGCGCAAGCGCCGCGGCGTCACCCGCACCGAGGCCAAGCGCCAGGTGCGCCGCCGCATCTACTTCGGCGCCATGATGTGCCAAATGGGCAAGGCCGATGGGCTGATCGCGGGCTTGACGATGTACTACCCTGAGACCATCCGGCCCTGCCTGGAAGTGATCGGCACCCGCAAGGGGGTGAAGAAAGTGTGCGGTGTCTACACCATGGTGCTGAAGAACCGCGTGCTGTTCTTCTCCGACACCACCATGAACATCGAGCCCACCGCTGAGGAACTGGCGGAAATCGCCACCCTCACAGCGGACCTGGTGAAGGACACCTTCAACATGGATCCCAAGGTGGCCATGCTTTCCTTCTCCAGCTTCGGCAGTGTCGAACATCCCCTGGTCCGCAAGGTCCAGAAGGCCGTTCAGATCGTCAAGACCACGCGGCCCGAGCTGAAGTGCGACGGTGAGATGCAGGCGGACACGGCGCTGGGCGAGGGCATCCTGGCCGAGAACTACCCCTGGGTGGACCTGCCGGGTGGCCCGAACGTGCTGATCTTCCCCGACCTCACCAGCGGCAACATCGGCTACAAGCTGGTGCAGCGGCTGGCGGGCGCCGAGGTGATCGGCCCCATCACCTGCGGCATGGCGGCTCCCGTGCATGTGCTGCAGCGCCACAGCGATCTCAATGACATCATCCACCTCACGGCGCTCACCGTCGTCGAGGCGCAGCAGAAGTAGGCTTCAAGGTTCAGTCTCAAGATGCGGGGGCCGTGCGGCCCCCGCGTTCGTTCAGGGCCGGGCGGGCAGGGGCTGCAGGAGGCGATGGACGGCTGCTTCGATGCCAAGCGGGCGGCCCTCGGCGTCCTTGTCCTTGGGATCGATGCTCATCTCGCCATGCCAGACCCGCTGGCCCGTTTTCCGGTCCTGCAGCTGGATGATGAGGAGAAGGGTGCTGTGCCCCTTTCCCTCATGACTCGGTTGGGAGCCGCCGCTTCTGCCGGCGCCGCCGCGGCCGCCCCCGTGGCGCCCCTCACCGCCGCCTTCCCGGTGCTCAGGGCCCCGGGCCTGGCCCTCGGGTGCGCCGGGAATCAGGATGTAGGCGGACAGCCAGAGATCAGCCTCGTCTGGGTTCGCCTGCAGATAGTGGCGGGTTTCCAATTCGGTCAGCGCGGCTTTGAGATGGAGCTCAGGGTTCAGGGGTCGCATGCCCTCGCGGATGACCATGCGGTCGCGGCGGGGATCCGGAGCCACGGTGCGCTGAGAACTGTTGGCGAAGCTGGGATCCACATCGTAGACGAGACGTGTTCCGCCGCAGCCCCAAGCCAGGAGCAACAGGGGAAAAAGGAGGAGGGGCTGGATTCGGGATAGGCGCATGTCAAAAAGATGCGCCATGGCCAGAGGGCGTTCCTGGATTTGTTCGGCCTAGATCTGCTTGAGTTGGGCCAACCAGGCGTGGATCTCGGGATCAGGATCGGGGCTCAGGCGCAGGGCCTCCCGCAGGTCGACCAGCGCAGGGCCGGCCTCTTCACGCTGCAGGTGGATGTAGGCGCGTTCCTTGTGGCTTCGGGGGTTCTCTGGATCCAGCAGGATGAGGTGGGTGCCGGTCCAGAGGGCTTCGTCCCAGTCCTCCGCATGCATGAAGCGCAGATGGAGATTCCGCACCAAGCGGATGAGGGTTTCGCGATGGGTGGCCGGGCGGAGCATGTTCCGGTGGAAGGCCACCCGGCCTGCGGTGGCGGCGCGCACCAGTTCAGCGCTGCCATCCTCTCCCACGGCCCGCCCTTTGTGGAAGGGGTCAAAGCAAAGCAGCCCGAAATCGGTGCGGAGGGCGGCCAGGAAGTGGCCAGGCAAACCCACGCCCACGGCATCGAAACCCAGGCGACGGGCCAGATCCACCCAGAGGATGCTGAGGGAGATGGGCAGGCCCTTCCGTCGCTCAATGACGGCCGGCAGCAGGGCATTCAGGGGATCATCGTAGGTTTCGCGATCCCCTTCAAATCCCAGTTCCACGAAGAGCAGGTGGTTCAGCTCGTCGAGCGCCTTGTGGGTGTTCCAGGGCAGGGGCATCCTTCCCGCGAGGAGGAAGGCCCACTCGTTCAGCTGCATGGCGAGATGGTCTGGAGCTGGATCATCCAGGGCAGGCGCGACGGCGTGGACGGCGCCCTCAGCGAGGTTCCGGCATTCCGGATCCTCGCGCAGGTAGTCCAGCAGTGACATCATCCCCGCCGGCGAAGCACCGAGCGGCCCACCAGGGCCAGAGCCACCACGGCCAACCCAACCCAGACCCAGCGCTGCCAGGCATTCGTGGCGGCCTGGACCTTGCGCGCCTCTTCAGCCTTCCGGGCGTTTTCCTCCAGGGACAACTTGGACTGCACTTCCCGGGCGTCCTTGACTGCCTTCTGGGCGGAATCCTTCGAGGCTTGCAAGTCCTTGGCGGCAGGTTCCTGCTCCTCTTCGGCTCCCAGAACCGCCACCTTCTTGGGTGGGGGCGGGGCTTCGAACAAGCTCGCGGGAACAGCGGCCGGCTCTTCCTCTGCAGAGGCCGAACCCTGGTTGTTCTCCAAGGATTCGGTCAGAGCCTGGATGTCTTCGCGCAGGCCCGCCAGCACTTGGTTCTGACGATGGAGTTGCGCGCCCTGCACCCAGAGCAGCCCCAACTGGAGGGCCAGGAAAGCAGGAATGGTCCATCGGAGGGGCGAGCGGCGCATCAGGAGGCCTCCCTCCCTAGGATAAACAGAGTTCGGTCATCGCGGTTCTGTGTATCGAAGGCGGCCACATCATGGAACACCGCCTCGCAGGCGGCGCGGGGGCTGCCCGTGCCCCAGAGGCGCCGCAACTGGGCGCTCAAACGGTCCAGGCCGTAGAGTTCCCCTTCGCGGTTCATGGCCTCAGAAAGCCCATCGCTGTAGAGGACCATCCAGCCCTTGGGGGGCAGCACGCCTTCGACGACCTGCCAGTCGCCTGGTCCGGCGGGGCGCAGGCCCAGGCCGCGGCCGTGGGGAACCACCTCACAGGAGCCCTCCTCCTGATGACTCTGGAGCATCAGGGCACCGGGGTGGCCCGCCCGGGCCAGCCGGTAGTTCCCGGTGTCGTCCCACTCCAGGAGGATGAGGGTGAGGAAGCCCCGGTGGCCCAGCAGCTGGCGCAGGGTCTGGTCGAGGCTGCAGAGAATCTCCTCCAGGCCCTGGTCCTCGCGCTGGGCGGCCTGCTCAAGCAGGGCCGTGGCCTGGGCCATGTAGAGGGCCGCGGCCAATCCCTTGCCGCAGACATCGCCCACGGCGGCCAGCCAGCGGCCGCTGGGGCGCCGCTTGACGAAGAGCAGGTCACCGCCGGTCTCCTGGGCGGGTTCCAGGCGCAGGGCCACATGGAAACCGGGGATGGGGGGGACGAAAGAGGTAACCAGGCCTTCCTGGATGCGGCGGGCTGTTTCCAGCTCCTGGCTGAGACGTTCCTGCACCACCAGCCGTTGGTGCATGACGGCCGTCTCCAGCACCTGGCCCGCGGCCAGAGCCACTTCGCGGAGAAGTTCGCGATCCTCGCGGCCATAGTTCAGCTCGGCGTACTTGCCGCCCAGCAACACCACGCTGTGGGGGATGTCACCCGCGAGGATGAGCAGGAGCAGCTGGGCCTCCAGGGCATCCACATGGGCCCGCACCGTGCCGCCCTGTTCGCGGATCCAGTCAGCCTCTTCGCTGCCCAGGCCCAGCACCAGCTCTCGGTTTTCCCGGGCCAGGCGGATGAGGCCAGGCGGAATGCGAAGCGGCTGAGGCGGGAAGTGGATGCGGCGGTCCTCGCGGTCCGACCCTTCCGCACCGGGGAGCATGATCTGGCGGTCCACGATGGGCAGGATTTCCAGCAGGTGGGGCTGAAAGGCTTCGCCCAGGGCGCGCTTCAGGGACTTGATGAGGGATTCCTCGCTGAACCGTTTCCGGGGCTCACGCACCGCGCTGAGGGCGATGTCCCGCGTGCTGGCGAAGTCCCGGTGGAACTTGCGGCGCAGCAGCGTCAGCACTCGCCGCAGCATCCAGCCCAGGGGCAGGGCGAGGATGCCGATGAGGGCACCGGCCCAACCGGAGGGAATGGCGGACAAATGGGAGAAGGCCCAAGCCAGGCCGCCCAGGTAGCCCGCCACCGTGAGCGACAGGATGGCCATGTAGCTCACCCAGCGCAGCAGCACCTTCTGTACGTCGAAGAGGCCATGGCGGAAAATGGCGAAGGCGAAGGCCAGGGGCAGGAGCGGCGCGGGCAGTACGAAGATATAGAGCTGCGTGTTGAAGAGCAGGCTGTTGCCGAACTTGCTTTGCAGGATGACCAGGGCCAGCAAGTCGAGGCAGAGCGCCGCTGCTACGATCAGCGAGGGCATCAGGGCCTTGCGGAGGCGGGGCGCGGCGCGGAAGGTGCCCGCCACGAAAAAGCCCAGGCCCGTGAGGGCGGAAGCGACGTAGAGGACGAGGGCCACCACCCCGAAGGCCCTGAGGAAGACCCTGATCTGACCCGCGGGCATGGAGCCGCCCAGGATCGAAAGGCGCGCCACCAACATGGTGAGAGCCAGAATGGCGAACACACCGTACAACGCCTGCAGGAATCTACGGTTCTTCCGCAGCTCGGATGGGTGCGGAAAGCGCAGGAAGAAATGGACCCAGAGAGGGGGCAATAGGGCGTTGGAGAACGCCGTCAGCATCAGGACGGCTGCGCTGATGGCGAAGGGGGAATTGCCCGATGGGGCCGCGCTGGACATGAGCAGCGCTGCGGCGGCGAGATAGAAGAAATGCCGCGACGATTTGCGCTCCGGGGCTGAGAGCACCACCAGCAGCCCGATGAGCCAGGCGATGATGCCATTTGCCAACAAGGCCAGCTGAATGGTGTGCAGGGGCTTCACCAGCCGCACGGGTACCAGGATCTGCCGTCCCTGGCGCTTCACCGTGTAGATGAGGATGGTGCCTTCGGATTTGCTGTTGATGAATTTCTGGGCCTTGGTGGTCCCCTCGGAGCTGCCTTCATAGGATCGCCCCTGGATCTTCACCAGTTCGTCGCCCTCGAGCAGGCCGCCCTCCTCGGCGACACCGTCGGGCAGGATTTCTCTGATGACGATCTTGCCGTTCTCCACCGCCCACTTGCACTGGTCGTCAGATTCCGAGTAGACCCAATTGTTGAGGGCGAAGGAGCCCAGGGCCGTGGTCAGGCAGATGAAGCTGATCCATAGCAGGCGCCATCGGATGCGTTTCAGGTAGGGGTTCATGGAGCCTTTGTGGAAGAATGCCGAAATGGAACGGACAATTCAAAACGGCAGGGCCTGCTGGATCCTTGTGGGCGGAAGGCAGCGGTTGGGCCGGGTTCTGGCCGAGGATCTTGCCCGGGACCACGCGCTGGTGTTGACCAGTTCTAGGCCTTGGGGGGATGAGGCATGGGTGAATGGTTTGTCGAAGACGAGTGGGGTCCGGACACTCCAGTGGGATGCTGAAAACCCGGATCTGGTTTCCCGCATGATGGCAGATATGGACACGTTGGAGGCAGATGGGTGGTTTATTTCCGGAGCCATCTTGCTGGCAGGATCCTTTCCTGAAGACCCGTTGGGCACCTGGACCCCCGAAGCCCTCGAGGCCACCTGGCGCCTGAACCTCAGCTTCCCCTTCCTCTGCGCCCAGGCCCTGGCCCCGCGCATGGCCGAAGGTGCCTGCCTGCAGATCCTGCTGGACACCTCCGTCCACCGCCCCTGGCTGAAGCGGCTACCCTACAGCGCCGCCAAGGCCGGCCTGGCCGCGTTGGTCCCCGGCCTGGCCCAACTGCTGGCTCCCCGCGTGCGGGTGGTGGGCCACGCCCTGGGGGCCCTGCTGCCTGATGAAGGCAGCGATGGGTCTTTCCTGGCGGGTCGCACCCTGCTCAAACGCCTCGGAGATCCAGAAGACCTTTGTCGCGCCGTCCGCTACGCCGCGGAAAGCCCCTTCCTGACCGGGGAGATCCTGACGCTGGATGGCGGGCGGCGCTGGCTCTAACCCTTATTCCAGCACCTGGACTTCCAACCGCGACGGCAGGGCCTCGGAGCGGTAGACCCGCTGTTCGGCCTTCTGGAACGCCTCGGGCGGGGCCTTGGGAATGTCGCAGAAGGTTTGGGGATTCCGATCCGCCAGGGGGAACCAGGAACACTGGATCTGCACCATGAGTCGATGCCCCTTCTGAAAGGTGTGGAAGATGTCAGGCAGCGTGAAGGCCACTTCGGTGGGACGGCCAGGGACGAAGGGTTCAGGCGTCTGGTAGCTGTTGCGAAACTTCCCGCGAAGGATGTCTCCGCGAACCAGCATCTCAGCCCCTCCGGCATGCCAGCCGCTGGGCGGATCCTTGGGATCGGGAGTGTCATCGGGGTAGACATCGATCACTTTCACCACCCAGTCGCTATCCGTGCCGGTCGTGCTCACCTGAAGCACCGGCCTCAGCGGGCCCGCCAGGGTGAGGTCCGCTTCCAGGGGCGCGGTCTCGTAGACCAGCACATCCGGACGCCGGGATGCGAAGCGCTGATCCTCGGTCATGTAGCTGGGGGAAAACCCGGAGGTGATCTCCTGGGTGTGGGGCACAGGCCGGGCAGGATCGCTGATGAAAGCGTCGAAGGCTGAGGCGGCTCGAGGTCTGGCCGCAGTCAGGAGGCCCTGGGCTCCGAAGTAGAAGGTGCGCGGCTTCACGGTCCGGGGTGGCCAGGTGTCGAAGGAGCGCCACTGGTTCTTCCCCGTCTCGAACATGGTGGCCTTTGGCAGAGGTTGGCCCGCTTCTCCCTTCAGGTGCTGATTGAAGAATCGCAATTCCACGTCCCGTTGAAACCAGGCGGAAGTCTTCGCGCCGAATTCCAGCGGACCCAGGCGGTCGCCCTCCCCGCGGGCCCAGAGGCCGTGGGACCAGGGCCCCATGACCAGGTGGCTGGCGGTGCTGGGGCTTTGCTGGGCCAGGGTTCGGGCGCAGGCCAAGGCGCCGAAGAGATCCTCCGCGTCGAACCAGCCGCCCACCGTGAGCACGGCGGGCTGCACCTGCTTCAGGTGGGGCCGCAGGTCGCGGGCCTGCCAGTAGGCGTCGTAGGTGTTGTGCCGAACGTATTCCTCCCAGATCGGTTCGGCGGGCTGGTTCATTTTCGGGAAGACGGCCTGAACCGATCCTGCCTCCAGGAACCAGCGGTAGTCATCGGGAGGCCGTTGGGCGGGCGGTGCCACAGGTGGTGCAGTGGCTGGGGGCTGGGTGGGGGCTGCCGCTGGGCGGCTGTGGAAGAATGTGAAGAACTCCGCGTTGGCCAGCAGCTGGAAGGCGCCACGGTGGTAGCTGTCGTCGCCCTCCCAGAGGTCGATCATGGGCGCCTGGGGAGAGACGGCCTTGAGGGCCGGATGCCCGCTGAGCAGGGCCTGGGCGGCATAGTGGCCGGGGTAGCTGATGCCCCATTGGCCCACACGGCCGTTGTGGTTTGGAACATTCGCCAGCAACCAGGCGATGGTGTCATAGGTGTCAGTGGCCTCGTCCGTATCGCGGGGGCCCTTGGCGGGGTTGAAGGGCCGGGTGTCCACGAACTGGCCTTCGCTGTGGGAACGACCCCGCACATCCTGATACACCACGATGTAGTCTTCCTTGGCGAAGGCGGGAGAGGGCCCCACGCCGCGCCGGTAGGCGTCGGGCCCATAGGGGCCGGCCCCATAAGGAGTGCGGGACATCAGAATGGGATGGGGGCGGGTGGTGTCCTTGGGTTCGTAGATGGAGGTGAACAGCTTCACCCCGTCACGCATGGGCACCATGACTTCCCGTTTCTGGTAGCGGACCTGCACTGGCTCCGGCGGTTCCGGCGCCTGGGCGCCAAGGATGAAGCAGGCCAGCGGGACCGGCAGGAACCGTTGCACGAACATGAACACCCCGGGAAAGGTCGATGCTCCCACAGGATTCGGATTCTTGGGAAGCGCCATGGGACAATGCCAGGGAAGGGGTTCTGCCGCATGAAGTTCAAGGTCAACGAGGTGTTCCACAGCATCCAAGGGGAAGGTACGCGCATCGGCCGGCCCTGCCTCTTCATCCGACTTTCGGGCTGCCCTCTGCGCTGCGTGTACTGCGACACCGAGTACGCCTTTTATGATGGGGCGATGCGTGAGCTGGAGGATCTCCTGAGCGAGACGCGGGAGCGCCTCGGCCCTCCGCGCCGGGGGCCCAACGCACCCTTTGTCGAGTTGACGGGCGGTGAGCCCCTGGCCCATCCGATGGCGCCACAGCTGCTGCAGGCCCTTCTGGAGGAAGGCTACGAGGTGGCCCTGGAGACTGCGGGCAGCCACGATCTGGCCGTGGTGCCCAAGGCCGTGGTGAAGATCGTGGACCGCAAGACACCCGGCAGCGGAGAGGCGGAACGCTGGCTTGAAACCAACCTGGATCACATGGTGCCGGGCCAGGATGAGTTGAAGTTCGTCCTTTGCGATGAGGCGGACTACACCTGGGCCAAGGCCTGGTGTGCCGAGCGGGCCATCTGGGATCGGCTGGAGGTGCTCTTCAGCCCCGTGTGGGGAAGCCTCGATCCCGCCTGGCTGGCGGAACAGGTGGTGGCCGATGCGTTGCCTGTGCGCGTGCAGGTGCAGCTGCACAAAGTCATTTGGGGGGTGGATCGCACGGGCGTGTAGGCGGCCGTTACGCCCCGGTGCGCACCTTTGCACACCTCTGTTACACGGCATGGATAGCGTGTGAGTTGCCACGAATTCCCGGTGACAGCCCCCTCGCGACCATCGGACCTCGCGATGGGATTCCGCCGACTGCTCCGTGAGGCCCACCCATGCCCGAGGCCAATCCCCTGATGTTCAGGTCCCTGGAGGAACCGGCGGTTCCGCCCCTGTTCGAGGGCCTGCGCTCCCGCAGCCTCCGGGATTCGGCTGCCGGGCGGTTGCTGCGAGTTCTGGCGGGCATCCTTCGGTACGACCGTCAGGGCGCCCGCTGCGAGGCCCGCCATGGCGGGCGCATTCCGAGGGATGTGCTGCAGGGTCTGCTCACGGACTGGGCCTGGGAGGCCCAGGTCCAGCTCAACCTGGACGTCCGGCGCACAGGCGCCAGGCTGCCGCTCCAAAGCCCGGCCTTGTTCGTGGGGAACCACCTCAGCTACCTCGACATTCCGGTGCTGATGAGCCAGGTCCCCTTGGTGTTCCTGGGCAAGGAGGAGATTTCGCGGTGGCCGTTCTTCGGCGCGGCTGGCCGCCGGGCGGGCATGGTGTTTGTGCGGCGGGAGTCCGATGGCTCACGTCGGCAGGCCGTGAAGGCCATCAGTGAATGCCTGGAAACGCGGGGCATGAGCCTCGGGCTGTTTCCTTCAGGCACCACCTCGCTGGATGAAGCGCGGCCCTGGCGGGTGGGGGCTTTCCGCATCGCCAAAGAAGGCCGCTTTCCCATCCAGCCCTTCCGCTTGACCTACCAGCCGCTGCGGGAGGCTGCCTTTCTTGGGGCGGACGCGCTGCTGCCTCACCTGTACCGGCTGCTGAAGATGGGCCCTGTCCGGGCGCAGATCGAATTCGGCGAAGCGCGTTTGGTGGATGATCCCGAAGCCACCGCCCGGGAGCTTCAGGCCTGGTGCCGGGAGGGGCTGCGGCGCTGACACCGGCTGCCCTGGGGGTGACCCAGGCTCAGCCGCCGAAGTGCCTCCGCACGGTGAGCACCTCGCCGTCAAAGCGGGTGTGCAGGGTGTCGCTCTGGCTGTCCCGGAAGGTCTGCACGCTGCCGTGGTGGCGGGCGCGGTCCAGGGTGGCGAGGTCGAGATCGGCCACGATGACCTGCTCCACATTGGCGGCTGCCTCGGTGGCGATGCCATCCATGGGGAAGGCCAGGTCTGCCGGCGTGAAGATGCCGCTCTGGGCGTACTGGCTGGTGAGGTCGGTCATCAGGGGCAGGCTGCCCACCATCCCGGCTGTGACCGTGTAGATCTGGTTCTCCACGGCGCGGGCCCGGGCGCAGGTGGTGACCCGGCAGGTGCCGCGGCGGTCGTCGGTCATGTAGGGCACCACCAGCAGCTCGACGCCATGATGGTTGCAGAGGATCTTCACCAGCTCGGGAAACTGCACGTCATAGCAGATGGCCACGGCAAACTTGCCGAAATCCGTATCCACCACCAGCAGGTCCCGCCCAGGAGAGAACTTCCAGACGTTCCGCTCGGCCGGGGTCAGGTGGAGCTTGGCTTGGTGCACCGGCTCGGCATTCGGGAAGTAGACCGAGGCCACGTTCAGCAGGCGTTCCCCCTCGAGACGGGGCATGGTGCCACCCACGATGATCCGCTCGTATTCCGTGGCCAGGCGCTTGAAGAGCGCGTCGAAATCATCGACATGCTCGGCCGCCAGGCGCCGCATGACCTCAGAGGGCTCGCCGCCGCCGCTGGTGGGGCCCATGAGCTGCACGCCGAGCAGTTCTGGGAAGACGATCAGGTCCGCATCGTAGTCGTCGGCCACATCCACGAAGGATTCCACGTGGGTGGCGAATTCCTCGAAGCTGGAAATGGTGCGCAGGGCGTACTGCACAGAGCAGACCCGCACTGGGCGCGACATGACGGGCTTGGGTGCCGAGAACCGCATCACAGCTCCATGGAGATGAGGGCCGCGTTGTCGGCGCTTTCAGGGTCGGCGATGTAACCGGGCAGCAGGCCGCGGAGGCGGAACCCCAGGCGAAGCTGCTTCGACAAGGTGGGATCGTAGATGAGGCCGCGCTCCACCAGGGCGAGGTAGCTCTCGGGCGCGAGCAGGTCCGAGGCCAAGTGGTAGCCGGGCATGCGGGCCCCCGCCACGAAGATTCGGCAGCCCAGACTCATGGCCAGCGCGGTGCGGACGGCATAGAGGTGATGAGCCAGGCCCATGCCCTGGAATTCCGGATCGACCGCCAGATCGACGCCGTAGAAGGCATCGCCCTTCGGATCGTGGTGGGCCAGGGTTCCCCGGGCGGTGATCTCGGACCAGCGGTGGGGCCGCAGCGCGGTTTCTGACCGCACCACCATGGCGGTGGAATCGGCAATGAGCCGTCCTTGCCCATCCAGGATGGAGAGCTGACCTTCGGGAAACGTTTCGAAGTGCCGCATGAGGGTGTCAGGGGGCCAGACGGCTTCGGGCCCGTGAGGTTCGGCGTAGACCCGCTTCATGAGTGCGATGACGCCGGGGATGTCCTCGGGCCGCCGGGGCCGGATGATCCAATCATCGGGAAAGGGGCGCAGGAGTGATGTGGCTGAGAGTGAGACCGGGGTCATGGCCAATCCCTCCTTGGGCTTCATTCCAGCCCCTTCCTGGACCTGCCGCGTGAAAGGGGTGTGAAAGTGCTGGTCCTTGGCCGTTTCCGCGCGAAAGCGGGTGATCTTCCAGCCGGGGATCCTCGCCGTGCGGCTGGGGATGTACCTGACCACAAGGTTTTTTCCTGTGGGATGTCCGAACTTTCAGGGATCTGACTGGAGGCCGATACCAGGGTGTAGGCGTCCTGGGGGTGGATCATGCAGGTGTCATTCCTCGACCGGATATCTGTGCGTGCGAAACTCTGGCTGCTGGCGGGAAGCCTGATGGCGGCCGCGCTGGCCCTGGGTGGGGCCGGCTTCTGGGTGGCCCACCGGCTCACGGCCCAGTCCAGTGAAATGGCCGACACGCTCCTGAAGCTCAGCCAGGCGGGTGATACGGCGCGGGAAGCGCAGAACGACTTCAAGACCCAGGTGCAGGAATGGAAGAACATCCTCATCCGCGGCCACGACCCGGAACAGATGGCGAAGTACAAGGCGGCTTTCAATGCCTCCGAGAAGGAGGTTGAAGGCGATCTGGCGAAGCTGCGGGGCCTCCTGACGGAACTGGAGATCTCCACGGTGCCCCTGGAGAAGACCCTGCAGGAGCTCCACACCCTCGGATCGAAATACCGCGAAGCCCTTGCTAACTGGAACCCCAGGGATCCTCTGGCCTATCGCACGGTGGATGGGCAACTGAAGGGCATCGACCGGCCCATGAATGAGGCCATCAAGGCCCTGGCGGAAACAACCTTCACCGAAGCGAAGCGCATTGAGCTTCGCGAGAAGGCTGAAATGGCCGATCTGGTGCGATTCGGCATGATCCTGAAGCTGATCATTCTGGCCATCAGCCTGATCCTGGGCATCTGGATTTCCGGCGCAGTCATGGGGCGCATCCGCAGATCGTTAAAGGAAGTGTCCGAAGGCATGGAGCGCATGGTGGCGGGCGATTTCAGGATGGGGGTCGAGGTCCACTCCGAGGACGAGTTGGGCCGCATGGCCAAGGATTTCAACGCCATGCTCTCCCGCTTCCAGCAGTTCTTCGCGCAGCTTCGTGGGGCCAGCCTGCGCGTGGCGGAAGGCTCGACGGAATTGAGTTCCACGGCCAGCGAAGTCTCCCGCGCCACCAGTGAAATTGCCCAGTTCGCCGAGGGCCAGCGGGTGGCCTCAGAGCGCACCGCGGCAGCCATGACCGAGTTCTCCGCCTCCATCCAGCAGGTGGCCGGGAATGTCCGCAGCAGCCAGGCGGGCACCGAGACCATGGTGAAGGCCGCGCAGGAAGGAGCCCAGCAGGGCGAGGCCACGGTCATGGCCATGCAGGATATCCGCGAGGCCACCCAGGAAATGGTGAAGGCCGTGCAGGTCATCCAGGATCTGGCGCGGCAGACCAACCTGCTGGCCCTCAACGCGGCCATCGAATCCGCCAAGGCGGGTGTGCATGGCAAAGGGTTTGCGGTGGTGGCGGAGGAGGTTCGGAAGTTGGCGGAGCGAAGCGCCGGGGCCGCCAAGCAGATCGGTGAGCTGATCCAGCGCACAGAGGATGCCATGGTGACGGGCGTGCGCACCGTGGAGGCCACGGACGCCACCATCCGCGTCATCCAGGAGAACATCAACGCCGTGGTGGTGGCTGCCCGTGAGATTGGGGCAGCCACGGAGGAGCAGGGCCGCACTTCCGAGGAAGTGGCGCGCCAGGTGGAGGAATCCGCCCAGTCCACGGAGCGCAGCGCGGCCGCCTCCACGGAACTGGCCCACACCGTGGAAGAGGTGAACCGCACGGCGGACCACCTGTCACGGATCGCCGAGGATCTGTCGGCCTCGCTGGCCCAGTTCAGAACGAACTGATCAAAGGGCATTAAAAGTTACCTCAAGGTCACCTTGTCGCACCCCCTGCGTTGAATGCACGGCCGATAAGAGACCTGGAGGTAGTGTCATGTCTCGCCCTTTCCTTCCGTTTGATCGCCGGTTGTCAGCGCTCCTGGCTGCCACCCCCCTCTTCCTGGCGCCACAGGGCCTCCATGCCGAGGGGGTTCCTGTGCAAGATGCAGCCAAGTTCCTGCTCATCCTGGCCTCCAGCGCCGGTTCCGAGGGCCGCGTGGCCTGCAAGGAGCTGGACATGGTCATCCAGCTGAAGAAGCAGGAGATTTCGGTGGATGCCAAAGCCCAGGTGGCCTGGTCCTTTACGCCGGAGCAGACCCGGTTCTACGCCGAGCAGGGCAAGCTGGTGGTGTGCAGCAGCCGGAAGCTGTTTCCGGAAGGCGGCATCATCGCCTTTGAGCGCATCGGAGGAAGGCTGACCATCTTCGTCCATCAGGCGAACCTGGGCCGGAGCGGAGTCAACCTTCCGGAGTCCTTCCTGAAGATGGCTGTGAAGATGTGAGGCCAGGGCCTACTTTTGGGCCTTCCAGGCCGCCAGTTCCTTTTCCAGGTTGGCGGTGTATTCCTTGGGCGCGCCGCCGGGCCCGGAAAGATCGATGGCCTTCTGCAGGTGGGCCAGGGCCTCGGGCAGGCGCTTGGCATCCCGGAAAATGCGGGCGGCGGTTTCGTGGTTCCAGAAACTGTCACCGGCCTTGAGGCTCTTCTCGATCCAGAGGATCGCTTTTTGCGGTTCGATGCTCTGGTCCTGGCAGTACTTGGCGGCCTGGTACCAGGGCACCCAGTCCGTATCCGGTGCTTGCTTCAGCTTGTCCTCAAGGTGGGCCCAGTAGATGCCCTTGGTGTCGAAGGCCACCGGAAAACTTACGCGCAGCTTCTCCCAACCCAGCTCCACCACGGCGCTGCTGAGATCCTGGGGGATCACCCGGTAGTCCAGGTATTCGAGGAAGGGCCCGGCCTGGGGCGTGGCCTCCCAGCGCATCAGATCCTCCTCCGGCTTGTACTCGTAGGCACCCCACTGCTTGGCTTTCTTGTTGAGGATGAGGGTCCAGGTCTTTTCCTGGGGGATGACGAAGAAGCCGTAACTGCCCGCGGGCACGTCCTTCCCAGCCACCTTGGCGGCATGGCTGAAGGTGATGACCGTGGCGTTGTTGGCGCCAGCCCGCCACACCTCTTTGTAGGGCACGAGGCCGCCCCAGATGGCGCGTCCCTTCACGGCGGGCCGGGCGAAGGCGAGATCGATGCGGCTGATGCCGATCTCCTGCGAGAGCGTGGTCGCTGGACTCACGCGCAGGGGCGTGAGGCGCACGGGCGCTGGCATGGGCGTCGTCAGGGCGGCTGGCTTGTCCTGAGCCACCAGGGAGCAGGCGAGGAGGGCCGGAAGGAGCAGGTTACGCATGGGCATCTCCGGAATGGGGGGAGTCGAGGGTATCACCCCTGGCCAAAGGCAGAAGGCTTGCTTGGGGGTAAGAGGAAGCGCCCCGGCTGGCGGTTGAAGGCCTTCAGAATGTTCCACCAGAGGTGGCGGCGGGCGGGGCCGTTGAAGGCCCGGGCGCGCAGGGCGGTCCACAGCGCCAGGGCGAAGGAGACGGTGAAGTTCAGGGTTCCGATGAGGGCGATGCCCAGCAACCCCCACAGGGCCTCAGTCCAGAGCAGGGCCCCCTGGGCCCAGAGGCTGGCGGAGGCCAGGGCCAGGGAGGCCGACTGAAGGGTGACGTGGCGCACTTCGAGGTGGATGCCCGCGAAGGCGAAGGCCATGGGCACGAAGACCAGCAGGGCGCCCAAGGCCAGGTAGCCCATGAAGCCTGAGATGTTCCGGTGGACGAACCGGCCCAGCCATTTCGAGCGGTGGGGGCCCAGCAGCGCCTGGATCCGGCGGCTGCGCGCCAGGGCCTCCGGCAGGTTCCGATAGGCGCTCCAGTTGGCGGCCCAGCCCGCAGCCAGACTGGAGATCCACAACAGCACGCCCGTGACTGCGGCGAATACGAGCGTCGAGGCATGAAGGGGATGGGTGCCGTGCAGGCTGTGGAGGGCGGTCTCCTGGCTCAGGGGGCCGTGCCCGGTGAGCCAGATCCAGAGGCCACAGACGGCGAGGGCCGTGGGCATGGCGGCGCAAACATTCCCGATGGTGGCGATGACCTGGGTGCGGGTGATGGCCGCCACCAGTTCGATTTCCTGTTCCTGGTCCTCACCGTTCTCCAGGGCCCGGGCCAGAGCCGAGGCGGTCATGGCCGGCTGCTTGGAGGCCAGGCTGAAACCCAGCAGCTGCATGAGGCAAAAACTGGCGGCGTAGTTGAAGGAAAGGAATAGCCCCATGATCAGGGGCGCCAGGGGCAAGGCTGAGCCTCCGTATTTGAGGAGAGCGGTGCCCGCGGTCAGCAGGCCGCCGCCCGCTGCCGCCCAGCCCGTGGCCTTCCATTCCTGGCGGTTCCGGGCGATGTAGTGTTCACCGGTGTCGCCGGTGTGCTCCACCATCTTGCGGGCCAGGCGCTTCAGGCTGGTGTTCAGCAGCGTGCCGAGGCTGTGCTGTTCCGCGCTGCCCCGCACGAGTTCCAAGGTAAAGGCCGCTCCGTCCCCCTCTCCGTTGGCGAAGGCCAGCAGCTGTTCGATGCGCCGCAGCTGCGCTTCGAGCAGTTCCAGGCGGAACACCAGGTCCGTGGATACGCCTCGGTCATCCAACCGGTCGTGGGCCTGGGACAGGGCGCGCAGGCAGTCGGCATGGCAGCGTTCCCAGGCTGCGCGGACCGAGGGATTTCCTGGATCGTCGCCGTAGGCCCGTGTCGCGTGAGTGAGGTTGAAGAAGGGCGAATCGGCATCCGTGCCAGCGGCATCCAGGTTCAGGAGATCCCGCGAAAGCCCCACGGCCGAGGCGCGGTGTGAGAGCAATCGCGCCGCGTGGACCCAGATCTCGCGGGGGGGGGAGAGCACCTGGCCCCAGGCGGCTTTGATATCAACAGGCAGGCCCTCGACCCACGCTGCGTCCGAGTCGTGGAGTTCAAGGCGGTCGAGGAGGGCATAAAGATCCCCCTCGGGATCCAGGCGCGGAATGACGCGGTCCACCACCCGGAGAAAGCCTTCTCCCAACAGGGAAGTGCGGTCTGGCAGCCCCGTTTCCGCCAGCAGTCGGATGGCCGAGGCGTGGTTCCACTCTTCAGATAACGAACCGAGCAGTCCCCGCTCCACCAGGGCCTTGTGAAGCCGCCGCAGACGGCTGGTCCGCCGGGCCTCGCCATCCACGGAATCGAGCGGGGAGGCCTCCAGCAGCCAGCGCAGGAGCCCCTCGAGCTTTGGGCCTGTGCTGGTGAGCAGGTCATCCAGCCTGGGGTCGGGCAGCGGCATCAGGACTCCGGGGGGAGCCTTCAGGGTGCCACACTCTTAGGAAGTCGCACCAAACCGGCGGGATTGGTTCTTCCGGGTGCCATTGAGGAACTGTTCGACCGCCACCGGATCCACCGTGGCGGGTGTGCCTGACCACCGCTGGGAGGGCTTCAGCATGATCAGCATGTCCTCGGGGCAGCCGACCTGTTCGTACAGGCGCTCCACGCTGCGGGCCAGCTGATCCGCGGTGGTTTCCGTGGCCAGGGCTTCGCGCAGCAGGGCCTCGCGCCAGCGGTCCTGGGCCTGGGACCAGCGGGAGCTGCCGGGGCGGGGGGTCTTGCCCACGGCCTCGGCGCAGGCGGCCCAGAGGTGCGCTTCGAAATTCTTCAGGGCAGAGCCTTCCAGGGCCCGCAATCGCTGGACGGCCAGGCCGTCTCCGGTGGCGGTCACCTGGATTTCTAAGGAAGTGAGAAACCCGAAATCGTAGCCCGTGACGAGGTCATCCCAGGTGAGGGGGCCGATGTGGTTCTCGAAGGCTTCAAGGGGGGAGCTGGCGGGCGTCATGGGAACCTCAGGCGAGAAGGTGGAGGGCGAGGTGGACGGCCACGCGGGCGCTGGCTTCGGCGCCATCCAGCGTGGGAGCAAGTTCCATGAGATCGGCGCCCACCCAGGGCTCGGCCCATTGGCGGGTGCCGTGGATGAGGCGGATGGTTTCGGGCAGGCTCAGGCCGCCGGGCACGGGCTCAGCCACTGCGGGCACGAGCATGGGATCCAGTGCATCCAGGTCGAGGCTCAGGTAGGCAGGGCCCTGACCCACGGCGGCGAGATCCTCTTTCAAACGCAGGGACAGCAAGGGATCGCGCAGATCCGCGGGGGTCCACATGCGCACGCCCACGGCGGACAGGAAGGCCAGTTCGTCGTCGTCGAAGCGTGGGGCCCGCAGGCCCGCCTGCATGGTGCGCTCGGGAGCCACCAGCCCCTCTTCGATGGCCTGCCGGAGCCAGGTGCCGTGATGGATGTCCGTGCCCCAGGCGGCGCCATCGGCGGCATCAGGATGGGCATCCACGTGCAACAGGCCCAGGGGCCCGTGTTGGCGCGCCAGGGCACGCAGGGCGCCAAGGGTGAGCGAGTGGTCACCGCCCAGCATGAGGGTGCGGCAGCCGTTCATGGCCCAGGCGCCGATGGTGGCCTGGACGGTTTCCAGCGCCTCCTTCAGGGAGAAGGGCAGAGCGGGGATGTTGCCGCCATCCAGCCAGCCCTGGGCGGCGGGGGATCCGAAGACGGGCCGTCCTTCCCGAAGTCGGTCAGGCATGGGATGCGAGCCCACGCCCATGGAGGCGGCACGCATGGCCCAGGGGCCCAGGCGCGCGCCAGGACGGTTGATGACGCCCGCATCGCAGGGCGCGCCCAGCACCACGCCCGTGGCACGGCACGGATCGATGCAGAGGGGCAGCCCCAGAAAGGGCGTCAGCCCCGTGCGGAGGCCCTGGAACAACACATCAGCGGACATCGGAACTCCGGGGAGCGAGGGCGGTCTTGAAAGCGGCAATCCAGGCTTCGGCATCCTGGAAATCCGACGGATGCAAAGGATCTTCGGCGGTGACGGTGACGGGTGTGCGGTGGGCGAAGAGGGTCCGGATGTGCGGCACCAGGGTTTCGTCACCGGTCCAGGGATAGTGCGGCGCCGGGCTGCTCAGGCGCAGGGGCTGGGAAGGAAGGCCCAGGTGGAAGGCCAGGCGCAGACCGCCTTCGTAGAACGCCGCCAGCCGCTCGCCACGGGTGGTGGTGCCTTCGGGGAAGAGCAGCATGGGGCGGTCCTTGCGCAGCGAGGCCATGAATGCGGCCAGGGCTGCGGCGCGGCTGGTGGGATCTTCCCGCTCGACGAAGTGGATGCCCGATCGTTGGGCCAGCCGCCCGATGAGGGGATAGCCCGCCACTTCGCCCTTCGAGATGGTGCCCATGGGCCGCAGGCTCATGAGCACCACGGGATCCACCCAGCTCACGTGGTTGGCCACCCAGAGGGGGAGATCCGTCCGCAGGTGCCCTTCGACGTGGAGATCGACGCCCAGCGCCGGCAGCAGACGCCGCGCCCACCGGTGCAATCCGGGTTGCGGCTCCGCTCCGGCGGCCAGGCGTGGCAGAAGGGCGAAGGTGGGCCAGAGGACACCGGCCCAGGACATCACGAAACCAGCTTGAGGCGGGTGTAGCGGGCCCGCACGCGCTCCAGGTCCTCGCGGGTGATGGCGGACCAGAGGCGGGTGTCGCCGGGGGCGTAGAAATCGTTCACTTCTTCCACCACCCGGGCGCCCAGAGCGTTGTGGACGCTGCGGGCATCGGTGTTGCCGGGCTCCACGAGGAAGCGGCATTCGTCCACGTTCTCGTTGAGCAGCTTGGAGACCATGGCGCGGATGAGCAGGTAGTTCACCCGGCCCTTCTGGTATTCAGGATGTACGGCCAGGGTGGCGCAGTAGACCGTGGTGCCCGCCACGAAATTCAGCACATAGCCCACGGGCCGGTCGCCGTCGAGGGCCAGGAAGCACCAGTCGCGGTAGAGCTCGGTGCACAGCCGCAGATAGTGGGGGCAGAGCTCGCCGGTGCCATCGCCGGACCAGATTTCCGATTCCAGCCGACGCAGATGGACGAAGTCCGAACTGCTCAAGGGGCGCACGGTGTAGCGGGCGCCTTCGGGATGGGGCGTGAGGGTCTCGATCGTCATGGTCGTGTCTCCCTGG
The DNA here is from genome assembly GCF_030758935.1 of Geothrix sp. PMB-07. Taxonomy (NCBI): domain Bacteria; kingdom Pseudomonadati; phylum Acidobacteriota; class Holophagae; order Holophagales; family Holophagaceae; genus Geothrix; species Geothrix sp. PMB-07. Next base: position 1,935,695 of record NZ_CP132333.1, read on the forward strand.
TTCTGAAACCAGGGTCGGTCACGGTGATGACGGCCTCATGGCGGCGTTGGCAATTCCGCGGGAAAAGGGTGAGACCAAGCGGTGACGGGCATCCGCGGGGCAGGGACGACAAGTGTCGGGCTCGGATGTGACGGAATGATGCGCGCGCCGTCACCGCGGTGGAACATCTTTCGCACCGTTTTGTCTGCGCTTGTCAAAGGATCCACCACGGAAGCACGGAGCATGGGCACTTCGCAGACGCCAGGTTCGGATCCTCCTCAGGGCATCCGAGCCTGCGCCTGCGAAGGCTTCCGGCCCTGCCGGAAGCGGCCTTCGGCCTGCCCATGCGGGAGGAACGCGGAGGCCTCCGTGCCACCTCCGTGATTTCAGTGTCTCCGTGGTGGATCTCTATCGCTGATGGCGATCTGGCCTCAGAAGAGGGGCGCCACCAGTTTTAGGAAGGCTGCGGCCAGGAGGGCGCTGATGGGAATGGTCAGCACCCAGGCCACCAGGATGTTCCCGGCCACGCCCCAGCGCACGGCGGACACGTTCATGCTGGCGCCCACGCCCATGATGGCGCCGGAGATGACGTGGGTGGTGCTCACGGGAATGCCCAGGTGGGCGGTGGTGAAGAGGACGATGGCCGCGGAGGTCTCCGCCGCGAAGCCGTGGATGGGCCGCAGCTTCACGATCTTGGTGCCCATGGTGCGGATGATCTTCCAGCCGCCGGACATGGTGCCCAGGCCCATGGCTGTGGCGCAGGCCAGCTTCACCCAGATGGGCACGTCGACCTTGGCCCCGTGGGCGGCCAACTTCCCGTAGGTGATGAGGGCCAGGGCGATGATACCCATGGCCTTCTGGGCATCATTGGTGCCGTGGGTGAAGGCCATGGCCCCAGCCGAGACAAGCTGCAACTTGCGGAAGGCGACGTTGACGCGGTGGCCCGCCATGCGGCGGCAGATCCAGAGCAGGAGGATGATGATGGCCATGGCGATGAAGAAGCCCACCACCGGCGATACCACCAGGTAGGTGGCCACTTCCTTCAGCTTGGTGGTGTGCAGGGCGCCGAGGCCCGCCTGGGCCACCACGGCGCCGGAGAGGCCGCCCACGAGCGCATGGCTGGAACTGGAGGGAATGCCGAACCACCAGGTGATGAGGTTCCAGACGATGGCTGCCAGCAGGGCCGCCACAATGACGGCGGGAACCACAAACTGGCTGTCGGCGATGCCTTTGGCGATGGTGGTGGCCACCTGGGTGCCCAGCAGGGCCCCGCCGAAGTTCAGCACTGCGGCCATCATGATGGCGTTCCGGGCGGACAGCACTCCCGTGGATACCACCGTGGCGATGGCATTGGCGGTGTCGTGGAACCCGTTGATGTAGTCGAAAACCAGGGCCAGCAGGACGATCAGGGCAAGCGCGAGAAACATGGACCGTCCTCAGGCGTTGCGCATGACGGTGGAACCCACAACCTTGGCCACCAGCTCGATCTTGTCCGTCGCGTCTTCGATCTGTTCCAGGAGCTCCTTCCACTTGATGAGTTCAATGGGATCCTTCGGGTCTTCGAACACCTGGGCCAGGGCCGCATGGTAGATGGAGTCGGCCTTGTTCTCCAGGGTGTGCACGCGCCGGATGCGGTCGCGGATGTCCTTCTGGTTGGACATGTTCCGCAGGGAGCGGATGAGGTGCAGGATTTCCCCGGCGCCTTCCACGATGATGGAGCTGATCTCGGTGACGGCGGGCATCACGGGCCCGATGCGGTAGAGGATGAGGCGCTCGCAGACCGCGTGGATCTTGTCCACCACGTCATCGAGGGCATGGGCGAGCGCCATGATGTCTTCGCGCTCGATGGGGGTGACGAAGGTCTGGTTCAAACGGTCGAGGATTTCGCGGGTGATGTCATCGCCGATGTGTTCAAGATCCTTCATCTGTCGGCGCAGTTCGGCGAAGCGGGCGGCATCACCGGTGCGGATCTCGCGGTCAAAGAGCTGGGAGGCCTGGTAGGCATTGCCGGCGGCGCTCTCCAGGAGATCGAAAAACACCATCTCCCTGGGTTTCAGCCAGCGCATCAGGGCATTCAAGGACATTGGGTTCTCCCGCGATCAACCTTCAACTGTACTGGGTCTAGCCGGGTAACTGGAGCGTAAATTCAGCACCTGACGGCTGGGCGGAGAGCTTGTGACCGTGTATGGTCGGAGCACATGGACCAGCTCGACTCACCGCGCCACGATGGAAATGGAATGCCTGTCTTTCTTGGCCGCGCCATCATCTGCCTGATATCCATGCTGTTCCTTGGCTTCGGCTTGGGCATGAGCGTTCACCAGGGCGTCTCTCTTTTGTGGGCTGCCGGTCTGCTGGGCACTTTGGCCCTGGTGCTGGTGCTCATGGCCCGCTGGCAGGTGCGGGCTGTGGCTCAACCCCTCGATTCTTTGGAACGGGATACGCCACCCAAGGCCCTGCAGGAACTGCCCCGGGCCTGGCTCGCCCTGCAGCGTGAAAACATCGAATTGAAAGAAAAGGTCGGCCGGGAGGATCGCCTCCTGCCTGGCATCATGGCCCGCTTGGAAGAAGGCGTGCTGCTGTTCGGGGCCCGTGGCGATCTGGAGCAGTTCAATCCTGCGGCCCAACGGCATCTGGGCTTGGGCGCGCCGCTGGCCAAGGGCATGGCCGTGGGCGATGTCCTCCGGGGACAGGAGGGACTGGATCTGGTGCAGAAGGCCTATGGCGGAGTCCCCGGGGAATGGCGCCTGGCGCGGGCCGGGCGCACGCTGAGGGTTCGGGCCATTCCCTTCGCGCCGCATGGCTCGGTGAGCGGGGTGCTGCTGACCCTGGACGATGTGACCAGCCAGGAGGCGTTGGAGACCACCCGGCAAAAGTTCATCTCCAATGTGAGCCATGAACTGAAGACACCGGTGACGGCCATCCGCATCGCCGCCGAGAACCTTCAGGAGGAGAATCTGGACGAGGCCTCCCGGTCCAGCGCCCAGTCCATCATGCGGTCCGTGGACCGCCTCACCCTGCTGCTGGGCGATCTCTCCGAACTGAGCCGGATCGAGAGCGGCGCCCTTCATCTGGCCCCGGTCCAGCTCGATCTCGCTGCCTTCCTGGATGGGCTCATGAAGGACTTGCAGCCCCGTGGCGAGGCGCTGGGCGTGGTCCTGGCCCTGGAGGTGGATGCCCCCCAGGGCGCCACCATCCTCGCCGATCCGCTGCGGCTGCATCAGGTCATCGAGAACCTGGTGTCCAACGCCCTGAAGTTCAGCCCGGCGCAGGGCCGGGTGAATCTCAGGGTCCGGGTCACCACCCACGGTCAGATCTGGGAGGTGCAGGATCAGGGCCCCGGCATCCCCGAAGCGGAGCAGGGCCGCATTTTCGAGCGCTTCTACCGCGCCAAGGCTTCCATGGCCAAACCTGGCACGGGCTTGGGCCTGGCCATCGTGAAACACCTTTGCCGCCTCATGGGCGGAGAAGTGTCCGTGTTCAGCGTTCCGGGCGAGGGCGCCACCTTCAAGGTGATCCTGCCCCCGCAGATCGAGACTCAGGAACGGCCCCAGTAAAACGGGTCCACAGATTTCACAGATTCACACAGATTCCCACTGGGGTTGGATCTGTGGAATCGGTGGAATCTGTGGATCAAGCACTTTTGGTTTAGGACCCCGCCGGGCCGCCCAGCCGGTAGCCGACACCCACCACGGTTTCGATGAACTCGGCAGCGGCCTCGCCGATCTTGGCGCGCACGCGACGCACGTGGGCGTCAATGGTGCGGCTTTCACCGAGGTACTCCAGGCCCCAGACCTGCTGGAGGATCTTCTCGCGGGTGAGGACACGCCGGGGGTTGGCCAGGAAGTAGGCCAGCAGCTCGAATTCGCGGCGGGTCAACTCCACCAGTTGTCCGTCCACCCGGGCGGTGTGCATGTCCAGGTCCACGGCGATGGGGCCGAAAGCGAGCTGGCTGGTTCGCTCCGAGCCTTCAAAGGGTGTGGAGCGGCGCAGGATGGCCCGCAGCCTGGCGGCCAGTTCCCGGGCGGAGAAGGGTTTGGAAATGTAGTCGTCGGCGCCCAGTTCCAGCCCCAGCACGCGGTCGATCTCCTCGCTGCGGGCCGTGACCAGGAGCACCGGCAGGCTGCGCAGGGTGGCATGGGTGCGGATGGCGCGGAGCACGTCCAGTCCATCCATGTCCGGCAGGCTGAGATCCAGCAGGGCGGCGTCCAGCTTGGGCCCGGAGGCGTTGAGGGCCAGCAGGGCGTCCTTGCCCGTGCCCACAGGGATGAGGCTGAAGCCTTCGCGGCGCAGGTGCTGTTCCAGGCCCAGGCGGATTTCGGTGTCGTCTTCGAGGAGGAGGATGCGCGTCATGGAGCCCTTTTCTCAGTTCCCTATTCTGCCGTACCGCCCTGGAGATAGGTGTGCTTGGCACTCCGCCCCTCCAGGATGAACAGCACTTCTTCTGCGATGTTGGTGGCCTGGTCGGCGATGCGCTCCCAGTTCTTGATGACCAGGATGAGGTGGCTGGCCCGCTCGATGGACAGGGGGTCGGACATCATCAGGCGCAGCAGCTCCCTGTAAATCTGGCCATAGAGCTCGTCCACGGAATCATCGGACTGGATGACCGTGCGGGCGATGCCCGCATCACTGCCGATGAAGGCATCCACGGCCATTCGCACCATGCCTCGGGTTTCCTGTCCCAGCCGTTCCAGCGACCCCGTGGAAAGAATGGGGGGATGGACATAGGTGGCGCGGCGCGCGATGTTGCAGCAATGGTCGCCGATGCGCTCCAGCTCGGGCACGATCTTGAGGCTGGAGGCGATGAGGCGGAGATCCCCCGCGGCGGGGGCTCGCAGAGCCAGCAGGTCCACGCAGAGGCGGTCCAGCTTGAGCTCCCACTCGTCCAGGCCGCGATCCAAGGTCATGACCTGATCGGCCTTGACCTTGGAGCGCTCGGTGAGGGCCTGAATGGTGAGATCGATCATCTCTTCGGCCAGCCCGGCCATGGACAGGATGCCGTCCCTGAGATCCCTCAGTTCCTGGTCGAATTGACGCATCAGCCGAACCTCCCCGTGATGTAGTCCTCGGTCATGCGCTGCCCGGGATTGGTGAACATTTTCTCTGTGAGCCCCGACTCGATGAGTTTGCCCATCCAGAAGAAGGCGGTGTGGTCGCTCACACGGGCGGCCTGCTGCATGTTGTGGGTGACGATGACGATGGTGAACTCGCGCTTCAGCTCAAGAATCAGTTCTTCCACCCGAGCGGTGGCGATGGGATCCAGCGCTGAGCAGGGCTCGTCCATGAGAATGACTTCAGGCCGAACGGCCAGGGCGCGGGCGATGCAGAGGCGCTGCTGCTGGCCGCCGGAAAGGCCCTGGGCTGAATCCTTCAGGCGGTCCTTCACTTCCTCCCAGAGGCCAGCGCCTTGCAGGCTGCGTTCCACGGCCTCGTCGAGCACCGTGCGGTCGCTCTGGCCCTGGATGCGCAGGCCATAGGCCACGTTCTCGTAGATGGATTTGGGGAAGGGGTTGGATTTCTGGAACACCATGCCCGCCCGTTTGCGCAGGGCGATGACATCGGTCTCGGGAGCGTAGATGTTCGTATCACCGAGCAGGACGCGCCCTTCGATGCGGACATTGTCGATGAGATCGTTCATGCGGTTGAGGCAACGCAGCAGGGTGCTCTTGCCGCAGCCCGAAGGCCCGATGAAGGCCATCACCGAGTTGCGCGCCACCTGCAGGTCGATGCCGGTCAGGGCCTGCTTCTGCCCGTAGAAGAGATTGAGCCCTTCCACCTGCAGCATGGTGGGCGCCGACAGCACCGAGGGGTCGGTGAGAGGCAGGTCCGGCTGGGCGAAGGCCGTGGGGCGAAGGCCCGTGGCGGCGGACGGTGGCGGCGTCTGGAGGAGCGCGGGCTCCGTCACGGGACGGGGGTCGTCGATTTCCATGTCGATGGCTCCGGGTTTCATGTTCAGAAAGTGCTCCCCCCCAGACGCTCCCGCAGCTTGCGCCGGAGGTTCAGGGCAAACAGGTTCAGGACCACCACCACCAGCAGCAGCAGGAAGGAGGCCATGAAGACCATGGGCTTGGCCGCCTCGGAGTTCGGGCTCTGGAAGCCCACATCGTAGATATGGAAGCCCAGGTGCATGAACTTGCGGTCGAGGTGGAAGAAGGGGAAGGTGCTGTCCAGAGGCATGGCGGGGGCCAGCTTCACCACGCCCGTGAGCATGAGCGGTGCCACCTCGCCCGCGCCCCGGGCGATGGCCAGGATGAGGCCGGTGAGGATGCCGGGCGTGGCGCTGGGGAGCACGACATTCCAGAGGGTCTGCCACTTGGTGGCACCCATGGCCAGGCTGGCTTCGCGCTGAGAACGGGGCACGGCGCCGAGGGATTCCTCTGTGGCCACCACCACCACGGGTACCGTGAGCAGGGCCAGGGTGAGCGAGGCCCAGAGGATGCCGCCCGTGCCGTAGGTGGGCGTGGGCAGGCTATCCGCGAAGAAGAGCTTGTCGATGCTGCCGCCCAGGCCGTAGACGAAGAAACCCAGGCCGAAGACGCCGAACACGATGGAGGGCACACCCGCCAGGTTGTTCACGGCCACCCGCACGGCTCGCACCAGCCAGCCCTGCTTGGCGTACTCCCGCAGGTAGAGGGCGGTCACCACACCCAGGGGCACCACCAGTACGGACATGACCAGCACCATCATCACGGTGCCGAAAATGGCCGGGAAGATGCCGCCCTCGGTGTTGGATTCGCGCGGGTCATCAGCAGCGAATTCCCAGAGGCGGGAGAGGTAGACGCCCAGCTTGTCGAGGGGGCCCATGGCGTTGGCGGGCACCATGCGCACCACAGCGCCCAGGGAACATTCCTTGGTTTGGCCGTCGGCGGTCTGCAGGTTGAGGGTCCAGGCCTTCGCTTCGGTCCGGCTCTGTTCCAGGCTGCCCTGCAACTGATCATAGGCGGCCTGCAGGTCAGCGGCCTTGGCGTCGAGAGCGCTCAGGCCAGCGGCCTCGCCCTTGGTCTCCAGTTTCTTCCGGGCAAGGCGGACCTGTTCAATGCGCCGGTTGAGATCACCGACCTGGCCCTTCTCGATGGAATGGATGTGGCGCCTCAGGCGGCTGGCTTCGGGCAGGCGCCTTAGCGCTTCCCCCAGAGCCGCGGGCCCTGTGGCAACCTGCTGGCCGTCATGGCTCAGCGAGGCGATGCGGCCGATGAAGGGGCCGTATTCCAGGCGCTCGATGAGGACGGCGTCCTTCGGGCGTTCCTGGGGCCCCAGTCCCGTGGTGGGCACCCAGCGGAAATCCTGGCCGTAGACATCGCGGTTGCCCACGCGGAACTGGATCTTCTCGGTTTCTTCGCCGCGAGCGGGCTCGTGGGCCGTGATTTCACCCAGCAGGGGACCATCCGTGGTCTGCACCTGAACCAGCGGGCTCGGCCAGAAGTAGCCCATGCCCTTGGCCACGATGAAGCCCACGAGGCTGATGATCATGGCAAGGCAGAAGGCCAGCAGGGCTCCGGAGAACCACACAAAGATTCCACCTTGTCGGATGCGGTCGGCCAAGCGGCTCATCAGATGGACTCGTAGCGGCGGCGCAGGCGCTGGCGGACCAGCTCGGCGACAGTGTTGAGGATGAAGGTGAGGACGAAGAGCAGGAAGGCCGCCAGGAACAGCACCCGATAGAGGGTTCCATGCAGCGGGGCTTCCGGCACTTCCACAGCGATGTTGGCGCTGAGCGTGCGCATGCCGTTGAAGGGGCTCCAGTCCAGGATGGGCGTGTTGCCCGTGGCCATGAGCACGATCATGGTTTCCCCGATGGCGCGGCCCAGGCCCACCATGGTCGCGGAGAAGATGCCCGGGCTGGCCGTGGGCAGCACGATGCGCCAGGCGGTCTGCCAGGGGCTGGCGCCACAGGCGAGACTGGCGGAGGTGAGGGACTTGGGTACGCTGGACAGCGCATCCTCACTGATGGTGAAGATGATGGGGATCACGGCAAAACCCATGGCGAAACCCACCACCAGGCTGTTGCGCTGATCGTAGGTGACGCCCATGGCGGTCTGAAGCCAGGTGCGGTAGCTGCCGCCCATGGCGACCCGCTCCACCCAGGGGCCCGCCAGGCTGGTGATCCAGACGCCCAGCAGCAGCACGGGGACCATCCACAGCACCTCCCGTCCCGTGCCGAAGGCATTGCGGAAGGGCAGGGGCAGCCGGCCCCAGAAGGGTGTGGCCAGGAAGGCCAGCAAAAGCACCACGAAGGGGAAGATGAAGACCTCGACAGCCATCTTTTCCAGCAGGGGCGCCATCACGAGACCGGCCAGGAAGCCCAGCACCACCGAGGGCAGAGCCGCCATGATTTCCACGGCGGGCTTGATGGTGTTTTTCAGGCGGGGCGTGGCGAATTGGGAGGTGTAGAGGGCGCCCAGCACCGCCAGTGGAAAGGCGAAGAGCATGGCGTAGAGGGTGCCCTTGAGGGTGCCGAAGACCAGCGGCACCAGGCTGAACTTGGGCTCGAAATCATCCGTGCCGCCGGTGCTCTGCCACACGTATTCAGGCTTTTCGTAGCCCTCGTAGTGTGTCTTGCCCCAGAGGAGGCCGAAGCTCACTTCGGGGTGGGGCGCGTCGAGGCTCCAGACCTTCAGGGCGCCCGTGCCCTCGCTGGCGTGGACGATGAGGTCACCGCGCGGGGCCAGGGCGGCGGAGCCGCGGCCATCCAGGCGGGCGGACATCATCCGGCGTTCGGTGGTCAGGTGATCCACCACGGCTTCGGTGGGGGTCCAGGCGAGGAAGCGCTTGTCGCGCTGGCTGGCCTGGAAGCCAAGCACGGGGCCGCTCAGGCGGGGAAAGGTGTGGAAGGGCTGCAGGGCGAAGACTTCATTCACCCGCACCCGCTGGTACGCCGCCAGCTTCCCTTGTGCGCCGCCCACCAGGAGGCTGGACTGGCCCAGGGCGAATCCCAAGGACTCCACGGGCTCACCGAAGTCGGCTTGAGATGTGACTTGATTGGCTTCGGGATCGAGGATGAGCAGGCGCCCTTCGCGGGTGCCCAGAAAGAGGTTCTTGCCATCCGAACTCCAAAGCGCCGCCGTCGCGTGCAGTGAGGTGTCGAGCGGAAGGGGTTTCCAGGCGAGGGGGGTGGGGGCATCCAGCGAGGCTTCCGACCAGACCAGGCCGCCCTCGGTGCGAGCTACCACGCGCAGCGTGGTGCCACCGCCAAGGCCACCCGCCTCGAGAAGCCGGAAGTGCAGCAGCTCGTTCGGGACCTGATCCATGGCGAGACCGCCTTGCCAGCGGGGTTCCAGGGTCCACTGGGCCGGATCGTTCTCCCCGGCGGGTTTGGACCAGTTCAGCCGGGCGAGGAAGAGGCGGCCGTCGGCACCGGTGATCAGGGATTCTCCGCGGGCATTCAAGGTCGTGAAGGCGCGCCAGGGCAGGGCCGGGCCTTCCGCGGGACCAGGCGCGGCCAGGGCCGTGCCTTCGGGGAACCGCAGGGCCTTCAGTCCTTCCGTGCGGGACAGCAGCACCACCGCTTTGCCGGATTCGTCTACCCAGACTCCCCCGGATGGGGGCGCCTGGACGGTGGCCAGGAACTTGGACTGGGGCGGCACGAAGAGCGGGATGGATTCCTTCATGATGAAGACGAGCATGGCCAGGACGGCGGCGATGATCGTAAGGCCGCCGCCGGAGATGGCGAAGGCCATGAACCGGTCCATGCGCTGGGCTCGTGCCTGCTTGGAAGGGATGCTGGGCATGTCGTCTCTTCGAGGGGCTCAGGTGGTGGAGGGGATCGCTTCAATACACAGCCGTGCCGGAGGAGCTCCCCGGCACGGTTGTGGCATGGATTCCTAGTTCAGCTTGGCGAGTTCGTCGGCTTCCATCTTGGCGGTGAGGGGCAGGAAGCCGTCCTTGACGACGATCTCCTGGCCTTCCTTGCTCAGCACGAACTTGAGGAATTCGCGGGTGAGGGGATCGATGGCCTTCTTGGGATCCTTGTTGATGTAGATGTAGAGGTAGCGGGACAGGGGATACTTGCCGCTGAGGGCGTTGGCGTAGGTCGCCTCAAACACGGCGCCGCCGTTCTTGGTCTCATCGGACATGGGGACGGCGCGCACGCCGGAGGTGGCGTAGCCGATGCCGCTGTAGCCGATGGCGAAGCGGTCGGAACCAACGCTCTGCACCACGGAGGAGGAACCGGGCTGCTCCTTCACGGAATCCTTGTAGTCACCCTTGAAGAGCGCGTGTTCCTTGAAGTAGCCATAGGTGCCGCTGGCGCTGTTGCGGCCGTAGAGGCTGATGGGCTTGTTGGCGGCTTCGCCGGTCAGGCCCAGATCACCCCAGGTCTTGATCTCCTTGGCGTAACCGCCCTTGCGGCCCTTGGAGAAGATGGCATCCACCTGCTGCATGCTGAGCGACTTGATGGGGTTGTTCTTGTTCACGAACACCGCCAGGGTGTCGATGGCCACAGCCACCTTGGTGGGCTTGTAGCCGAACTTCTTCTCGAACTTGTCCGCCTCTTCGCTCTTCATCTCGCGGCTCATGGGGCCCAGCTGGCTGGTGCCTTCAATGAGGGCCGGAGGCGCGGTGGTGGAACCCTTGCCTTCCACCTGGATCTTGACGTTGGGGTATTTTTTGTTGAAGCCCTCCACCCAGTAGGCCATGAGGTTGTTCAGGGTGTCGGAACCAATGGAGTTCAGGTTCCCGCTGATGCCAGACACCTTCTTGTAGGTGGTGACCTTGGGGTCCACCTTGACGTTCTGGGCGGTGGCGGTCACTCCCACCAGGGCGGCCAGCAGGGTCTGGGCCAGGATTCGGATCCTCATGGATGCCTCCTTCAAGGCTTTGATCCTGAGACCCGGAGGTGAAGCGCCTTGTGATGGGCTGTGACATCGTTGTAACTTCCCCATCGATCAAGCTTGCCCTCCCGAGAATAAGTGGGTTTAATGCTTGAAGATCCTGCGGGTCGATCGAGGCACCGCCCGTTCCCGGGGATCACGACCATTCCGATTTTCACAGCGGGTGGCCGAAGTCAGGGCAGGGCCCCCTTCGGTTTCCCCATCTCCCATCCCAAGCCATCCAACCCCAGGGCCGCTGAGCCTGCCGGGCGTAAGCCGCAGCCAGGACCTGGGCCCCGAGAGGAGCCTCCTTGAATTCCAAGAAGACCATGCTGATCAACGCCACCGATCCCGAAGAGATCCGGGTGGCCACTTTGATCGACGGGGTGCTGTTCGACTACGACGTCGAGTTCCTGCACAACGAAAAAATCAAGGGCAACCTGTACAAGGCCAAGGTGGTCCGGGTGGACACCAGCCTCCAGGCCGCCTTCGTTCATTTTGGAGGCCAGAAGAATGGCTTCCTCCCCCTGGGCGAGCTGCCCCGGGATCTGAGTGGCGATGGCCGCCGGGCCCGCATCCAGGACGTGCTCCAGCGGGACCAGGAGATCCTGGTTCAGGCCGTGCGTGAGGAACTGGGCAGCAAGGGCGCCATGATGACCGGCCAGGTGAGCCTGGCGGGCCGCTACCTGGTGATCACCCCCGGCAATCCGGTCAACGGCATCAGCCGGAAGATCGAAGCCACCGAGGAACGGCGCCACTTCAAGCAGCTCATCGATACCCTGGACATCCCCGAGGACATCGGCGTCATCGTGCGAACGGCCAGCCTGGGCGTGACCAAAGAAGACTTCGAGCGCGACCTGGAATACCTGCTCGACACCTACAAGGAAGTGCTCAGCCGCTACAAGCACCGCCACGGTGTGGGCTTGGTGTGGCAGGAGGATGACGTCGTCACCCGCACCCTGCGCGACACCTTCAGCGCCGATGTGGAGGAAGTGCAGATCGACGATCTGGACACCTTCCACGCCGCCCAGTCCTTCTTCAAGCGCACCATGCCGCAGCACTTGGATGTGCTGAAGCACTACACGGGCAAGAAGCCGCTGTTCTCCCGCCATCAGCTGGAAGAGCAGATCGACCGAGTTTATGGCCGCAAGGTGGGCCTGCCCAGCGGCGGCGCCCTGGTGCTGGATCAGACCGAGGCCCTGGTGGCCATCGACGTGAACAGCGGCAAGACCTCTGGCGACGGTGTGGAGGACATGGCCTTCAAGACCAATATGGAGGCCGCGGAAGAAGTGGCCCGCCAGCTGCGGCTGCGCGACCTGGCTGGCCTCATCGCCATCGACTTCATCGACATGAAGCGCGACACCCACATTCGTGCCGTCCAGGATCGACTGGTGGATTGCCTTAAGGCCGACAAGGCCCGCATGGAGGTGGGGAAGATCAACCGCTTCGGCGTGCTGGTGATGACCCGCCAGCGCATCCGTCCCAGCCTGCAGCACGTGAACCACGAGAGCTGCCCGGCCTGTGCCGGAACGGGCAAGGTGAAGACCATCGAGGCCATGGCCCTGTCCGTGGTGCGCAAGCTGCACGGCATCCTGGCCAAGGGCGGCATTGGCGAGATCCGCGTGAAGCTGGCCCCGGCCATTGCCACGGCGGTCCTCAACCAGAAGCGCCGTGAGCTGACTCAGATGGAAGAGGAGAGCGAGGCGAAGATCTCCATCCAGGCCGACTGGTCCATGAGCTACGGGGAGATGTCCGCCGAGATCGAGCGCAGCGAAGAGGTTCCCGTCGAGAAGCCCGCCCCCAGGCCCCATCGGGAGAAGGGCGCTCCTGAAGACGAGACCGTGGTGCTGGGCGGCGATAGTCCCATTTCCTTCGACAAGGCCCTGGGTGTGCATGGCGATGGCCCCAAGGACGCCAAGAAGGAAGCCTTCAAATACGATCGCCGCGACCTCCAGCGGGCGGCCCTCGATGAGCGTGAGCGCCTGCGTGCCCTCTTTGAAAGCGCCAAGCCCGAGGATGATGAGTCCGAGGAGGGGGCCGAGGAGGCTGGCGAGGATGTCAAGGGTGAAGGTGCCAAGCGCAAGCGCCGTCGTCGTCGTCGCAAGGGTGGAGCGGATCGCGGCGCCGAGGCCCAGGTGCAGACCGGGGGCCTGGAACCGCGCCCCGAGCCCAACCAGCGTGCTGTTGAATCTCAGCCCGAACCTCCCAAGGCCACGCCGGATCTGGTCGCCAGCCTGCTGACGCCCAATCCCCGGCCGAAGTTCGGCCAGGCCCAGGCCGCTCCGGCGGTGGAGGAGGTTTCCAAGCCCAAGCGCACCCCGCGCGCCAAGGTGGCTTCCGCGCCTGAGGCTGCTCCGGCTCCGCAGGTCGCTGCCGTGGTTGAGGCCCCTGTGGCCGAAGCTCCCGAGAAGAAGAAGGCTGCGCCCAAAGCGAAGGCCCCCAAGACCCCGGCTGTGAAGAAGGCCAAGGCCGAGAAGCCCGCCCCTGAGGAGGCCCCGAAGGTTAAGGCCACCCGGGCGAAGAAGGCGAAGGTCGAGTAGCCACCCATGTCCCTCTACTGGCTGGCACCGCTTGCGTCCCTGGCCACCCTCCTGGGTGGCTGGGGCGTGGTGCGTTTTCTTCAGGGCCGCGCGCAGTTCATGCGCCTGCTTTCGGGCGTGGCGGCAGGCTACCTGCTGTCGGTCACCCTGGTCCGCGTCATCCCTGAATGCCTGGAAGCCAAGGGCGGCGAGACCAACGCCCTCTGGGTGCTGGGGGGCTACCTGCTGGTGCATGTCATGGAACACGGCATCACCCTGCATTTCCACTACGGTGAGGAAACCCACACCGATGGCTCTCCCCTCAGTGGCGTGCTGGCGCTGGTGGGCCTGTCGTTGCACAGCCTCATGGATGGCGTGGCCATTGCCGCCGCGCTGGCCACGCACAGCAACCTGGGGCCATTGGTGCTGCTGGGCATCCTCTTCCACCGCATCCCGGAAGGCGGCACCATCGCCTCGATCTTTCTGGTGCGGGGCTTCGGCAACCGCGGCGCGCTCATGGCCGCTGGCACCCTCGCCCTGGCGGCCCTGCTGGGTTCGGCTGGGCAATCCCTGCTGAGCCTTCCCACGGGCCCGATCCTGGGCCTCACCGCTGGTCTGGCGCTGTACGTGGCCAGCTCCGATCTGCTGCCCGAAGTGCAGAAGGTGTCAGGGTTCCGCAGCACCATTGCCCTGCTGTCCGGTGTGGGGATCTTCCTGATCAGTGCGCGGCTGCTGCCGCACCATCACTGAGCCATTCATGGGGCGGAACCGTTCCTTGGGGCGTCATCTGCTGTTGGCCGCCTTGCCGGCCTGGCTGGTGGCCCAGGAACTGCCGCGCACACCCAGCCTGGACCCGCTGGAGGCGCCAACGCCAGCAGAGCTTCTGCCGCTGCGGCCCTTCCAGATGGAAAGCGGGCCGGGGCATTCACGCGTGCCCTTTACCTGGCGTGGGGAGCGGGTTCGGGAGGAGGGCGACCTCTGGATTCTGGAGCAAGGTGCCATTCAGGCCGAGGGACTCCTGCTGCTGGCCGACCGCATCGTGTACCGGATGTCTGAAGGTGAGTTGTCTGCCGAAGGGCACATCCGCCTGGAAGGGCCCGATCTGCGCCTCCGCTGTGAGCGCCTGCGGATGGCCTGGCGGCAGCGCTCCGGCGAGGCCTGGGCTCTGCAGATGGATCTGCCTCCCAGCTGGACCCTGCGTTCCGGCCATGTGGCTTTTGCCACCCTGAGGACCTGGTCCTTCGATGCGGTGGAACTGAGCCCCTGTCCCGAAGAACGGCCAGGCTGGAAGTCCAAGCTCTCGAGCCTGAAAGTGGATCTGGATGGTTTCGCCACCCTGCGCAACGCGCACATCTATCTGGGCTCCATTCCCACGCCCTACTTCATTCCCTGGGCGGTCTACCCGGCCCAGATGGAGCGCACCTCGGGCCTGCTCCCCCCCAAGCTGGGCTACTCGAACACCTTTGGGGCCACCGTCGGGCTTTCCCATTACCAGGTGTTCGGCGATGCGCTGGATGCCACCTTCTCGCCGGAATATTTCAGCAAGGAGGGCATGCTCTGGGGCGGCGAGGCTCGCTGGAACCCGGACCTCACCCACCAGGGCAGCTTCTCGGGGGAGACCATTCATCAGCGCAGCCTGGATACCCGGCGCTACCGCTTCAACCTCAAGGAAGTCTGGCAGCGGGAGGATGGCTGGCAGCTCACCGCTGATGTGAACCAGGCATCGGACAACTTGGTGGATGCGGATTTTGGCAAGGGGCTCGGCAACCTTGGCGCCACCAGTTTCGATTCGGCCCTCTATCTGGGCCGCAGCTTCACCTTTGGGAGCCTCAGCCTGTCCGCGGCGGAACAGCGCAGCTTCTTCTTCACGAAAGATCAGGGTGATCCCTTCTACAGCCCCGAATTCCCAGCCTCCCTGCGGCGGCAGACCCTTCCCCAGGGGGAATTCCGCTTCTTTCCGGTGGCTGTGCTGGGGCCGCTCTACCTTGACGGTGGCGTCCGCCTTGGCCGTTTCGCCTACCGAATTGAGGGCAGCGCGGAAGCGCCCGAACGCAGCTACAGCTGGGATCGCCAGGATGCCAATACCCGGCTTCATGGGCGTCTCGGGCAATGGGGGCCCTTCAGGGCCGATTTGGAAATGATGGGGCGTGCCACGCACTACAGTTCCAGCCTGGAGGCGCCGGTCTTCGATCCGGCGGCCGGGGTCGATGGCGCCGTGGTGAACCCTGCCACCAGCCCCTTCCAGGTGGATGGCGCCGCCGCCACAAGATACCTCTTCTCCAGCCACCTGCGTTTCTCCGGCCCCCAGGTGGGCCGCAGCTTCAAGGATGTGTCCTTGCTGGGCTACACGGGTGAGCTGAAACATGTGGTGGAGCCCTATTTCGGCTTTACAGAGACCAGCCGCTACGGGGAGGCCGGCACCCTGCCGCGCTTCGACATTCTCGATTCGTTCCCGGGTGTCAACGAAAGCGCCTCCGGCGAGCGCAGCTTCGAAGTGGGCTTTAAGCAGCACATTCTGGGACGCGGAATGTCGGGGAGCAGTTTTGCTGACCTTGCGCGGTTGCGCATCGCCACCCGGTACCACGCCACGCCCATCATCCTCAGCGATGGCCGCTACAAGAAGGGCTGGTCCTCCGTGGACACGGACCTGGATGTGGAGCCGGATGAAACCTGGCGCCTTAGCCTGCGGCGCTCTTCGGAGGTGGGGAACGGCGGCTCTGACAATGCCCTCAGCGTGGACATGAAGGCGCAGGAAGGAGGCCGGTTCAACCTGGCCTATTTCTCGACCGGTATCAACCGCTTCCTGGTCCGCCAGCAGGGCTTGCAGGTGGGCGGACTCCAGCGGCTCTGGGACGACCGGGTGCGGCTGGAATTCAGCGCCAACTATGACTTCAAGTTCAAGGGCTTCGCTTCCAGCCAGGTGGCCTTGGCTTATGTCCGGCCCTGCGTGGCCTACATCCTGAAATACACCCACGTGGCCCTGAACACTGCCCTGGTTTCAGGAGGCAGGGAAGACCGCGTGGACTTCACCTTGACGCTGCGGGGGCTGGGGGATCTCTTCAGTTACCGCTACTAAACCAGCGCTACCGGGCCCGAGGCGGGTACTCGCCTTCGTTGGCGACCACCACCCGGTTCCGGCCCAGGTTCTTGGCTTGGTACAGGGCCTTGTCCACCTGGGCCATGAGGTCCTCGATGCTGGAGGGCCCCGGTCCGCAGACTCCGAAGCTCATGGTGGGGAAGATCGTCTGTCCCGAGGGAAGGTGGAGGGGCTCTTCGTCGATGCATTTCCGCAGCTTGTGGGCCACCTCAGCCCCGCCCTTGAGCGTGGTTTCCGTCAGCAGCACGGCGAATTCCTCGCCGCCGATGCGAAAGGCCAAGTCGGATTTGCGCAGCGCTTCATGGAAGCGGGCGGCCATCTGGCGAAGCACCTCGTCGCCCACGGGATGGCCGAAGCGGTCGTTGATGAGCTTGAAATGGTCCACATCGCCCAGCACCAGGACGAAGGCCCGTCGGTGGCGCTCCCACTGCCGCACCGCGTGCTCCAGGTTCTGGTCGAAGGCCCGCCGGTTGAGCAGCTCCGTCAGAGGATCCGTGAGCACTTCGTTGCGCAGGGCCGCCGCCTCGATCTCCAGCATGGCGCGACGTTCCCGCAGGTCGTGGATGGCGGATTCGTATTCGGTCTGGATGCGCTTGGCGTGCACCCACTCGATGGCGCGTTTGCAGGCGTGGATCAGGCGCGGGCCGGAAAGGGGCAGGGGCACCCAATCGGAGATGCCCGCGAGGATGAGGCGGCGCTGCGAAGCTTCATCCTTCACTTGCCCGAGGAGGATCGTATAGGGGAGGCGGTTCTGTTCCCGCAGCTGGGCCAGCAGGGCCAGGGCGCCGTCCACACCCCCCGAGGAAAGCCCCAGGATCAGCACGGGGGCCTTCAACACCCGCTGGGCCTCGCTGGCATTGCGAGCTGGCGGGGTATGCACCTCCATCGCGTAGTGTTGCAGCAGGTCCCGCGTCCGTTGGGCCAGGCTCGCGTGGAGGCCCACGGCCAGGACAGGCAGGTGCTGGCCCTCATCCCGGGACCGGCCTCCGGCCATGACGGGGCCCAGGTGGTTGAGCAGCTGCTGGATGCTGTAGCCCGCCAGAATGTAACCATCGGCTTCGGCGGCGTGTAGGGATCGGGCGTCTTCATCCGTCACCGAGTGATCGTGGATGAGGAAGATGGGCAAGTTCCGGAACAGCACCCGGGCTTCGGTACGCAGTAGGCGGCAGAGACGGTAGCCGTCCATGGGATCGCCGCTGGCGTCCACCAGCAGCACCTGGGTCTCGCCCCAGGAATCCATGGCCAGGGCTTCCAGGGGATCGTTGGCGTGGAGAATGCGGTGCCCCGCCCCCTCGAACGCCATGCGCAGACGCTCAACAAGGTCGACATGTTGGGAGATGACCAGCAGGTTCATGGAGGAGCCAAGAGGGTCCTCAATGGTAGTGCAGAACGCGCGTGGTTTAGGAAAAATAACGCCGAGTGATGCGTCGATGCAGGGCGCAGGTCAGTTCGTAGGGGATGGTGTTCAAGGCCTGGGCCAGCCTTTCCACGCTGTGGGGTTCGGAGGGATCCGCGCTGAAGAGGGTCATGGGGTCCCCTGGGGTGACCGGCACCTCGCCGGGCAGCGCCACGGTGAGGTAATCCATGGACACCCGACCCACCACTGGGAAGGTGCGTCCTTTGAAACCCACGACAGCCCGGTTGCCCAGGTCGCGGCGGTACCCATCCGCGTAGCCGCAAGCCAGGGTGGCGATCTGCATGGGCTGCGGGGCCACAAAGGTGCGGCCGTAGCCCACGGTGGTGCCTGCAGGGACAGTCTTCACCCGGGCCACTTCGGCCACCAGGGCCAGGGCGGGCTCCAGACCCAAGACTCGGCCTTCGGGCACCGTGGTGAGGCCGAAGAGGGCCAAGCCCGGCCGGATGTGGGTGTCCCGGTCCAGCAGATTGCGCAGGCAGGCGTCGCTGTTGCCATGATGGCGCTGGGGCGGATGGATGCCGGCATCGGACAGCTGAGACAAGCAGGCGTCGAAGACCCGCCGTTGCCTCAACGCGAAGCCTTGGTCGGGATCGTCGGCAGTGGCGAAGTGGCCCATGACGCCGTCCGTCCAGGGCGAGAGCTGGCGCAGGTCCTCCAGGCACTCACTCAACTCCGAAGGCAGCAGGCCGAAGCGGCCCATGCCCGTGTCCAGCTTCAGGTGCAACCGCACGGGATGGGAAGACAGGGCTCGGGCGTAGTCGCGCAGGTGCTCAGGGCCCACCACGGCGATGCTGAGGCCTTCGGCGCTGGCGGCGGGCAGGGCTTCGGGGCGCAATCCACCCAGCACGAGGATGGGACATTCGATGCCGCCTTGGCGTAGCTCAAGGCCTTCTTCCAGATTGGACACAGCCAATCCATGGGTCCCGGCGGCGGCCAAGGCGCGCCCCACATGGACGGCTCCGTGGCCGTAGGCATTGGCCTTGACCACGGCCCACACCTCTCGCCCCCCGGCGGCGGCGCGGATGCGGCCCAGGTTCCGCCCGATGCGGCCCAGATCCACCTCCGCCCGGAGGGCCCGGCCCTCGGGATGCCGCTTCAGGGGTTCGAGGTGTTCTTCGTTCACTACTCGGCCAGGCCCTTCTCCGCCAGCCAGCGCTCGGCGTCGATGGCCGCCATGCAGCCGCTGCCCGCGGCAGTGATGGCCTGCCGGTAGGTGTGATCCTGCACGTCGCCGCAGGCGAAGACGCCTTCGATGGCGGTGCGGCTGGAGCCCTTCTCCACCAGCAGGTAGCCGGTCTCGTCCATGGGCAGCTGGCCCTTGAAGAGGCTGGTGTTCGGCTCGTGGCCGATGGCGACGAAGAGGCCTTCTACCGGAAGCTCGGATTCCGTGCCGTCCACGGTGTCTTTGAGCTTCAGGGCGCGGATCTTCTCCACCTTTTCCCCCATGGGGGTCTCATGGGTGGCGGTAATGACATCCAGCACAGCCTTGTTCCACACGGGCTGGATTTTCTCGTTCTTGAAGGCCCGCTCCTGCATGGCCTTGGAGGCCCGCAGCTTGTCCCGGCGGTGGATGAGGTGGACCTTCGTGGCGAACTTGGTGAGGAAGGTGGCCTCTTCCACGGCGGTGTCGCCGCCGCCCACCACGGCGATCTCCTTGCCGCGGAAGAAGAAGCCATCGCAGGTGGCGCAGGCGCTGACGCCGCCGCCGGTGCGCGAGAGCTGTTCATCCTTGCCGATGCCCAGCCACTTGGCGGAGGCGCCGGTGGCGATGATCACGGCGTCGGCGGTGTATTCGCCCTTGTCGGTGGTGAGTTTGAAGGGGCGGCTTTGGAGGTCGGCCTTGAGCACGGTCTCGGATTTGATGGTGGTGCCGAAGCGCAGCACTTGCTCGCGCATTTCGTCCATGAGGGCCGGGCCTTCGATGCCCTTGCGGAAGCCTGGGAAGTTCTCCACCTCGGTGGTGATGGTCAGCTGGCCGCCGGGCTGGGCGCCTTCAAAAACCAGGGGGGCAAGGTTGGCGCGCGAGGTGTAGAGGGCGGCGGTGTAGCCGGCGGGGCCGGTACCGATCACGACGACTTTGTGGTGGCTCACAACATCTCCTGGCAGGGAACGGGCGCGGGGCCCAGCCCGATAGTCTAGCGCGACCCTGGTTCCCAAAAACGGCGGCTCCTAGACCGCGAGCCCCCGTTCCCGAAGGAGCGCCTCGGCGGCAGCCACATCAGCGGGCACATCCACACCCAGGCTGAGAAAAGGCGTATGCGCCACGCCGATGGGCATGCCTGAAGCCAGGGCCCGCAATTGCTCCAGCATTTCAAACTGTTCGAGGGGGTGGGGCGGCAGCTGGGTGAAGGCCCGCAGGGCCTCGGGTCGGTACGCGTAGATGCCCAGGTGACGCTGGAAGAAGGCCAGCTGCTCAGGCTTCAGCCAGGGCCGGAAATCCGGCTCGAAGACTGTGGAGTTCCGCAGGTAGGGAATGGGGCTGCGGCTGAAGTACAGGGCCCGGTGCAGGTCGCTGACCACCACCTTGACGGCGTTGGGATTGAAGAGTTCATCCACCTGGGCGAAGGGGCAGGCGGCGGTGCCCATGGGCAGATCCGGCTGGTCGCGCATAAGCGCCACCACGGCGGCCACGGTCTCGGGATGCATGGCCGGTTCGTCTCCCTGGATGTTCAGCACGCAATCGAAGGATTCCCCCCGCTCCACAAGGGCTTCCAGGGCCGCCGCGGCGCGGTCGGTGCCCGAGGGCAGGGCGGGATCCGTCATCACAGCCTCGCCCCCGAAGCCCGTCACGCAGGCGGCGATGCGGTCATCATCCGTGGCCACCACCACCCGATGCACGCCCTCGGCCCGGCGGGCGGCCTCGTAGACCCACTGGATCATGGGTTTCCCGGCGATGGGTGCCAGGGGCTTGCCCGGAAAGCGGGAAGCCTGGAAGCGGGAGGGGAGCACGGCGAGGGTTCGCATGGGGCCAGTGTAAAGCAGCGGATGCTCCCGGATTCCAGACCCTCGGGACCTGTGCCGATGCCACCATGACCGGGGGCACCCTTTTGGACCAATCCTTCGATGATGTCTGGGCAGAGTGTGAGGACCTGTTCGCGCAGGCCCGGAAGACCCTTGTCGGCCTGAAGGAAACGCAGCCCGCCCACGTGGTGCAGGCCTCGGTGAACGCATTGTTCCGCACCACCCATACCCTCAAGGGCATGGCGGGCATGCTGGGGTTCCCCAGCTTCAGCCGCGCGGCCCACCGCATGGAGGATATCTTCGACCTCATGCGCCAGGGGCGGCTACGCTCCACAGATTCCCTGGTGGAAACCCTCGAGGCCGGGATGATGGCCCTGGAATCGGGTTTGAACGGCCTGCGCCGGGGACGCCCAGAGCCCGAGGACTACTTGTCCCCTCTGCGCAAGCAGCTGGGGGAACTGGAGGCCCTGGCCCGCCCCACGGAAGGGGGTGCCCAGGATCTGACCTCCATGCTGGATCTGCCGCCGGAGGCGCTGAAGGCCCTTTCGGAGTATGAGCGGACGCGGGTGACGGCCCTGCTCATGAGCGGCATGCCCATCCACGGAGCCACCATCTGCCTGGAGTTCGCCACCTTCGATGAGCGTCTGCGGGTTCTGAACGAGGCGCTGGCGGGTTTGGGGGAACTCATCTCCACGCTGCCCTGCGATGCGCCGGAGGACCGCGAGGGCATGGGCTTCCTCCTGCTGGCCGGTTGTCCCGCCCTCGATCCGGCCATGCTTCCCACCCTTGAAGGGGAACTGGTCGGCACCGCCCTGCTGGCCGATCCCAGCCGGGTGCCGGACAGCCTGAGGAATCCACCCACCCTTGCGGTGGAGGAGGTTGTTCCGCCGATTCCGGTGGTGGAACCCGAGTCTGCCGCTCCGCAAGCGCCCCATGCCCAGGAAGTGGAGATCCTCCGTTTGCCGGCCCATCGAGTGGAGGCCTTGGAAGCCCGGCTGATGGCCGTGGGCCAGCTGCGGGATGCGGCCAGCCAGCTGCTGCACAAGGGCATGGATATCCGCGATGACCGTCCTTCAGCCCTCATGGCCCAGATCCAGGACGGCCTCCTGGAGGTTCAGAAATCCCTGCTGCAGATGCGCATGCTCCGGGTCGAGAGCCTCTTCGCCCGTATTGAGCCCATGGTGAAGAGCCTCAGCCGAGACACGGGCAAACCCGTGAAACTGACTTTTCAGGGCAGCGATCTGGAGTTGGAACGGGGCCTGCTGGGCAGGCTCACCGACCCCTTCCTGCATCTGGTTCGCAATGCGGTGGACCATGGGCTGGAGACACCTTCCGAGCGCCTGGCCTTGGGAAAAAGTGAGGCTGGTTCCATCCGCATTTCCGCCTCCCAGCGGGGGCGAAACATCCGCTTCGACATCCGTGATGATGGGCGGGGCTTCGATCTGGCGCGCATCGAGGCCCGTGGTGTGGCGCTGGGTCTGCTGAAGGCCGGGCAGGCGCACACGCCTGAACGGCTGCACCGACTGACCTTGGAACCCGGGTTCTCCACCCAGGAGCGGGCCTCTCAGATTTCCGGACGGGGCGTGGGCATGGATGTGGTCAGGGCGGAGATCGAGGCGCTGGGCGGAGAGATCCACCTTTCCAGCGAAGCGCGGCGGGGCAGCCTCATCCGACTGAGCATCCCCCTCAGTCGGGCGGTGGCGAGTTGCCTGAAGGTGCGCTGCGACCGCCAGTCCTTCGGCATCCCCCTGGTGAATGTGGTTCGGGTGCAAGCAGGCGATCAGGTCCACCGGGGTGGGGATCAAGTGCAGGTGTTCGGCAATTCCATTCCCCTGGAATCCCTTCAGGCGTGTCTGGGGCTGCCAGAACCGGATGGCCAGCGTTCCTTCGTGGTGTTGAGCACCCAGGGGGCCTCGGCTCGGAGCGTGGAAGTGGCCATCGGCGTCGATGCCATCCTGGGGCGCGGGGAAGTCCTGCTAAGAAGCTTGCCTGAACTGGCCCACGCGGCGGGCATCATGGGAGGCAGTCCCCAGGAGGATGGCATCCTCTGGGTGCTGGATCCGGAGGCCACGCTGAGCCTGGCCATGAACTCCCTCATGCGGCGGGTGGCCAATGTCTGAGCATCGCACCTGGCTGCACGCCAAGGCCGCAGGCATGGATCTGCTCATTGCCACGTCGGATCTGCGGGAAGTGGTCGCCTCCGCGCCCATTTCGCCCCTGCCGGGCCGACCCGCAGGCATCGCGGGGGTGGTGGTGTACGAGGGCGAATTCCTGCCTGTGTTGGCCTGGAATGAACTCCCGGGGTGCGCGGCACCCCCGGGCCAGCCCGTGGCCTTGGCCGTGCTGCGGCCCCGGCTGGGCATTCCGCTGGAGCGCCTCATCGGCACCACGGATCTGCCTCACGGCATTCTGCGGGAGCCGGAAGAAAGCGACCCGGCACTTCCATGGCTGGGGGGCATCGCCCAAGAGGAAGATCAGATTTTCCGCCTGCTGGATGCGGACCGCCTCGTGGCGCTGCTGCGTCGCTTCAGGGGTGAACACTGACGGGCCGGGCTGGTCTATGAGATGATCGGGGTTTCGTACCGGAGGCCCCTTGAACCGTCGTCTTTCCGCCCCCGTTGGCATCACCGCTACCGGCCAGTGTTTTCCTCCCCGGGTGGTCACCAATGATGATCTGTCCAAGATCATGGAAACCAATGACGAGTGGATCCGCAGCCGCACGGGCATCGGCCAGCGCCGCTGGGTCGAGCCGGGCGTCGGGGCTTCCCATCTCGGCGCTCCGGCCCTGCAGATGGCCCTGGACAACCGCGGCATCAAGGCCTCTGAGCTGGACATGATTCTCGTCACCACGGTGACGCCCGATACGCTCTTCCCGGCCACGGCCTGCCGCATCCAGCAGATGGTTGGCGCCGAGAACGCCTTTGGCTTTGATCTGAACGCAGCCTGCTCGGGCTTCCTCTTTGCGCTCACCACCGCCTGCAGCCTGGTCGCCGCGGGTGGCGTAAAACGCATCGGCATTGTCGGCGTGGACATCATGTCCACCATCATCAACAAGGAAGATCGCGCCACGGCCGTGCTGTTCGGCGATGGCGCCGGAGCGGTCATCGTAGAGCGCGTGGAGGAGGGCCTGGGCATTCTGGATTTCGAGCACCGGATCGATGGCTCGGGCGGCTGCTTCCTCTACATGCCAGCGGGTGGCTCGCTGAAGCCGGCCACCGCCGAGACCGTGGCGGCCAAGGAGCACTATGTGCACCAGGCCGGCAGCGAGGTCTTCAAGAACGCCGTGCGCGAAATGGCGGACAACAGCCGCATGCTCATGGACCGGAACGGCTTCACGGGCGACCAGCTCAAGCTCTTCGTGCCCCACCAGGCCAACATCCGCATCATGGATGCCGCCGCCAAGCGGCTGGAACTGGATCCCTCCCGTATGATGGTCAACATCGACAAATACGCCAACACCACCACGGCCACCATCCCCACGGCCCTGCACCAGGCCTTCGAGCAGAAGCGCATGGCCAAGGGCGACCTGGTGGCGCTGGCGGCCTTCGGCGCCGGATTCACCTGGGGAGCCACACTCCTCCGCTGGGCCTACTGAAGCCCCGCCCATGCGGGTGGTGGCTGGAACCCTGAGGGGGCGCCGGTTGGCGGCGCCCCCCCCAGGGGATTTGCGCGTCCGCCCCACGGCGGACCGAGCCCGGGAGGCCCTCTTCTCCATCCTCCAGAGATGGCCGAGCGGCGCCTTCCTGGACCTCTGTGCAGGCACCGGGGCCGTGGGAATCGAGGCGCATTCCAGGGGGTACGCCCCCGTGGTGTGCGTGGAGGCCGCCGAACCAGGCTGGTCCTGCCTTCGTAAAAACCTGGGGGATTTGCCCGTGAAGGCGGTCCAGGCCGACCTCCGGAAACTGGCCGCCGGGGCATTCCAGGATCAGGCGGTGATCTTCCTGGATCCGCCCTATGAACTGGCCCCGTCCTTCTGGACCCGGCTGGCTCCGGTGCTGCGGGCCTGGATGGCCCCCGATGGGATCCTTGTTTTTGAAACGGACAGGAATACTGCGCTGGAATTACAGCCCGGGTGGACCCTGGCCGAAACACGCGAATATGGCGCTGCCCGATTCCATCTCTGGATCCCTGCCTGAACTTAGGGCAAACGCCCCTGTGCGGTTGGACAGGGATGGACGGGAGTTGATTCTCTCCCGCCTCCGGAAGGGGGTGGGCCTCATCTGGGTGGTGGGGTTCACCGTGGCAGGGATCCTCTTCCTGCTGACGTCCCCTCCGGGCTTCCACCTCACGGTCAAGGGGATGGTCGGCCTGCTGGTGTTGCTGAGCTGCATTCTTTGGGTCAGCTTCTACAACATCAACCAACTCGGGAAGATCCTATCGGAACAGGCCCTGGGCCCCGATCTCTACCGCCCCATCACGCGGTTCCCGCAATCGTCGTCCATCCTCTTCTTCCTTCTGGCCTTCGGCCTTAGCGCCGCATCTTACCTATGGGTGAAGCTCTACCTCGCTCAGAGCCTGTGGGTGAGCTTCATCACCATGGCCATGTTCATGCTGCTGGCCGGGCTGGGCGGCATCTGCCACTACTTCGTGGCCAAGCAGAGCCTGATGAAGGTCTTCCGGATCCTCGCAGGGCAGCCGGGCTTTGCGGATTCCATGGCGCGGTTCACCACCAGCCTGAGGGCCAAGTTCGGCTTCGGCATCCTGGGCATTACGGGGGGGGTGCTGCTGCTCTCCATCCTCGTTTCCGGCCTGACGCTGCAGTCATCGATCCGCACCAAAGTCACCAGCTATGCCAAGAACGAGCTGGCCAACCTGGCGGATTCGGTCACCTTCGTCACCGAGATGAACACCACGCCAGAGGACCTGGACGCCTTCCTCGGCACCCTGAAGCTGGGAGCAGGCGGGGGCGTGTCCCTCAAACTGCCCGCCTCCAAAGGGGGTGCCATCCTTGGCTCCAAGATCCAGCCTGGGGGCGGAGGCGACATCCTGGTGATTCAGTCGCTGCCGGATGGATCAGAGCTGAGGGCGGTCATCCTGGAGGGCGAGTACGCGGACGCCATCTGGAAGGCGCTGCGGCCCAATCTCGCCATCCTGGCGCTGGCAGCGATCTTCCTCACCTACTTCATTCCCCACATCCTCCGGGACGTCCAACATCCTCTGGTGCTCCTGAGCCGGAACACCCAGGAAGTGGGGGAAGGGCGCATCGACCGGCTTGAGCCGGTCTACAGCGACGATGAGGTGGCCTCCCTGGTCAAGGGCTTCGGGCACATGGTGGGCAGCCTCCGGGGCATGGTGGTTCAGATCCGCTCCGCCAGCCGCGACCTGGCCAAGGCCTCGGCCCTCATCCGGGAATCCGGAGACGGCGTCCGTCAGTCGAACCAAGGCCAGCGGGAGCTCATCGAAGCCTTCCACCAGGAGATCAACGAGCTGACGGACACCTCCATCGGCATCAGCGCCAGTTCCATGGAACTCAGCCTGGCTTCGGAAAGCACCAACACCACCATCGTGGAAATGGCCGCCAGCGTTCAGCAGATCAACCTGAGCATGGACGAGCTGTTGATGGTGGTGGAGGGCATCACCTCCGCCATCCGGGATTTCGACATCGCCATCAAGAACGTGGGCAAGAACGTCGATCACCTCGCCGGGCATGCCGAGCACACCAAGGAATTTGCCGAGAACCTGGAGCAGAGCACCTCGGCCATCGACGACAGCGTCAAGATCGCCCAGCGGTACACCAAGAAGGTGATCCACAACGCCAGCCGTGGCATGGAGCTGGTGGCCCGGAACCGCGAGAAGATCCAGGTCATCGAGCGGGTGGTGCAGGATTTCCACGGAACGACCCGCACCCTGCTGCAGCTGGGCGCCGACATCGCCAAGATCCTCGATTACATCGGCGATCACGCCCAGCAGACCAACCTGCTGGCCCTCAACGCCGCCATCATCGCCTCCCAGGGAGGTGGTGTCGGGGATGGCCAGGCCCGGGGTTTCTCGGTGGTGGCCGATGAAATCAAGCAGCTCTCCGAGCAGACCTCGAGGTCCACCCAGGAGATCCAGCAGATCATAGGAACCCTGCAGTCCGAGATCCGGAAGGCCTACCAGCAGGTGGAGCTGGGCCTCGATGCAGTGCGGGATGGCGCCGAGTCCGTGAGCCAGAGCCAGGAGGCGCTCCAGGCCATCCTGGAGTCCGTGAGCGAGACCGACAGCGTGGTGGAAAGCATCCTCAGCGAGACCATTCAGCAGGCGGGGCAGGCCTCGCTCATCCATGAGGCCAACCGGAACATCCACAACCAGGTGGAGACCATCCGCTCCGTCATCGCCGAGCAGCAGCAGACCAGCAATTACATCCTGTCCCTGGCCATGAACGTCCAGCAGGCCACGGCGGTGGTGCGGGATTCCACGAAGGAACAGAGCATCGGCAGCGACGAGATTGCCAAGGCCACCGAGCAGGTGCGCGCCCTCGCAAGCAACCTGCACGAGATCCTGGCCCGGCAGGAGGACCACGTCATCTCCCTGAAGGAGACCATGAACCGGGTGCTGGGCAAGGCCATGGAAAGCGAGCGGGCCATTGAGGCCTCCAGCGGGGCCGTGGAGCAGCTGGGTGCCCAGGTCCACATGCTCAACCGCGAGGTCAACCTCTTCAAGCTCTAGGAAGCGTAGCTGGTAGGCTGGAGGCTGGTTTCCAGGCTTCGCCCATGTACCGCATTTCCATCAAGACCAAGCTGAGCGCCGTCATCAGCATCCTGGTTCTCTCGTTCATCGCCTTCAACCTTCTGTACTACCCCCGCTGGGTGGAGCAGCAGATTCAGAAACAGGCCGAACTGAGTGCCCGCCAGGTGGCTGAGACGGCGAGCTATGCCCTGGGCCCGGCGGTGAGCACCGGCAACAACCGCGACATCGCGAAAGTGCTCCAGGGCGTTCAGAACATTCCCGCCTTCCGCTTCAGCGCGGTCTACGGGGCCAAGGGCGAGGCCCTGGACAGCACACCCACCACGCCCGAGTGGGCCATGGGCGGACAGACACTCATGGATGGGATCTCCACCACGTATACCCGCCGCAACGAGAACATGCTGGTGGCGGTGGCTCCGGTTTTTTACGAAGAACCGCATGCGGATCAGGTGGGCACCCTGATCATCGGCTTCACCACCGAGGGCACCCAGAAGGCCGTGCGCGACAACATCAAGGCCAGCCTCGCGGTGGGGCTGGTCACCCTCATCCTGGGCATCGCCATTGCCGTTTTCCTCTCGAACCGCTACCTGCGGCCGGTGATCCAGCTGACGGAGGCGGCCCAGAAGGTGGCCCAAGGCAACCTGGAAACGGTGTCGGTGAAGGTCTACACCCGGGATGAGATTCAGGACCTGAGCCAGTCCTTTGAGGTGATGACGGAAAAACTCCGGGTGTCGCGTGATGAGATCGAGCGCCAAAACCGGCTGCTGGAATACCGCGTGCAGGAACGCACCCGCCAGCTCATGGAGACCATCTGGGAGCTGGAGGAGATCCGGGCCAACCTGGAGCAGCTGGTCCAGGACCGCACCCGGGGCCTGGAGCAGAGCCGCGCCGAACTGAAGGCCTGGGCCAGCACCCTGGAGGAGAAAGTCCATGAGAAGACGCAGGAACTGCGTGAGCTCAACGAGAACCTGCTCATCAGCTACCAAAAATTGAAGGAGGTCGATCAGCTGAAGGACGAGTTCCTGGCCAACATGAGCCACGAGCTGCGCACGCCCTTGAACTCCATCATTGGATTCTCGGGCATGCTGCTGCAGGATCCGATGAATGCCTTGAGCCAGGATGCCCGGGAGGATCTGCACATCATCTACCAGAATGGGCGCTCGCTCCTGGGGCTCATCGATTCCATCCTGGACCTTTCCAAGATCGAAGCGGGCAAGATGGAGATGGAACTGGAGGAGGTCGACCCCGTGGAGCTTCTGGATGAAGTGAGGGCCATGTCCGCCGGGCTCATCAAGGGCCGCGACATCGACCTTGAGTACGTCCGTCCCGAAGGGGCCATTCGCGTCATGGGTGACCGTGACCGGCTGAGGCAGGTCTTCACCAACCTCGCGGGCAACGCCATCAAGTTCACGGAGGCAGGGAGCGTGCGCATCTCCACGCTGCAGGAAGCCGGCCGCTTCCAGGTGCGCATCGAGGATACGGGCATCGGCATGTCTGAAGAGGAGCTGAGCCGTCTGTTCATGCCCTTCCAGCAGGTGGACGGCAGCATCACTCGGCGTTTCGGCGGCACCGGCCTTGGCCTGGCCATCAGCCAGCGCTTCATGGGCCTCATGAATGGCCGCATCTGGGCCAGCAGCCGCAAAGGAGAGGGCAGCACCTTTGTGGTGGAGATGCCCCTGATTCCGGGAGGTGGGGCTTGAACGCGGCACCGGCGCGCATCCTCTGCATCGAAGACAACCCCATGAACTGGCGCCTGGTCCAGCGCCTGCTCTCCCAGGCAGGTTACGAGATGCATTGGGCGGAGGATGGCCTCAAGGGTTGCGAGCTGGCCCTGGAGCTCAAGCCCACGCTCATCTTGTTGGACATCAACCTGCCGGGGCTGTCCGGCTTTGAGGTGGCCACCAAGCTGCGCCAGAACACCAGCATGGATGGCACCCTCATCGTGGCGCTGACCGCCAAGACCATGAAGAGCGACCGGGAGACCGCCCTGGTGACCGGTTGCGATGGCTTCATCTCCAAGCCCATCGATCCCTTCCTGTTCGTGAGCCAGGTGGAAGGCTACCTGGGCGGCCAGCGGGACCGGCTTGAAAAGGGCAGGGAGGGCGCGGCCCTGCGCCAGTTCAGCCAACAGGTGGTGGTGCATCTGGAAGCCCAGCTGCGGGAGGCCCAGGAGGGCAACCGGAAGCTGACCGAGGTTCAAGCCGAGTTGGAGCAGCGGAGCCAGCATCTCTCCCGCCTGCTGTCGCTCAGCAAGGACATCATTCCCATCCGCAGTGATCTGGAAATCTTGTCCAAGGTGTTGGGTCAATTGACTGAGGAACTCCAACTGGACCGGATCCGGGCCTACCGGGTTCATGAGAGCGGCGTGTATTTCCAGGGCCTGGCGGCCGTCGCCGGGGGATTCGAGGAAACCCCCGTGTTGCCCATGACCCATCCCCTCGTGGCCTGGGCTGAATCACTCGCCCCCGGCGCAGTGCTGTGCGGAAGCGATCTCCACCAGTCCTCGCCTTGGGAACAGGGCATCGACCTTGGCTTGTGGGCGCCCCGAAACCAGGCCTTGATGCTGCCGCTGGGCAGCCGTTCCGAGGAGGGCAGGCTGTGGGGATTCCTGGCGGCGGATCGAGCCGAGCGCCCCTTCCAACCCTTTGAAGCGGAACTGGCGGCACTCCATGGCGGCATCCTGCAGGTCAGTCTGGAGAATGCCGGCCTGATTGCCCACCTTGCGGAGACCAGCCAGGCCCTGGCCACCAGCTACGAGGGCCTGGAGACGGCTTATGAGGCCCTGAAGGAAGCCCAGCGGGCCCTGGGCACCCAGAATCAGAAGACGGCACTGGGCGGCCTGTTCATGAACACGGCCAAGCGGTTGCAGGGCCCTGTGCGGGTTTTGAAGGAGGAGAGCGTCGCGCTGTCCCAACTCCTGGATCAACCCGGGCCGCCTCAGGGCGAGGAACGCTCGGCGAGCCGCCAAGCCATGGATCAGATCCGTCATGCCACCGCCCAGGTGGATGGGTTGGTGCGGTCTCTGCTGCGCCGGGCCGGGCGGGGCGAGGCCAGCGCACCGGAGTGGATCCACCTCCACGAGCTGATGGCCGAGGAGTTGAACCTCCTGCGGGCAGAGGAGGCGCTGCCCGAGGATCTGCCCGTGGAATTGAATTTCCAGGCCCCCAGGGACCTCCTGTTCGGGGTGCATTCGGATTTTGCGGAAGTCTTGGGTCACCTGGTCGCCCACGCCGTGGAAGGACTGCCCCGGCACCTGATACTGCGGACCTGGGGCGGGAACAGCCACTTCCGAATCGAACTCGAAGACGATGGGGCGCCCATCGAGGCAGAGCTGCTCGTCAATGCCCTGGAGCCCTTCAAAGACCTTCGCCCCGTGAAGGGCGAGGGCGGCGGGCGCACGCCGGGCCAAGGGCTTTCGGCCTGTGCCCAGCTCATGAATGCCTATGGTGGCAGCGTCCAGATCGTGCCCCTGAAGCAGGGTTCTCTGGTGCGTCTCAGCCTTCCCATGGATTGATCTGATCTCTCTTTTGGCGGGCCGGAGGGCTGGGAAGGGTTGTGACTTTATATTTCGGACAAATCGGTATGATTTTATGTTCCGACGGAGTTCCCATGACCGCCCTTCGCCTTCTCCCAGCCCAATTTTCGCTCCTCCTGCTGGCCGCCCTGTTCATGCGGGTGGGGGTTCCCCTGATCCTCATCGTGCCGCTCACCCTGATGCTCATGGGGGCGCTGCTGGTGCCCTGGCCCGAAGTGCGGGCCTTGATGACAGCGGCGCTGGGCTTCGGCGCCCTCATCTGGGGTTTCATGACCTGGCTGCGGGTGCAGGAACGCCTGGCCTACGGCGAGCCCTGGTCCCGCCTGGCGGTCATCCTTGCGGGGGTGGCGCTGTTCACGGCCTGGTCGGCCTGGCTGGTGTGGGGCAACCGCAAGCGGGATATGCAAAGGCTGCAAGAGAATTCCCCCGCGGAGCCCTCAGCTTGAACCCGACGCGACTCCGCTGCCTTTCAGCGGGTCACCACCTTTTCGATGCGCTTTTCGTATGCGGTTCCGAGCACCAGGCGATGCACGAAAATGCCGGGGGTATGGATGGCGTCCGGATCGAGATCGCCCACTTCGACGATCTCCTCCACCTCGGCGATGCACACCTTTCCGCAGGTGGCGACCATGGGGTTGAAGTTGCGAGCGGTTTTGCGGAACACCAGGTTGCCCAGACGGTCAGCCTTCCAGGCCTTCACCAGGGCGAAATCCGCGAAGATACCCGCTTCCAGCACACATTCTTTTCCGCGGAAAAGACGGGTCTCTTTGCCTTCGGCCACCTTGGTGCCCGCCCCGGTGGGTGTGAAGAACGCGGGGATGCCGGCTCCGCCGGCGCGCATGCGTTCGGCCAGGGTGCCCTGAGGCACCAGTTCGACCTCCAATTCGCCACTGAGGTATTGCCGCTCGAACTCGGCGTTCTCGCCCACGTAGCTGCTGACCATTTTCTTGATCTGGCGGTTCTGGAGCAGGATGCCCAGACCGAAATCATCCACGCCGGCATTATTGGAGTAGCAGGTGAGATGCTTCACGCCGGTCTGGGCCAGCGCGGCGATGAGGTGCTCGGGAATGCCGCAAAGGCCGAAGCCGCCCACGGCCAGATGGGCGCCTTCCGGGATGTCCTTCACGGCTTCCAGGGCTGAGCTGACGCGCTTGTCGATCATGGCGGAGGACCTCGGGATGTGCCATCAGTGTGCCATCTCTGGCATTCTGCTTCAGTTCCTGTTTGTACTTTGAAGGGAGTTGCCCATGAAACGTTGGCTCGTGGCGGCCATGTGCCCCTTGATGCTTGGAGCGCAACCTGTTTCACCCCAGCCCGCCCAGGTGCCTCGGCCCGAAGGCCTGTGGGATGCCCGGGAAACCCACCTCAAGCACGTGAAAAAGCTGACCGGTGTGGGCTCCAATGCCGAGGCCTACTGGTCGAATGATGGCAGGAAGATCATTTTCCAGAGCACCCGGGATGGGTATCCCTGCGACCAGCTCTACACCATGAACGCCGATGGTTCCGATCAGAAGCGGGTCAGCAGCGGCAAGGGCCGTGTCACCTGCGGCTGGTTCCTGCCCGGCGACAAGAAAATCATCTTCGCCAGCACCCATGGGGCCGGGCCGGAATGCCCAGAAGGCCCGCCCTTCACGCCGGGGAAGTACCAGTGGCCTGTCTTCCAGGGCTACGATCTCTACACCGCCAATGCCGATGGCAGCGACGCCAAGCCTTTCCTGGCCTCGCCAGGTTATGACGCGGAGGCCACGGCTTCGCCCAACGGCAAGTGGATCGTCTTCACCAGCGAGCGCAGCGGCGATGTGGATCTCTGGCGCGTGGATCTGGACGGCAAGAACCTTCTGCGCCTCACGGATGGCGTGGGCTACGACGGCGGGGCTGTGTTCAGTCCCGATTCCAAGCTCATTGCCTGGCGCACCAACTACCCCAAGGGTGAAGCGGCCACCGCGAAGTACAAGGAACTCCTCAAGCAGCATCTGGTCGAGCCCATGGAGATGGACATCTGGGTGATGAACGCCGATGGCAGTGCCAAGCGCCAGGTGACAAAACTTCCCGGGGCGGCCTTCGCACCCATCTTCACGCCGGATGGCAAGGGCCTCGTCTTCGCCACCAACCATCACGACAACGAGGGAAAG
Source organism: Geothrix sp. PMB-07 (assembly GCF_030758935.1). Classification (NCBI taxonomy): domain Bacteria; kingdom Pseudomonadati; phylum Acidobacteriota; class Holophagae; order Holophagales; family Holophagaceae; genus Geothrix; species Geothrix sp. PMB-07. The sequence goes on from NZ_CP132333.1 coordinate 1,968,806, forward strand.
GGCAGGAGCTTCGACCTTTTCCGTGTCAATCTGGACGGTACCGGGCTGGAGCGCATCACTTGGACGGGCGTCTTCAATTCGTTCCCCCATTTCAGCCCTGACGGGAAGAAGCTTTTGTGGGTCAGCGGCCGCAGCCCCCGCGGTTCGCGCCAGTTCGATGTCTGTGTGGCGGAGTGGATTCAGTGAGCATGAATCAGGAGAGAAGTGCCACTTTGGCGAAGCCGAAGCCCGAAGGGTGCGGCATAGGATGTGCCGCATGAGCATGAAACCAGCGGTCTTCCTCGACCGCGACGGCACCCTCAATGAAGAAGTGGATTTCCTGTGCGACCCGGACGAACTGGTCATGATCCCCGGAGCGGCCGCTGCCGTGGCTCGGCTCAACGCCAAGGGCATCCCGGTGGTGGTGGTAACCAACCAGAGCGGCATCGGCCGTGGCAAATACGATTGGACGGATTTTGCCGCCGTGATGAGCCGCATGGGCACCTTGTTGGCGATGGAGAATGCGCGCATCGACGCCGTCTACGCCTCTCCCCACCACGAACAGGCCCTGGGCGAGTACGCCGTGGCGGACCATCCCGAACGCAAGCCGAACCCTGGGATGCTGCTGCGGGCGGCAGAAGAACACGGTCTGGACCTGTCCCGCTCCTGGATGGTGGGGGACAAGGCCCTCGACATTGAGGCGGGGCTCCGCGCCGGCTGTAAGGTGGCGCTGGTGCGCACGGGCTATGGTGCCTCCGTGGATGGCTCCCGGGCAGACCTGGTCGCCGACAGCCTGCCAGACGTGGTGGATCACATCCTGTCCCACTGGCCATGATCCTCATCGAGAAAAAGGGGCTGGTGAGCGGCTTCCTGATCCAGCGCTACAAACGATTCCTGGCGGATGTGCGCCTGGAGGATGGCAGCGTCGTCACGGCTCACACCACGAACACAGGCTCCATGAAGACCTGCTGGGAGCCCGGAGATCGCGTCTTGCTGGAGCCCGCCACGAACCCTGAGCGCAAGCTCAAGTTCACGTGGCTGGCTGTGGAACGCCCCGGCGGCTGGGTGGGTGTGGAAACGGGCATGCCCAACCGCGTGGTGGCCGAAGCGGCGCGCCGTGACGTGCTACCTGGCCTGACCGGTCTGCGCGAGGTTCGTACCGAGGTGAAATACGGGGCTGAACGCAGCCGCATCGACGTGTTGGCCCAAGATGCAGAAGGTCGGCAGGTGTTCATCGAGGTGAAGAACACCACCTTGAAAGAGGGGAACTGGGTGCTGTTTCCGGATGCGGTGACCGAGCGGGGAACCAAGCACCTGCGTGAGCTTCAGGCCATGGTTCGGGAAGGTCATTGGGCCGCCATCGCCTTCTTCGTGCACCGCACGGATGTGGATCGCTTTGATGCTGCGCGGGACATCGACCCGGCTTACAGTGCCGAACTGGATCGCGCTGCGCAGGCCGGGGTGGCTGTCCTGCCCTTGGCTGTGCATCTGGTCACAAGGCAGGAAACAAGTGGGTTGTGGGCCCTTGGCTGGGAATTACCGGGCCTTCTGCCCTGGGCTCCCCGCCGCTAGACTGGGGGTTCATGCCGGAGCAACCATGTCGACCGCCGCATCAGAATTGATGAAGACGCCTCTCAACGCCGCCCACCGGGCCCTGAACGCCAAGATGGTCGACTTCGGCGGCTGGGACATGCCGGTGCAGTACCCGGCGGGCATCATTGCTGAGCACGAGGCCGTGCGCACCAAGGCGGGTCTGTTCGACGTAAGCCACATGGGTGAGATTCGCGTGAAGGGCCCAGGCGCGCTGGCCCTGGTGGAACACCTCACCCCCAACGCCGTGTCCAAGCTGGCCATTGGTCAGGTGCATTACACGGCCTTCCTCTACGAGAACGGCACCTTCGTCGATGACCTGCTGGTCTACCGCGAGGGCGAGCAGGAGTTCCTCCTGGTGGTGAATGCGGGCAACTCCGACAAGGATTTCGCCTGGGTGCAGCAGCACGCCAAGGGGTACGACTGCACCGTGGTGAACGAAAGCCCCATCACTGGCCAGATCGCCCTGCAGGGACCGCTGGCTGTGGAGATCCTCCAGCCCCTCACCGCGACTCCGCTGGATCCCATCGGCTACTACTTCTACACGCACGGTGAGGTGGCTGGCATCAAGTGCATCATCAGCCGCACGGGCTACACCGGCGAGGATGGCTTCGAGCTCTACTGTGCCGCTGGCGACACGGAGAAACTCTGGAACGCCGTGATGGCCGCCGGGACGCCCAAGGGCCTGCTGCCCGCGGGTCTCGGCTGCCGCAACACCCTGCGCCTGGAATGCAAGATGGCGCTCTACGGCCACGAGATCGACGACACCATCCACGCCCTGGAAGCGGGCCTGGGCTGGATCGTGAAGCTGGATCACAGCGACTTCATCGGCCGCGATGCGCTGCTGGCCGCCAAGGCCGCCCCCGCGCCCCGCAAACTGGTGGGCTTCAAGACCCACGAGAAGCGCGACATCGCCCGCGACCACATGCCCGTGGTGCAGGATGGCAAGCAGATCGGGTTTGTCACCAGCGCGGCGCCTTCGCCCACCTGCGGCTTCAACCTGGGTCTGGCCTACGTGCCCACAGAGCTGGCCAAGGTCGGCGGTACCATCCAGATCGAGATTCGCGGCCGCGCCGTCAACGCCGAGATCATCCCTACGCCCTTCTACAAGCGGACCAAGTAGCGAATGCTGGCCGGGGGGACCGCCTGCTCGCGTGGCTCGCGATGTCCCCCCGGACCCCCGCCGTCCGGGCGGGATGAACCCACCCTGACCGGCCACAAGTAGCCACCTGTTCACTGCTCACACCACCTACCGCCTCAAAGGAGGAACCATGTTCCCTGCCGATCTCAAGTACACCAAGGACCACGAGTGGCTGAAGCCCGCTGGCGATGGCACCGCCCTGGTGGGCATCACCCACTACGCGCAGGATGCGCTCGGCGACGTGGTCTTCGTGGACCTGCCCGAGACGGGTGCGACCTTCGCTGAGGGCGAGGAGTTCGGCACGGTGGAATCCGTGAAGACCGTGTCCGAACTGAACATGCCCACCGCTGGTGAAGTGCTTGAGGTGAACGAGGGCCTGGGCGATCATCCGGAAGCTGTGAACGAGGATCCCTACGGCAAGGGCTGGCTGGTGAAGATCAAGCTGAGCGGCGACCTCGCCGGGCTGCTCGATGCCAAGGCCTACGAGGCCCTGGTGAGCGCCGAAAGCCACTAGGCTCATGTCGGTTCAGATCCTGGCCACCCTCCTCTGGGGGACAGCGACCGTGCATGCTCCGGCGCAGACTCCCCAGGCCTACGTGGCCACGGCTCCCATCCGAGCCGCTGAATCCGACAGTGTGCGGATTCAGCGGCTCCGCGTCTTGGTGGAGGCTGCCGAAAAGGCCCTGGAGGCCGAGGATGAAGACGGGGCCGAGGCCCGTTCCGACGAAGCCGATGTCCTCACCGCCGACTGGTCGCTGGACCTTCTGAAACAGCCTGAGGTTCAGGGATTGCTCCAGCGCCTGAAAGAAGTGCAGGACCAGCTGTCTGAGGAGGAAGAACCAGAGCCGGAACCAGGCCTCAAGGCCCCGGAAGAAGTGGTCTCCATCAGCGGCGAGGAACTGCGGGCGGAGTTGGAATTGGTCCGCAGCGCCGAGCAAGGCGCCACGTATGATTTCCCCATCGATCTCAATGACAAGGTGCTCACCTGGGTGAGCCTGTTTAGCACCACCAAGCGCGGCTTCATGGAGAACGCGCTGGGGCGGGCTTCCCAGTACATGCCCATGATCCGCCAGGTCTTCGCGGAGGAAGGCATCCCCTCCGATCTGGCCTACCTGGCGGTCATCGAATCCGGTTTCCGGAATGAGGCCAAGAGCCGAGCGAAGGCCGTGGGCATGTGGCAGTTCATCCGCTCCACCGGCCGCATCTACGGCCTCAGCGGCAACGCCTGGGTGGAAGAGCGCCGCGATCCGGTGAAGGCCACGCGCGCCGCAGCGCGCTACCTGAAGCGGCTCTACGAAATCACCGGCGACTGGTACCTCGCGGCATCCAGCTACAACGCCGGCCCCCTCACGCTGGATCGGGCCATCCAGAACCTGGGCACCCGGAATTTCTGGGATCTGGCGCGCTCGCGCTGGCTGCGCACCGAGACGAAGAACTACATTCCCGAGCTCTGCGCCGCCATCCTCATCGGCCGCAACCCCGAACGTTATGGTGTGCACATTGTTCCTCTCACGCCCTACACCTACGAAACGGTGAATGTGGCGAGCATGACCAGTCTCTCGGTGCTGGCCCGTTGCGCCAATACCGATGCCGCCACATTGAAGGCGCTGAACCCGGAGCTGCTTCGAGGGTCCACACCTCCTGGGGCATACCTTCTGCGTGTGCCCCCGGGGAAGGCACTGGAATGCCTGCGGCAGCTGGCCAAGATGCCCGCCGGGAAGCGGCTGGATTTCCAGACCTACACCATTCGCAAAGGCGACACTCCGGCCAAGGTGGCCAAGCGCTTCAAGCTGACCCCAGAGGATCTGCTGGAGGCCAACGATCTCGCGGCCAAGCAATTCAAGCCGGGCAAGCGGATTCTGCTGCCGCCGCCGCCGGTACTGGCCCTGGAGGATCGCGACCTGGGCTCCACACCCGAGCGTGCCAAGGCCCTGGGTGACCGGCCCCTGGCCCCACTCCCAGCGGCACCCCGCGAGGTGGATGAGCCGACGCCCCGCGTATCCGCCGAACCTGCCGCTGCTGCGCCCGTTCCAGCATCTGCGGTCCAGATCCCGGTGACCACTCCTCAGGTGCAGAATCCCGTTCCGCCTGCGAACAAGCCGGAGTCGAACCACGCGGAGTCGGTTGCGGCCAAACCCATTGCGCCCGAACCCACCAAGGAGGCGACCGTCATCCGCGCCAAGAAGGGCGACACCTTGGCCAGGCTGGCCCGTGCCCATCAGGTTCCCTTGGGAGAACTCCTGCGGCTGAATCCAGAGGCCCGGAAGGCGCTGCACCCCGGCGATGAGGTCCGTCTCCCTGGATCCGCGCCCCGTCTCGCGAAGGCGACAGCCCCTGCCGCAGCCACCCTGCACCGGGTCCAGAAGGGTGAGACCCTGGCTTCCATCGCCCGCAAGTACGGCGTGGATCCCAAGGATCTCAAGGTCTGGAATCGGCTGAAGGGCGACCGGATCCTCCTGGGCCAGAAGATGCGCGTCACACCTCCGTGATCAGTGCTTGCAGAAGTGCGGAAGGAGTGTGATACTGGTTCTTCCCCATTGGGGCCATAGCTCAGCTGGGAGAGCGCTTGCATGGCATGCAAGAGGTCGTCGGTTCGATCCCGATTGGCTCCACCAAACAGAAGGCCACCGCAAGGTGGCCTTCTTGCTTCAAGCTGAAGGTTTCCGGACATGCTCGCATCCCTGAACCACGTGGATCTTCGATTCGGCCCCCAAGAGGTGCTGAAGGACGCCACCTGGGCCATCCAGGAGGGCGAGTGCTGGGGTGTCATTGGCCGCAACGGCGCGGGCAAGAGTACGGTGTTCAAGCTGCTTCTGGGCCAACTGGAAGCCGACAGCGGCACCGTGGTGCGGCCCACCAAGGAACGCGGCATTCGCATGGGCCACTACGCCCAGGATCTCGTTCCTGAAACCGATGGCAGCGTGCTGGAAGAAGCCCTGGCGGCCTTCGGCGATGTGGAGCGCTTGCAGCACGAGATGCGCGAACTGGAACACCGCATGAGCGAGCCTGGCGTCGCGCTCGATGACGTCATGGAGCGCTACCAGAGGGTCACGGAAGCCTTCGAGCACCTGGATGGCTTCAGCATCCGCGCGCGGGCCGAGAGCATTCTTCAATCCCTCGGTTTCAGCGCCGCCGACTTCGAGCGTCCCGTGGAAACCCTGTCCGGCGGGCAGAAGAGCCGCGTGATGCTGGCCAAGGCCATCCTCCAGGGCCTGGATCTGCTGCTGCTCGATGAACCCACGAACCACCTGGATCTGCCCAGCCTGCGCTGGCTGGAGGATTTCATCCAGGGCACCGATGCCACGGTGGCCGTCATCAGCCATGACCGCTACTTCCTGGATAAGATCGCCACCGAAATTCTGGAGCTGGAGCTAGGCCGTTCGCGGGTCTACGAGGGCAACTACTCCGAATTCATGGAGAAGAAGGAACAGGAGCTGGAACTGCTGGAGCGCCACTACGAGCAGCAGCAGGCCTACATCAAGAACCAGGAAGAATACATCCGCCGCAACATCGCCGGGCAGAACACCAAGCAGGCCCGCGGCCGCCGCACGCATCTCGCCAAGTTGGATCGCATCCAGAAACCCCTGCGCGACGGCCGCAAGGTGAAGTTCACGTTCCCGGAAACCCAGCGCGGCGGCGACGTGGCCCTGGTGCTGGAAAAGGCCAGCGTGGGCTGGGGTGGGAAGCCGCTCTACGAACCGTTGGAACAGCTGCAGATCAAGCGCGGGCAGAAGGTGGGCATCGTGGGCCTGAACGGTACGGGCAAGTCCACCCTGCTGAAAGCCATCGCAGAGGAGATCCCATTCATCACCGGCCAGGCACGGCTGGGCAGCCAGGTGAAACTGGGCTATTTCGATCAGCACCACAAGAACCTCGATCCCCGCAACACGGTCTTCCAGCAGATCCACGGCGTGAATCCGCAAGCCCTGAAGCAGGATGTGCTGGGCTTCCTGGCCAAATTCCAGTTCCGTGGCGATGAGGTGGACAAACCCGTCACGGCGCTCTCTGGCGGTGAGCGCGCGCGCCTCAGCATCGCCACGCTCATCCGTCAGGGCGTGAATCTGCTGCTGTTGGACGAGCCCACCAACCACATGGACATCCCCAGCATGGAGGCGATGGAGGACACCATCCTCAGCTTCACCGGGGCGGCCATCGTGGTGACCCACGACCGCTACCTGCTGGGGCGTGTGGCGGATTCCCTGCTGCGCATCCACGAGGGCAAGGCTGAGTTCCGCGAAGGCGGCTACGAGGATCACCAGGCCTGGGTGGATCTGGACCTCGGGGCTGAGGATGAAGCTGGCAGCGCCGAGCCTGAAGCCCCAGCCAAGAAGCCCGCTTCGCCCCAGGCCAAACCGAGCTCTGCGGTGAAGCCGCAGAGCCAGCCGCCGGTCAAGCCCGTGGCCATCGACAAGGACAAGCAGCGCGCCATCAAGCGCTACGAAAAACAGGTGGCCGAAGCCGAGGCCAAGGTGACCGAACTGGAAGCAAAACTGGCCGCAATCCAGCAGGAGATGGCCGCCATGGACCCCGCGGACTGGCAGGCCTTCAGTGCCAAGCTGGATGCCCAGAAGGCCCTGGAAGCCGATCTGGCCTACGCCATGAGCGATTGGGAGGCCGCGCAGGGCGCTCTGGAGGAAGCTCAGCGTTGAGGCGGTGCTAGCATCAGGAAACCCCTGAGGCTTTCATGACTGCATTCCGTGGCGCCCACGTCCTCATCACCGGTGCGGCCAGCGGCCTGGGCCGTCTCATGGCCCTGGATGCTGTGCAGCGCGGGGCGCGCGTGACCCTGCTGGATCGGGATGCGAAAGGGTTGGGCCTCGTCTGCGACGAGATCCAGGCGCTGAAGGGCGACGCCGAAGGCTTCGTGGTGGATCTGTCCAGCCGCGAGGCCATCCAGGCCACCTGCGCCGAGGTGCTGCAATCCCGCGGCCCGGTGGGCATCCTCATCAACAACGCGGGCATCGTGTCGGGCAAGCCGCTGTTGGAATGCAGCGATGAAGCCATCGAGCGCACCTTCCAGGTGAACACCCTGGCCCTGTTCTGGATGGTGCGGGCCTTCCTGCCCGCCATGATGGCGGCGGGCGGGGGGCATGTCGTCACCGTGGCTTCCGCGGCAGGTCTGGCGGGCACCTCGCGCCTGGTGGACTACAGCGCCTCCAAGTTCGCCGCCGTGGGCTTCGATGAGTCCCTGCGCATGGAACTGAAACGCCTCGGCAGTCCGGTGCGAACCACGGTGGTATGCCCTTTCTTCATCGACACGGGCATGTTCGAGGGCGTGAAGACCCGCTTCGCCTGGCTGTTGCCCATCCTCAAGCCCGATTATGTGGTGCGCCGCGTCATGGGGGCCATCGCCAGCAACCGCGCCCGGCTCATCCTGCCGCGCTTCGTGTGGACCGTGCCCGTGGTGCGCGCCCTGCCGCCCTTCCTTTTCGACGCGGTGCTGAGCTTCTTCGGAGTGAACCGCAGCATGGACGAGTTCGTGGGAAGGCACTGATCCGGCGGGCCTCGACAAGCGGGAACACAGAGAACACGGAGTTCCCACAGAGATCACAGAGGAAAGCGGAGCGCTTGTCGATGTCTTCTCTGCGTCCTCTCTGCGGCTTCTGTGTCCTTTGTGTTCCGCTTTTAGCTTCAGAAATAGCGCAGGGTCAGGTCGATCATCCGCCGCACGAAGCCGGTGTAGGGCGGGTACATGAGCTGGATGGCGGAGAAGCGCGTCCGCTGGCGCAGGAGGCCCCGTGCGTTGGAGAAGGCCTGGAAGCCGTGGACGCCATGGGCCTTCCCGAATCCCGACGTGTTCACGCCTCCCGTGGGCAGGCCGGTGTGCGCGAAGTGCAGCACGGTGTCATTGATGCACCCGCCACCAGCTGTGGTGCGGGCCATGAGGGCTTCGGCTCGGCGGCGATCACCACTGAAGAGGTACATGGCCAGGGGCTTGGGCCGGGCGTTCACGAAGGCCACGGCCGCCTCCATGTCCGGCACTTTGAGGATGGGCAGGAGGGGGCCGAAAATTTCTTCCTGCATGATGGGCGTGGTCGGGTCGACCGCGGTCAGCACCGTGGGGCTGATGTAGCGGGTGGCCGCATCCGTCTCGCCCCCGAAGGCCACCGTGGCGTCGCTGGTGCTCAGCAGAGACTGGATGCGGTCGAAATGCCGATCATTGATGATCCGTGCCAGGTCCGGGCTGGCCATTCTCTGGGCTGGGTTGTCCCCGTAGAAGGACGTCAGCGCCGCCTTCAGTTCCGAAACCAAGGCATCGTGAACGCGCTCATGGACCAGCACGTAGTCCGGTGCCACGCAGGTCTGGCCGCCGTTCAGGCACTTGCCCCACGCGATCTTGCGGGCGGCTTCCTGCACGTTGGCGTCCGCATCCACCAGCACTGGCGACTTGCCGCCCAACTCAAGCGTCACCGAGGTCAAGTGTTCGGCCGCAGCCTTCATGACCGCCTTGCCCACGGTGGGGCTGCCCGTGAAGAAGATGTGATCGAAGGGCAGGGCCAGCAGGGCCTGGGCGGCTTTGGCATCGCCTTCCACCAGGGCCACCTCGTCTTCAGGGAAGAGTCCCGCCAGCAGCTTGCGGAGAAAGGCCGTGGTGTGCGGCGTGAATTCCGAAGGTTTGAGAACGGCGCAATTGCCCGCGGCGAGGGCGGACACGAGGGGCCCCAGCGTGAGGTAGATGGGGTAGTTCCAGGGGCTGATGATGAGCACCACGCCCTTGGGTTCGTGGCGGATGGAACTGGCCGCGCCGAAGAATCCCACGGGCGTCGCCACTTTCCATGGTTTCATCCAGCGCGGCAGATGGCGCAGGGCATCCTTGATTTCAGAGATGACGGGATAGAGCTCCGTCAGGTCGACTTCTTCCGGCGCCTTGCGGAAATCCGCCGCGAGGGCTGTCTGGGCCTCTTCCCTGTGGGCCATGAGCGCTTCCAGCAGGGCCTGCAGCTTCGCCCGCCTTTGATCGGCCGACGTTGCGGCCACGCGCCAGCGGGCGGCCTGCTGGCGGGCGAACAGGGCATCGAGGTCGGGAGTGGCCACAGGAACTCCGATGAGCAGAGGGGTCTGCCCATCTTAGGCTCCTGTTCATTCGCCTCCTAGGCCCAGGCCATCTCGGCGGTGAAGTGGCGCAGATACTTGCTCTGCTTGACGATCTTCACGCCGCGGATCTCTTTGGCCTTGGCCTTCACTTCGGCGATCACCTCGGCGGCGAAGTCGAAGTGGCTCTGGGTGTACATGCGGCGGGGGAAGGCCAGGCGGACCAGCTCCATGCTGTGGTAGGTCTCGGTGCCATCGTCCATGCGCTTGCCGAACATGACCGAGCCGATTTCCACACCGCGGATGCCACCTTCCAGGTAGAGGGCGTTGCAGAGGGCCCAGGCTGGGTACTGCTCCACGGGCATGTTGGGCAGCACCGTCTTGGCGTCGATGTAGACTGCGTGGCCGCCCGTGGGCTTCACGAAACCCACGCCCGCGGCCTCCAGCTTCTCGCCCAGGTATTCCGCAGTGCGCAGGCGATAGCGCAGGTAGTCCTCATCCATGCCTTCCACCAGGCCCACGGCCAGGGCATCCAGGTCACGTCCGGCCAATCCGCCGTAGGTGGGGAAGCCCTCGGTGAGGATGAGCATGTTGCGGACGGCATCCAGCCATTCGTCGCTGCGCAGCATGATGAAGCCGCCGATGTTCACCATGCCGTCCTTCTTGGCGCTCATGGTGCAGCCGTCGGCGTAGCTGAACATCTCCTGGCAGATGGCCTTGATGGACGTGTTCTGGTAGCCGTCTTCGCGCTGCTTGATGAACATGGCGTTCTCGGAGAAGCGGCACACGTCCATGATGAGGGGCTTGCCGTATTTCTTGAGCAGCTGGGAGTAGGCGCGGATGTTGGCCATGGAGACGGGCTGGCCGCCGCCGGTGTTGTTGGTCACCGTGATCATGCCGAAGGGAATGCGGTGCGCATCCTTCTTGAGGGCCTCTTCCACGCGGACGAGGTCGATGTTGCCTTTGAAGGGGTGGATGAGGCTGGGCTGCAGGCCCTCGGCGATGACCAGATCCGCGGCTTCGACGCCGTTGAATTCCAGGTTGGCGCGGGTGGTGTCGAAGTGGCAGTTGTTGGGCACGTAGTCGCCGGACTTGCACACGGCGCTGAACAGCACCTTCTCGGCAGCGCGGCCCTGGTGGGTGGGAATGAAATGTTCCATGCCCGTGATGTCCTTCAGCACCGACTCCAGGCGGAAGAAGCTGGGCGAGCCTGCGTAGCTTTCGTCGCCGATCATGATGGCGCCCCACTGGGCGGAGCTCATGGCGCCCGTGCCGGAATCTGTGAGCCAATCCAGAAGCACATCCTCGGCGCGCAGCTTGAACACGTTCAGCTTGGCGTCCTCCAGCATGCCCAGGCGCTCCTGGGCAGTGGTCATGCGGATGGGCTCGATGGATTTGATGCGGAATGGCTCGATCAGGGTGCGAGGCATGGGGGCTCCATAGAGAACCTCAGAGTATCTAAGGTGGGCAGGATTCGCATCACAACGGATTCGGGGGGACTGGCGGCGCAGACCGCATCCGGCGATGCTGGAAGGCTTGGAGCTTGCGCATGAGTCTTCTGCTGGCAGTGGATGTTGGAAACACCAACGTGGTGCTGGGGATCTTCGACCTTTCCAAAGGACCCGATTCGCCGCTGGTCTGTTCCTGGCGCTTGGCTACCAGCCGCGAGCGCACCGTCGATGAATACGGCCTGTCGGTCCTGGCGCTCATGCGCCACCAGGGGATTGAAGCCAGCCAGATCAAGCACGTGGCGATATCGTGCGTGGTGCCGCCCCTGCATCCCGTGCTCATGAGCCTGGCCAAGAGCTTTTTCGGGGTGGAGGCCTTCTACGTCGAACCGGGTGTGAAGACCGGCGTGAAGGTGCTCATCGATAATCCGGCGGAGCTGGGCGCCGACCGCCTGGTGAACGCCGTGGCAGGCATCGAGAAGTTCGGCGCGCCGCTCATCGTGGTGGATTTCGGTACCGCCACCACTTTCGACGTGGTGAACGCCAAGAAAGAGTACCTGGGCGGTCTCATCTGCCCCGGCCTCAAAATCAGCGCCGACGCCCTTTTCCAGCGGGCCAGCCGCCTGCCGCGGGTGGAGATTGCCGAGCCCGAGCGCCTGGTGGGCCGCAACACCGTGCAGGCCATGCAGTCGGGCATCTTCTACGGCTACGTGGGCATGGTGGATGGCATCCTGGACCGCCTGCTGGAGGAGAGCCCGGAGGCCAAGGTCGCCGCCACCGGAGGGCTGGGCCGGGTGATCGGGCCCCACACCAAACACATCAAGCACATCGCCCCGGATCTGACCCTGGACGGCCTGCGGATCCTTTGGTTCCGCAATCAGGGCGGAAAGAAATAAGCAGCATGGAACGGCGCCTGATCCACCTGCCTGTGGTGGATTCCACTCAGGCCTTCCTGCGGCGAAATCCCCACCTCGGGTTTTGTACGGTGCTGGCGGATCGCCAGACCGAAGGGCGGGGCCGCCAGGGCAATCGCTGGGAAAGCGCCGCCGGGGCCGGGTTGTGGATGTCGGCGGCGCTTCCGGCATCCAGCGGCGTGGCGCCGGGCGTGCTGCTGCAGCGGGCCATGGCCGCGGCGGCTCAGGTGCTAGATCCAGAAGGGCAAACCTTGGGCCTGAAATGGCCCAATGATCTGGTGGCCCGGCGCGAGGCAAAGCTGGTGAAGCTGGGGGGCATCATCGGCGAGCAGGTGGCGGGTCGGCTCATCCTCGGGCTGGGCGTCAACCTGAGTGCTGCCCCGCACCTTCCGGAGCGAACCTTTGCCCCAGCCTGCCTGGAGGACGTGGGATTGCAGGCGCCCTCGGCGCCTGCATTGGCCCTGCGCATCGCGGGGCTTTGGGAACACCTCGATGCGGATTTCCGGCCGCTCTTCCGCTGGCCGGAGGCAGGCCTGGCGATCCATTGGGAAGAGGGCCAGGGCACCGCCCTCGGCTGGGAGTTCGACGGCCGCCTCAAGGTGGCCACTTCCGAGGGCATCCGGCGCCTGAGCGTCGGCGAAGTGCGGGGCCTGGGCTAACGGCTGGCCGACTCAGACACGGCGCGGATTTCGGCTTCGCTGAGAATCCTGGCGCTGTTCTTGGCAGCGTTCAGAATGCGGTCCACGCGGTCGGGGCTGGGATCGTAGCCATTCATTTCGAGCCAGTAGACCACGTTGCTGTGACCCGCCAGAGGGCCGATCTCGATCTCTTGGCGGCGGCCCACCAGGGCGGCGGGGACGCCAGAGTAGACGGCATCCGCCAGTTCCACATCGCCGCGGTGGAGGGCCTTCACGATGGCGGCGGCGTGAACACCCGTGCCGGTGCGGAAAGCATCGCGGCCCAGCACGGGGTAGTTGGCGGGGATCTCCACATCGCACAATTCGGCCACCCGTTCCGCCAGGGCGGGCAGGTCGGAGAGATCGCCCTTCGGGAAACCCATGAGATGCAGGTTGATCATGAGCTGATCCATGGCCACGTTGCCGCAGCGCTCGCCGATGCCCAGGATGCTGCCGTGCAGGCGGTCGGCACCGGCCTCGAAAGCGGCAATGGCATTGGCCACGCCCAGGCCGCGGTCGTTGTGTCCGTGCCAGTCGATGCGCACGGAGCGATCCTTGACGACCTCCTCTTTGATGAACCGCACCAGGCGCCGGGTGCCGTCGGGGGTGGCGTGGCCGCAGGTGTCCGACAGGCAGATGGATTGGGCGCCTTCGTCCAGCGCTGCGGCGTAGATGGCTTTCAGCACGTCGGGCCGGGCTCGCGTGCTGTCCTCGGTCACCATCATGACGGGCACCTCGTGGCGGCGGCAGAAGGCCACGGCCTTGCGGGCGGTGTTGACGAGGAAGGCCAGATCCCAACCCTCCACGTCCATGCGGATGGGGCTGGAGCCCAGGAAAGCACCAGCCTCCAGAGGCATGCCAGCGCGCTGCTGGATCTCGGCCACCTGGGCCAGGTCGGCCTCCACGGTGCGCACGGCCACATTGGGCGCTATGGCCAGCCGATGGTCGCGGATCTCCACCATGAGCGCCCGCACGGCAGCCAGGGCCTTGGGCCCGGCGCCGGGCATGCCCAGATCCAGGGCATCCACGCCAAGGCGCGCCAGCCGGTGGGTGAGGTCGCGCTTGGCCGCGATATCAGGATCGCGGACGGAGGGGCTCTGCAGGCCGTCACGCAGCGTCTCATCGTTCAGGAGGGGAATCCGGTCGTCCTTGGGGGGAAGGCCATTCCAATCGTTGATGAGTTCGTCCAGGGTCATGAAGCCCTAGGCTACGGTAACTTCGATCCTGCGGTCCAGCAGGGTGCCCAGCAGCGAGCCTTTTTCGAGGAAGGCCGCCATTTCAGGTTCCACGTCCCCGGCGGCATCGATGATCAGATTGAGGCGCGATTCGTCGACCTCCACCGCCAGGTGCCGCACCGACTGCCTCCTGCGGCGATCCAGGGCATCGGCGCCCCGGAGGATGGCGGCCAGCTTCCTCACCACCTGGCGGTGCCAGGGGGCCAGGGCGCGGAAGGCCTCATGCTTGGTGTGGTGGGGCGCCTTGCCACGGTGGAAGCGCACCACCTGGGCCAGCAGATCCACTTCCTCGGGCCAGAAGCCGGGCAGGGCGGCGTTGCGGATGAGATACTCGCCGTGCTTGTGATGACCCTTCTCTGAAATGGAGAAGCCGATGTCGTGCAGCCGCGCGGCGTAGGCCAGCCACTGGCGCTCGGTGTCGCCCAGCTCGAAGTGGGGCTGCAGCGAAGTGAACAGTTCATCCGCCAGGCGGGCCACATGGCGGCTGTGGCCAGGATCGGGGTCCAGGCGCGAAGCCAGCTGTTCGATGGAGGCCTTGCGCCGGTCTGCCAGGGGCGGAATGGCCGCGCCGCCGTGTTTGAGGGCCTCCCAGATCATGCCCTCCCGCAGACCCACGGGCAGGTGGCGCAGGGGAGGGCAACCCAGCCATTCCATGAGGGAGAGGGCCCAGATGGCGCCCACGTGCAGCACCTCGGCGCGCTTGGGGTCCACCCCCAGGCGCTCGATCCGGTGCTGGGCATCGGCACGCCACAGCTTGAGCGCGAAGTCCCGGAGCTGTTCCGCCGAAAAGGCCTGGCCCGCTGCGGCGCCCTTGGCAAGATCCTCCAGGGTGCCGGAGGTGCCCAGGATCAGCCGGGGCTCCGGCAGTTCCGAAGGCAAATCTTTGCGTGCCTTCTTGAGGATGCGGCGGATCATCTTGCGCAGCCGCTTGAGGTCGTGGGCGGTGGGCGGGTTGGCCGTCTGGGCCGCATCCGCCAGCCGCTGCAGGCCCCAGGGCAGGGAGATGCTGGCGGCCACCCGCCCGCCCGCCACCCAGGTCAATTCGGTGCTGCCGCCGCCGATGTCCACCAGGGCGACCGGCTCGGGGGGGAAGGGGATGGCGTGGGAGACGGCCTGATGGATGAGGCGCGCCTCTTCTTCACCGGAGATCACCTGGATGGGGATGCCCAGTTTTTCGGCTCCCAGCACAAATGCCTGCGCGTTCTTGGCATCCCGCAGGGCGGCCGTGCCACAGGCCATGAGCGTTTCGCATCCGAAATCACTGATGGTTTTGGCCATCTGGGCGAGGGCGTCCAGGCCGGCGCGGAAGGCTTCGGGCCCGATCTCGCCGGACTTGGCCTCGCCCCGGGCCAGCCGCACCATGGCCTTGTCGCGGGCGAGAACACGCTGTCCGCCGATGGCATCGGCCTCCACCACCACCATGTGGATGGAGTTGGAGCCGACGTCAATGGCAGCAATGCGCATGGCTCGATTGTGGCCAAGCCGGGTCTCCTGGCCACAGGAATCTTGGAGATTCCTTGTGAATGAAACGGAATGCCTTGCTCCTTTCTCCGAATGTGCTGACCATGCGGTGAGGCGCACCCGGCCGGTTTGCTCCAAGTGAAGATGTGGTGCCATCGCTGTCTTCAGGCATTGATCAAATGCTGAAGCAGATTAGAATCGCGGAACGCCCTGTCGGGGAATCCCCTGCAGAGCCATTGATGAAAGCGCAGGGATAGAGACGCCTCCGCGGCCCGTCCCCACGCAGAAAAGCTCCACCAGGCGTGTGCTTCCAGCTGAGGGTCGTTCATGAGCGGATTACTGATTGTCGGCGCCGGCGGCCATGGCAAGGTCGTCGCAGACATCGCCTTGTCCCTGGGGCAATGGGAGAACATCGCCTTTCTGGATGATCTCTTTCCGGAATTGACGCAGGTGGGGGACTGGAAGGTCATCGGGAAGACCCAGGATGCGAACCGGTTCCGGGAGGACTATCCCGAAGCCATCGTGGCCATTGGGGCCAACGCGCTGCGCCTCGAGATGCTGAACCGGCTGATCCGGGATGGATTCAGGGCTCCGGTGCTGATCCACCCGCATGCTTCTGTCAGTCGCTTCTCCACCATCGGGGCGGGCACGGTCATCTGCTCCCAGTCCGCAGTCATCATCGGCTCCCGCATCGGCCGCGGGGCCATCGTCAACACAGGGGCCTCGGTGGGGCATGACGGCATCCTTGAAGACGGCGTTCATGTGGCCCCCGGCGTGCGGCTGGCGGGCGGTGTGTCGGTGGGGGAATGCAGTTGGGTGGGGATTGGCGCCGTGGTCAAAGAGTGTCTATCCATCGGCAGCGGCGTGATGATTGGGGCTGGTTCCACGATCATCACGGATGTTCCGGACGGGGTGACCGTGGTGGGGTCTCCTGCGAAGGTCATCGGCACCCGGGCGCCGAAGGCGGGCTCTGGAAAGACCGAAGGGGTCATCCGGATTCTGGATGCTGCCCTGGCGTCGGATTTTGACGAATGGGTGGCGTTCTGGCGGCGCTGGCCGGATCGGGAAGTTTCGGCCCATCCGGCCTACGTGCGTCTGTTCACCCATGCCCATGACCGCGTGGTGGGCGTGGTTCGTGAAACGGAAGCGGGAGGCATCTTGTTTCCCCTCATCCTCAGGCCGATCGCTGCCGAATCCTGGGCTGGAGGGCAGGAGCAGGCCTGGGATGCCGTCACGGCCTATGGTTACGGCGGGCCATTCACCTGGGGCGATGGTCGGGCGGGTGCAGACGCGTTCTGGAAGGCCTTCTCTGGGTGGGCGATGGATCAGAAGATCGTGTCCACCTTTGCGCGGCTCTCACTCTTTCCCGAACAGTTGTTGGATGCGCCCATGGAAACTGTGGTGGACCGCAGCAATGTCGTGCGGGCCCTGCAGCTGGATGAATCAGCCCTGTGGATGGATTACGCGCACAAGGTGAGGAAGAACGTCAACAAGGCCCGGCAGCTGGGGGTCGAGATTCGCCTGGATCCCGAGGGGGCAGAACTGGATGCCTTCCTCAAGATCTATGAATCCACCCTGGATCGCCGGGAGGCCTCCGGCGGCTACTTCTTCGGCCGACCCTTCTTTGAATCGATCATTCGCGATCTCGAAGGCCAGTTCATGTTTTTCCATGCGTGGCTCGATGGGCAGATTGTGTCCACAGAACTGGTGCTGGTCGCGGAGCGAAACCTCTATTCGTTCCTGGGTGGAACCTTGGCCGAGGCCTTCCATGCCCGTCCCAATGACCTGCTAAAACACGCGGTCATCGAGTGGGGACGACAAACGGGCAAGTCCACTTTCGTGCTGGGCGGAGGCTGGCAGGAAGCCGATGGGATCTTCAACTACAAGCTGGCCTTCGCACCCCACGGGGCCGTGGATTTCCGGGTGGGGAAGTGGGTGCACGATGCGGAGGCCTATGGACGCCTCCTGAAACGCCGGAGCGAGTGGGAGTCAGCGCAAGGGCGTGAATGGGTGCCGAAGGCGGGATTCTTTCCGGAATACCGGGGGTAAAGCCGCGGCTCCACTTGGAAGGGGACAAACCGGATGTTCAAGGGGCACCTCAGGCTATAAACTGGAACGTTTGAGCTAGGAGCCTGCGTGAAAGTCCTCATTCTCGGTGTCAACGGATTCATCGGCTCCCATCTGGTGGACCGCATCATGGCGGATACGGATTGGGAGGTCTACGGCCTGGATCTGGGCGCCCACAAGGTGTCGGACCATCTGGCCAACCCGCGCTTTCATTTCGTGGAAGGCGACGTGACCATTTCCAAGGAATGGATCGAGTACCACATCAAGAAGTGCGATGTGGTGCTGCCCCTGGTGGCCATCGCCACGCCCAAGATCTACGTGACCGACCCCCTGCGCGTGTTCGAGCTGGATTTCGAGGAGAACCTCCGCGTCGTCCGGCAGTGTGTGAAGTACAAGAAGCGCGTCATCTTCCCCAGCACTTCCGAGGTGTATGGCATGTGCCCGGACGAGGAGTTCGACGAGTACGAATCTCCCCTGGTCACCGGGCCCATTCCCATGAACCGCTGGATCTACAGCACCAGCAAGCAGCTGCTGGACCGCGTGATCTGGGCCTACGGCTTCCAGCAGGGCCTGAAGTTCACCCTCTTCCGCCCCTTCAACTGGATGGGCCCCAAGCTCGACAGCCTCAACACTGCCAAGGAAGGCAGCAGCCGCCTGGTGACCCAGTTCAGCTGGAACCTGTTCAATGGCGAGCCCCTGCAGCTGGTGGATGGCGGTACCGCGCGTCGCTGCTTCATCGACGTGGCCGATGCCATGGACGGCCTCATGGCCATCCTGCGCAACGAGGGCGGCAAGGCCAACGGGGAGATCTTCAACATCGGCAACCCCGCCAACGACTTCAGCGTACGTGAGATCGCCGAGCAGATGATTGCCATCTGGAAGGACCATCCTTTCCGCATCGAGCGCGGCATTCCCGAGGGCCGCATGGTCGAGGTGGGCAGCGGCGACTTCTACGGCAAGGGCTACCAGGATGTGACCCGCCGCACGCCCAGCATCAAGCGCATGCAGACCACCTTCGGCTTCCAACCCAAGGTGTCCATGAAGGATTCGCTCAAGAAAGCCATCGACTTCTTCGTCGAGGAGCACAAGGCGCTGGAAAAGATCGTCGAGACCGAAAACTAGCACGCCGGCAGGAGTGGACATGCGATGGGGTTTGTGGGCCTTGTTGGCGACGCTGGGCTTGCTGCCGCTGTCGGCCCAGGTCTTCCCTTCTGAACCTACCCCCGAGCTGCAGGGGCAGGCCCGGGCTCGCCTGGAAGCCTGGCGTGCCAGCCGATTGGCGAGCCTGTGCAATGACTGGGGGGAGCTGAATCGCTACCGCTCGGAAAACCGGTTGCTGCCACCCCCG
Organism: Geothrix sp. PMB-07; assembly: GCF_030758935.1. Lineage (NCBI taxonomy): Bacteria > Pseudomonadati > Acidobacteriota > Holophagae > Holophagales > Holophagaceae > Geothrix > Geothrix sp. PMB-07. The sequence goes on from NZ_CP132333.1 coordinate 1,987,698, forward strand.
AAGGCCGGGGAGGCACGGGTGGTGTTCCTGGGGGATTCCATCACCGAGGCCTGGCCGCTCCAGAAATCCTTTCCGGGCCGTCCCTTCGTGAACCGGGGCATCAGCGGCCAGACCACGGCCCAGCTTCTGCTGCGGTTCCGGCCGGATGTCATTGATCTGAAACCCCAGGTCGTCTTCATCCTCGCCGGTACCAACGACATCGCAGGAAATACCGGTCCGGTGACCGAGGCGGAGATTCTCGGCAACCTGGCCTCCATGGGTGAGCTGGCCCAGGCCCACGGGGTTCGGCCCGTCTTCTGTTCGGTGCTACCCGTGCACCGCGCCACACCTACCAGCCTCGATTTCTGGGCCACCCGGCCCATGTCCCGCATCCGTGCCCTCAACCAGGGCCTGCAGCAGTTGTGCAAGTCCAAGGGGTATACCTACCTTGACGCCTTCACCCCGATGCTCGATGAGGCGGGCCAGCTGAGGCCCGACCTCGCAGACGACGGCTTGCACCCCAACGAGGCCGGCTACCGGCAGCTGGGGACCCTCGTCACGGCCGCGCTCCGGGGCCTCCTGGGCGGGGGTTGAGGCTAGTCTAAAGAGATGACGCGCCGCGAACGCACCCGCCTCCTCCTGCTCTGGGTTTTCCTTGGCTTCCTTCCCTTGCTGGTACGCCCGCTGTGGGAGCCCGATGAAGGCCGCTATGCAGAGATCCCGCGGGAGATGCTCGCCACGGGCGATTGGCTGACCCCCCGCCTCAACGGCGTGCTCTATTTCGAGAAACCGCCACTGCAGTACTGGCTGTCCGCGCTCAGCATGAAGCTCTTCGGGCTGAATGGCGCGGCGGCGCGGCTACCCCTGGCCCTGGCTTCTGGGCTGATGATCTGGGCGGCCTGGCGGCTTGCCAAGCGGCTCGGCGCCCGGGATCCCCTTTGGGCGCCTTTCATGGCCGCCACGGGGCTGCTGGGCTTTCTGGTGGGTCAGCTGCTCACCCTGGATGCCCTCTTCAGCGCATTCCTGGTGGCGGCCGTCGCTGCGTTCGTGGAGGCCGTGGCGCGTCGGCGGGAAGGCTCGCCCGCCCGGGCCTGGACCCTGCTGACCTTCCTGCTGCTGGCTGGGGCCATGCTTACAAAAGGCTTGGCGGAATTGATCCTCACCGGAGGCATTCTGCTGTTCTCCCTGGCTTTTGCATGGAAGGACCCGGAATTGCGCCGCACCGTCATCCGCACGGCGCTCGATCCGCTGGGTTGGCTGCTCTACCTCCTGCTGGCCGTGCCCTGGTTCTGGGCCGTCAACCGCGCGAATCCTGGTCACGCCCAGTTTTTCTTCATCCACGAACACTTCACGCGTTTCCTTACCCACGAGCATGCGCGCCAAGGCTCCAACAACTGGTTCTTGGACAAGCTCTACTTCGTGGGAGTGCTGGCTCTGGGCTTGCTGCCCTGGCTGTCGGCCACCCTGGTGGGATTGAAACGCAGCTGGATTTTCTTGAAGGGCAGGGGCCCCCAGGGGCAGGATCAGCTGGCGCGCTGGATTGTCGGCATCACTGTGCTGGGCTTCCTCTGGCCATTGGCTTTCTTCAGCCTTTCCGGCTCCAAACTCGCCCCTTACATCCTTCCCGCACTGGTGCCCCTGGCGGCCCTGGCCTGCACCTTCGAGCGCGAAGGCGAGGAGGGCGCGGCCCTGCGGCGCATGGGCTGGGAATTGTTGGTGCTTGGCGGTATTTTCCTTCTTGCGGCCTTTCTGTTCCGGAAGGATCTGGAGGGCCTGGGCTGGGTGCTGGCCATGGGAGCGGGTTTCGCAGGCCTGGGGCTTTGGGCCCAGAGGCCCTCCGGGCTCTCCGCACCGCGCCTCCAGGCAGCTCTGGGGGTGGCGCTGTGGCTGCTGGTGTTGGCCGTGCAGTCCGCCGCCGGGCCGGGCAAGGCCGTGGCCGATCTGGTGCGCAAGGCGCCAAAGGATGCTCAGTGGATCAGCTATGGCAACTATTTTCAGGGCCTGCCTTTCTACGCCCACACCAGGGCCGTGGTGGTGGCGGGGACCGGCGAGCTGGCTTTTGGCCGTGACCGCCTTGCGGATGCGGAACGCTGGTTCAGCGAGGATCCCATGGCCCTTGGGGCCGTGGCCGACCGCCTGAAGCGGGAGGATCCCAGCCGCCCCGTTCTGGTCATGGCCAAGGCTTCCAGCTGGGAGCACCTGGATGCCGCTGAGAAGGCCCGTTGGGCGGAATTGGTTCGCAATCCCGCTGCCGTGGTGGCCCAACGGCGCTAGGGCCTTCGGTTGCAGCCCGATCCTACTTCACGGCCTCTTTCACGCCCCTGGCCGCTTCCTTGGCGCCCTTGGCGATGCCTTTGCCGGCCTGTTTGGCTCCGCGGCCCACGGCCTTGCCCCCTTCGGCGGCGGCCTGGCCAACGGTTTTACCGCCCTTTTTGAACCCTTGGCCGATCTCTTTACCTGCCTGCTTGAGGTCGGCCTTCACGCCATCGGGATCAAGGATGGGCGTGGCCAAGAGGCACAGGCTGAGCAGGGTGGGAGTCATGGAGCCATTCTAACCGGGTGGCGGGAAGGCTTTTCCGGGAGAAGATGGAAGCATGCGTGGCATGAACCCCCGGCAGTCCTTTCTCATCCGTTGCACCGTTTGGTTGCGCGCCCACGCGCCGGAGCTGCTCATGGCCGCGCTCCTTCTGGCGGTGCTACCCATGCGGGATCTCTGGACCCCAGATGAGCCGGATTTCGCGCAGTGCGTGAAAGAAATGAGGCTGCGCGGAGACTGGCTGCTGCCCTACCTGAACGGTGTGCCCTACAGCGAGAAGCCGATTCTGTATTACTGGGTGATGAAGGCCTCGGCGGTCACCATGGATGCCCTGACCGGGGGCCTGGGTTTCACCCAGGGTGTGGCTGCCTGGGCGCTTCGGTTGCCATCGGTGGTGGTGTCAGTGGCCTTCCTGTCGTCTTTCCGCCGCTGGGTGCAGCGTTTCATGGAGCCGGGCCTCGCCGAACCCGCGGCCCTGGTTCTCGCGACCACGCCCCTCTGGTTCTGGCAAAGCCAGTTCATCCAGATCGACCTGCTGTTCACGGCGCTGCTGGCCTGGAGCTGGCTGTGCTGGCTGGCGGGCTACCTTCTGCTTCGCGGTCCGAATGCGTCGGGCAAGGGTGAGGAGCACCGCCTCTGGTTCCTGAAAGCCTACGTGTGGCTGGCTCTGGCCTTCCTGGCCAAGGGACCTCTGGCACCTGTGCTTTCGGTGCTTCTTCTGGTGGCCTTCCTGGCCTGGCAACGCGATTTCCCGGTGCTGCGCAGGGCAGGGCTTTTCGCAGGGTTGGCGCTCATTGTGCTGTTGGTGGCGCCCTGGTACGTGGCCGCGGGCTGGCGCGGCGGAGCGAGGTACGCCTACGAGCTGATCGTGTTCCAGAACTTCGAGAGAGCCACGAAAGCCTGGGATCACATCCATCCCTGGTGGAAGTACGGCGAATACATCCTGGGGGACTTCTTTCCATGGGTGCTGCTGCTACCTGCCACCCTCCTGCATCTGCGGCGGGGAAACCGACTGACGGATCCGTCCAGGCGCTTCCTTCTGCTGGCCTTCCTGGTACCCGTGGTCTTCCTCAGTCTGGTGCAAAGCAAGCAGGGCAAGTATCTCCTCATGGCCTATCCTTTTCTGGCCCTGCTGGTGGCAGACCTCTTCCATCAGGTGGACCCTGCTCGGGACCGTCGTTTGGGGGGATGGCTCGGCGGCGGCCTGGCCCTGCTCGGGGCGGCGCTCACCGCCCTGGCCCTCGGCGTGGGGGGAGCCGACCTCCAGGCCCAGCTCGCTCCCTTTCAGACGCCCGTGCGCATCCTGGCCATGGTCATGATCTCTGGCACGGCGTACGTCCTTGTTCAGGCCACCCGGGGGCGTGGGGCCCGGTTGATACCTGGCACCGCCATCACCCTGGGGCTGCTCTACCTCCTGGGTGGCACCTGGGGCTTCCGTCTGTTGGATCCGATGAAGTCCTACCGGCGTTGGACAGCCGCTGTCCAACCACTTATCCACGGCCGCCAGGTCTTCACCTGGCAGACCATCCGGAGTGGGTTCATGGTCTACACGGACCATCTCATGCCGGAGCTTCGTTCTGCGGAGGCTCTGGAGCACATGGATTTCGAGGCAAGACTGGTGGCCCGCCGCGGGGATTGGGAACAGGATGCCTGGGGTATGACACCGGCTTTGCGTGCCGGGTACGAGGTGATCCTTTCCGTTCCCACAGGCGGGGATGAGATCCTGCTGTTGAAGAAGCGCCCGCGATCCGTTTCCCAGGAGGCCCCATGAGCCCCAATGTGAAGGCCATCCCGCTCATCGTCCTGGGGGTGCTGCTCAATGCCGCCGCTCAGATCTGCCTGAAGAAGGGGCTGCAGGCGGCCGGCGGCATGCAGGTGGCCGTGGGTCCCCTGTTCCGCCTGATGCTTGAACCATGGGTGTTGGCAGGACTGGCCTGCTATGCCGTGAGTGTGGTGGTGTGGCTGGGGGCGCTGTCCCTGGTGCAGGTGAACTACGCCTACCCCTTTCTGGCCCTCGGGTTCATCGCCAACGCCCTCATGGCCCGGGCCTTCCTGGGCGAGGCCATGACCCCCATGCGCTGGGTGGCCCTGGGGATCATCGTCCTCGGCGTGGGTTTGCAGGCCCTGAGCGGACGAGGGAACTAAAGGCCAGGTGGACCTTCCGGCTTGTCCAGTGCTCCGCCATTCCTTGATATCCTGACCCTTCACTACCCAGAGGTCCCCCCATGAATCCTCTCTGGCTTCTGGCCACTGTGCCTGTCCTGGCTGCTCCTGCGCCCAACGCTTCGCCTTCATTGGCCGTGCGGTGGGAACTGCTTTCCAACCGGGACCAGGGCCAGGAGAAAGTGCGCATGGCCTTCCACCTGCGCAACAGTGGCAAGGAGCCCTGGGCCATGGAGGGGTGGTCGCTCTATTTCCACTTTGCCATGGCGGCGCACAAGGAGCCCCTGGCTTCAGGCCTGCGCATCGAGCATGTCTCTGGCGATCTGTTCCGCCTCCGCGCGCAGGGCGCGCCGGCGCTGGCCCCAGGCCAGATCCTGCGTGTCGAGTTCACCAGCGATCCCTGGGTGATCAAGCAGTCCGATGCGCCCAGCGGGGCCTTCCTCGTATTCGATTCGGCCCCGGCCAAGGGACAGCCCCTGGCCCTGGAGATCACGCCCCTCACCAGTCAGGCTTTGGAGCGTCCCGCGGGCCAGCGCACACCCGGCATCTCACCCGAGCAACGCTACGCGGAGAACGCTCGGCAGGGCCATCAGGCCCCGGCGGACTTGCTTCCCACGCCCGTGTCCCTCAGCCTGGGCCAGGGCACCTTCAAACCTGCGGCCGACTTCCAGGTGGTGGCAGAGTCGTCCCTGGCGCAGGAAGCTCAGCTCGCGGCCGACATCCTCCAGCCGCGGTTGGGACGCAGGCCCGTCGTAGCTGCCCAGGGACACGGCTTGGTGTTGGCCCTGGGCGCGGTGCCCGGTCAGACCAGCCCGGAGGCCTACCAGCTGAGTGTCCGCGAAGGCGGGCTGCGGTTGACTGCACCCAGCCCGGCAGGGCTCTTCTATGGCCTGCAGTCGCTGCAGCGTCTGTGGCCATCCAAAGGCTCCCTGCGCCTGCTGGAACTCACGGATGCGCCCCGCTTCGCCTACCGTGGCTTCATGCTGGATGTGGCCCGCAATTTCCAATCCAAGGAAGCTATGCTGCGGGTGCTCGATTTGATGGCCCGCCTCAAACTGAACACGCTGCACTTCCATCTCACCGACGACGAGGGATGGCGGGTGGAAATCCCGTCGCTCCCCGAGCTCACCCAGGTGGGTTCCCAGCGGGGCTTCGGTAACGGCACAGCCACCCTTCCGCCCGCCTGGGGGTCAGGTCCCGAGGCCGGGAAGGCCCCTGGCAGCGGGTTCTATTCGCGCAAGGATTTCATCGAGATCCTTCGCTACGCCACGGCTCGTCACATCGAGGTGATTCCCGAAATCGAGATGCCGGGCCATGCCCGGGCGGCCGTGCAGTCCATGAAGGAGCGCACGCGGCGCCTCCAGGCGGCAGGTGATCCCGGGGCCGCGGCCTTTTTGTTGCAGGATCCCGGCGATCAGTCCAAGTACACCTCCGTCCAGCTTTATTCCGATAACGTGATGGATCCGGGAATGCCCTCCACCTTTGCCTTCATCGAGCGGGTGGTGGATGAGGTGCAGAGCCAATTCAAAGAAGCCGGTGCTCCCCTGCGCACCTTGCACATGGGCGGCGACGAGTTGCCTGGGGGGGCCTGGACGGGTTCGCCAGCCTCCCTGCGGCGCGTCGCTGAAGCCAAGCTGAAGGGGCCTGACGACCTCTGGTACGACTTCTATGATCGCGTGCAGACGCTGCTGCAGCGGCGGGGCATCGCCACCGCAGGCTGGGAGGAAATCGCCCTGCGCCGCACCACCCTGGATGGTCAGCCCCACAACATCCCCAACCCCGATTTCGCCACGCGCAACCTGCGCAGCTATGTCTGGAACAACATGATCGGATGGGGCGCCGAGGATCTGGCCTACCGCCTCGCGAACGCCGGCTATCCCGTGGTGCTTTGCCCGGTGTCGAATCTCTACTTCGACATGGCCTACGATCCCGATCCCCGCGAGGCCGGCTACTACTGGGGCGGCTTCAATGATCTGGACAAGCCCTTCCGCTTCATTCCCCTGGACTACCTGCGCAACACCACCGAGGACCGCCTCGGCGCGCCGGTGGATCCCAAGGTCTTCGTGGGCAAGGACCGGCTGACGGCCTATGGCGCCGAGTGCATCGCGGGCATCCAGGGCTGTCTATGGTCCGAAACGCTCACCTCGCCCGAACGGCTGGACTACCAACTGGTGCCCAAGCTCTTCGCCCTGGCAGAACGGGCCTGGGCGCCCAATCCCGCTTGGGCCACAGAGCCCGATGCTGCCAAGGCCGAAGCCCAGTACCAGGCCGCCTGGGGCACCTTTGCAAGCACCGTGGGTCTGAAGGAACTGCCCCGCCTCGATGCCGAGGGCCCGACCTTCCGCTACCACATTCCCACGCCGGGCTTGAAGGTGGAGCAGGGCCTGATTTACGCCAACCTGCAGGTGCCGGGCTTCACGCTGCGCTACACCACCGATGGCAGCGAGCCAGGGCCCACCAGCCCGGTGTGGTCGGCACCCGTCAGCCTCCACGGCACCATCCGCGTGGCGGCCTTCAATGCCAAGGGGCGCAGGGGACTCAGTTCCTCCGTGACCATGCCCTGAGGCTTCAGACCTTCGGCAGTTCCAACCAGAAAATGGCTCCTTGGCCCTGGCCGCTCTCCACGCCCACGGAGCCGCCCATGGCTTCGGCCATGCGCTTCACCAGGGAGAGCCCCAGTCCTACTGACGCCTCTCCGGCGGTAGGCTGGGCGCTGAGGCGGGCGTACTCGCAGAAGACCCGGTCCATGTCCTCGGGAGTGAGGCCGGGCCCCTGATCCTGCACCGAGACCCGCCACCACAGCTCCGAGCCCTCCAGTCGAAGGGTGACGGTGGTTCCGGGGGTTGAGAACTTGGTGGCGTTGCTGAGGAAGTTGTCGAGGATCTGGCCCACCTGAGCGGCATCGCCCTTGGCCAGGGCGGGGCCGGGTGACTGCAGGGCCAGGGCGATGCCTTTGCGCTCGGCAGCTTTGCGGGCTCGCTCAAGGGCGCCTGCAAGGATGGCGGCGAGGTCCAATTCGCTCATCTCGGGCGCGGCGGCATGGCCCGCCTCGATGGCGTGGACATCCAGCAGGCGCTGGATGAGGCTTCGCATGGTTTCGCCCAAGGCCCGGATGGCTCCCACGGTTTTCCTGCCTTCTGGATTCTGCACATCCTCTTCCAGGAGTTCGCAATTGAGGAGGATTCCGGAAAGCGGGTTGCGGAGATCGTGGGCGGCGAGCCCGATGATTCGATTCTTGGCGTCGTTCAGTTCGTAGAGGCGGCGGTTCACCAGCTCGAGGTCCCGCTCTCGAGAGCGCAATCCCTCCGTGGCTTGCGCCACAGCGAGGCTCAATTCCCGGTTGCGCTGGTTGATGCGGCGCATGCGCCAACGGACGGCCAGCCACAAGCAGCCCAGCGCCAGCAGGCCCCACAGCGCGTAGGCGAGGGGATGCTGGTACCACGGGGGCCGCACGTGGATTTCCAGGCTTCGACTGGGCCCGGTCTGGCCCAGGAAGGACACCATCCGCACCTCGTAGGTGTGGTGCCCTGGGGAAATCTCCGGGAATTGCAGCGCCGTGCCCGCCAGGGCGGCCCAGGTACCGCCCGGTTCCCGGAATTCGAATTGGGCCCCTTCTCCCCGCACCGCACCAGGGAATCCCAGTTCCCAGACCACAGATCCCTGGCCGTGGCCAATGGTCAGGACTGGCTCCGGGCCGGGCCGCACCCAGGCCCCGCAGCGGGCTTCCAGCAACAGAGGCGCCGCCAGCGGAGGGAGGGTGGATACCTTGTCAGCCCTGATCTCGCCAAGGCCGAGGGCCGTGCCCACCCAGATGCGGTCTCCTTCCAGCAGCAGGGCATTCTGATTGGTGTCTTCGGCGGGCAGTCCCAGATCGCTGCCGAACCGCTGCAGTTGCCAAGGGCTTCCCGAAGCGCGAACCACGCCCCGGTCTGTGTTGAGCCAGATGGCGCCCGCCGCATCCTGGCGCACGGCATACAGGGTGCCGATGCCTGGCAGGGCCTCCGGGCCCAGGAGGGTGCGCAGCGTCCAGCCTGAGGCGCTCCGCTCCAGGCCAAAGACTGTCGGAGGATTGAACTGCACGGCCAGCCCCTGCGTCGGAGTGGGGAAGGTGAGATCCACCAACCGTCGCCCCTGCATCGGGATTTCCTCCCAGGTGCTGCCGACTCGGCAGAACACCCGATGTTCATGGATCAGCCATGGGCGACCCTGCTCATCCATGAGGAGCCCTGGATTCCCGCCTGCCGGGGCCTGCAGAGCTTCCCAGCCCCAGACCCAGTGCCGGGCCTTCCAGGTGGCCACGGCCAGCCGACCTTCTGGATCCACCACCCACAGGTGATCGCCCTGGATCACCGGGCCCCGCACGACATCCATGCCACTTGGCTCCAATGCGATGACCAGCACTCTGGCTTGAAGGGTGCGGGGATCCACCCGTAGCAGCCTGCCCCGGCTCCGCAGGTACATGCAGCCATCGGGTCCCGGCTCCAGGCCATGGGCGGAGGGCGTGTTCGGCACGGACCGCCAGCCCTGGCCGTCCTGGCGGAAAAGCCCCGCCTCCGAGGTCACCCAGAGGGCACCGGAGGGATCCCTCTTGATGTTCCAGATTTCCTTGGCCGGCGGAAAGCCGGGTCCGGCGTGGGCCGAGACCAGGCCAGGCACGGGGATCCTCACGAGGTCCGTCCGCGCGATCCAAAGGTTGCCCTCCGCATCCAGGCAACGGGCCTCGGCCCCATACAGGCTCAGGTCTCGCGGCATGGGAAGGCTGATCAGGGTTCCGGCTCGCCCACAGTGCGCTTGGCCATCCTGCAGAATCCAAATCCGCCCGTCGCGGAGGCTGGTCATGCGGTTGCCATCTCCGGCGGGTGTGAAATCCAGCGTCCGCCAGCCCAGGCCGCCCGGCGGAAGATGGCACAACCGACGATTGGTCAGGAGGTAGAGATGCCCCTCGGCATCACAGCGCAGGGGCCCCTGCACACGTTCGGCGCCGATCAGTTCCAGCGTGGGCAGGGCCGCCCACCCCTGGCCATCCTCCCGCCAACAGCGCCCCCCGCGGTTCGCCACCAGGCGATTTCCCTGCCAGGCCAGGCTGGGGGAACCTTCGGCCTCATCACCGGGAAGGGCCAGGGGTTCCGGCGTTCCGCCGGGCGATAAGCGAAAAGCCCGCCCCGAGGCCACCACCGCCAGGGTTCCGTCGGGCCGTCCAAAGAGCCCCTCGGTCCGGCGGCGGCTCTTCACGGCGCGATCCCGAATGCTGGTATCCACCCGCCAGGCTCCGTGCTCCCAGCAACCCAGGCCCGCGATGGACAGCACCCAGATGCGGCCATGGCCATCCTGGGCCATGTCACCAATGCTTCTCCCCTTGAGTGCCTCGGGAAGCTCCACCTTCAGGAAGCGGAGGCCGTCGCCCAGGAAGAGGCCCCCCAGGTCTGTGGCCACCCAAAGGCGGCCCTCGGCATCTTCGACCACGGATCGGGGATAGGCGCCTGTGAAGCCGCTTCGCGGCGTGAGAATCTGCGCCGAGGGAAGGCCCTTCGGAGACGGCGCTTCCCCCGCCCAGGCCAAGCCCAGGAGCAGCATCAAACCGATGGGACGGAGGTCCATTTCACCTCCGGGGTGTGGGTGGGGAATCCCGGTATCTGCCTATCGGGGGGTGTCCGAACAGGCATGAGGAAAGGCCGGCGGGTTCCTGCCGCGGGTGGAGGCTGGGAACACGAAGGGGGCGCGGCCACATGGCTGACTTTGCCGGGCACCGCTTCCAGGGGCCCTTCTGCGCTAACGTGGTTGAGGCTCCGGTATTGATGCCAGAGCTGAACCTGCTTTGAAGCCAACCCCGTGCGAGAAACCCCGGCGAGCCCTTCTTTCCGCGACTGAGCCAGTACCAGCGTAAAGTGCCCGAAGCCTTTGCTTCGCGGCATGAGGGATCCTTACTCTTGGACGCGTCATGCCCCATCAGCACCTGATCGACATCTTCCGGCAGCATGCGCGGGACTGGGCGGATCAGCCCGCCCAGCGGGTAAAGGTGGAGGGCGCCTGGCGGGACACGTCCTGGGCTGAACTGGGCGGGGCCATGGATGCCGTGGCCCGGGGCCTCATCCGTCTGGGCCATCAGCCTGGCGACATGGTGGGCCTCTGCGCTCGCAACATGCCGGAATGGACCCAGGCCGACCTGGGCATCCTCGCGGCCCGGGGCGTCACTGTGCCGCTGTATCCCAACAGCACGCCGGATCAGGCGCAGTTCATCCTGCGGGATGCGGGCATCCGGATCCTCTTCGCGGGAGAGCAGCCAGAAGCTGATCTGGGGCTGCGCTTCCTGGCCTCCGGCGACATCGACCACCTGATCGCCCTGGACCCGGCTGTGGATCTCCATGGCCACCCAGCGGCCATGACCTTCGAGGCTCTGCTGGCCCTGGATGCGGATGGTTCCTGCGGGGAAGCCTTGGCGGAAAGGGCCGCCAACCGCCGCATGGATGATCTGCTGACCCTGGTCTACACCTCGGGCACCACGGGCGAACCCAAGGGCGTGATGCTGGATCACGCGAACCTCTCCGAGGCCATGCACCTTCATGATCTGCGCCTGAAGCTGGAGCGGGGCGATGTCTCCCTGGCCATGCTGCCTCTCTGCCATATCTTCGAGCGGGCCTGGACCTTCTACGTGCTCTACCGCGGCGCGGTGAACGTCTACCTGCGGGATCCGCAAACCGTCATCCAGATCATCGGCGAAGTGAAGCCCACGCACATGTGCGCGGTGCCGCGGGTGTACGAAAAGGCCTTTGCCGGCATCCATGGCCGCATCGCCAAGGCTGGCTGGCCCGTGCGGCGCCTCTTCCGCTGGGCCATGGGCGTGGGCACCGAGGTGGTGAAGCTCCGTCTGGCGGGGCGCAAGCCCACGGGCTGGCTGGCCCTGAAGCACCGTCTGGCGGAGCGGTTGATCTTCCGGAAGCTGCGCGATCTGTTTGGCGGTCGCTGTCGCTTCTTCCCCGTGGCGGGGGCGGCCCTGGCCGATGACGTCAACGTGTTCTTCCAGGCCATCGGACTCAACCTGAAGTACGGCTACGGGTTGTCCGAAACCTGCGCCACGGTCTCCTGCTATCCCGATGACACGCTGCCCATCGGGACTTTGGGGCAGCCGCTCGAAGGGCTGGAAGTGAAGCTGGGCGAGGACAACGAGATCCTCGTGAAGGGGCCCACGGTCATGCGGGGCTACTGGAACCGCCCGGAGGAGACGGCCAAGGCCATGACGACCGATGGATTTCTCCGCACCGGGGATGCGGGATCCATGGATGCGCGCGGCAACCTCGTTTTCATCGAACGCATCAAGGAGCTGATGAAGACCTCCAACGGGAAGTACATTGCCCCTCAGAGGGTGGAGGGAACCCTCGGCAAGGATGCCTTCATCGATCAGATCGCCATCATCGCGGATTCCCGGAACTTCGTGTCCGCCCTGATCGTGCCCCACTTCGAGGGGCTGGAGGAGCACGCCCGGTCCATCGGACTGAAATACCGCACGCTGGCGGATCTGGTGGAGCACAGCAAGGTCGTGGAGTTCTTCGAGAGCCGCATCCAGCATCTGCAGAAGGAGCTGGCCCACTTCGAGCAGGTGAAGAAATTCACCCTGCTGAAGCGGCCCTTCTCCATGGAGATGGGCGAGCTGACGCCCACCCTGAAGCTGCGCCGCAAATCCATCGAGGCCGCGTTCAAGGCCGAGATCGAAGCCATGTACCGCAGTGCGAAAGCCTGATCTCCTTCGCTGAGGGAGAGGATCCGGCACCATGCAAAATTCCTGTTGGGATGTCTACGAAAATTATCGTATCATGACCAAACCCCAACCAGGAGCATTCATGACAGCCATTCTGAGGCGCATCCTGTTCGTGACCATTCCGCTTCTGCTCGTGGCCCCTTGGCTCTGGGCGGGAGATGTCCAGGCGCCGGTGGCCAAGCAGGTGGAGGCCTACCTGCGGAGCGAAATGCACGAGCGCCGCATCCCGGGGCTACAAGTGGCCGTGGTGCAACACGGAAAGATCGTGCAGTTGGGTGCCTACGGCCTGGCCAACCTCCAGCACCAGGTAGCCGTCACCGACCACACGGTCTTCTCCATCAACTCGGCCACCAAGGCTTTCACGGGCGTGGCCATGATGCAGCTGGCCGAGGAAGGGAAGGTGGATCTCGATGCGCCGGTATCCCGATACCTTGAGGGCCTTCCCGCACCTTGGCAGCCGGTCACCCTCCGGCAGCTGCTGACCCATGTCTCGGGCATTCCCAACATCGTGAATCAGCGCACGTCGAATCTGACGCGGGAGGGAGGCGATGAGGCCGCTTGGGCCCACATCCAAACCGTACCCGTGGAATTCCCCGCGGGTACCCGGTTCAGCTACAACCAGACAAACTATCTCCTGCTGGGGAAGATCATCGACAAGCTCAGCGGCATGCCTTTCACAAAGTTCATCACGAAACGGCAGTTCAAAGTGGCGGGTATGGCAGGCAGCGGGTTTGGTGATTCCCGCGATGTCATTCCGCAGAAGGCCGATGCCTACCGAGTGCGGCCCGGTGGTGGATGGGGCACCGTCTATGAAGAATTCCCCGCCTTCCTGCGCACAGGCGCGGGCTTGAACAGCACCGCCGAGGAGGTGGCCCGATGGATCCTCGCCCTACGGCAGGGCCAGTTGTTCAGGCAGGCTTCCAGCTTGAAGGCGCTCTGGACTCCGGGCCAGTTCAAGGATGGCACGCCAGCCCCCTGGGCTCTCGGGTGGCCGACCATCCGGCGCCCCCAGCATCGGGCCGTGGCGGGAATCGGTGGTGCCCGGTCGGCGTTCTACGTGTACCCCGAAGATGATTTGGCCGTGGTGATCCTCAGCAACCTGTCCGGCGGATCGCCGGAAGAATTGATCGATACGGTAGCCGGGTTCTACCTTCCGGCATTGCGTGAGGTGAACGGCAGCGGCTTCGCCCTTTATGAATTGCGCACTCGGCTGGAGCAGCGCGGATTCGGGCAGGCTGCCCAGTTGGTGCGCGAGGCTAGGCAGAAGGATCCGAATTACCAGTTGGGAGAGAACGACCTCATCGCCTGGGCCTACCGCCTGCTTGAACGGCGCCAGACCGCTGAAGCCATCCACATCTTCCAATTGGCCGCCAGCCTCCATCCCGCCAGTTCGAATGCCTACGACAGCCTGGCGGAGGCCTATGAAGCTGCATCGGACAAGGCCTCGGCGCTATCGAACTATCGGCGTTCCCTGGAGCTGGATCCGAAAAACGAGCACGCCATCGAGCGAATCAAGGCGCTGCAGTCAGTCACCGGTGGGTCTCCGTCCAAGTGAGGAGCGGCTCAGCCCTAGCGGAACTCCCCGAACCGGATGAGCTGCAGCACAGGCTGCCTCGCCTCCCGGGAGGCGGCGAGGTCCACTTCCACTTCCAGGGCCCAGTCGTTCAGTTCAGCCCGGTCCACCAGCATCTGCTGCACCACGAGGGTGCCCGCATCGTCAGCCTTGGGCTGGACGTAGGTGTGGCGGAGGTTGCGGCCTTCAGGATCGAAGCGTGGGCCTTCGTGAGTGGCGGCGTACGACGCGGTAAGGGCTTTAAGACGGTCGGAGGTCCACGGTTCGCCTTCACCATCACAGGGCTCGCTCCCCGCACCAGTAGCTTCCTGCAGCACACCCATGGCCTCCTCCCAGTCCTGGGCGTGGAGGGCGTGGAGCAGGGCGAAGAGGCGGGCTCGGATGGCGGCGGTGAAGGCCTTGCGGTCGCGGGTGATGTCCCGGGCTGCTTCTTCGGCGCCGGGCATGGCCAGGGCCTCCTCTCTGCGCTCGAAGGCGGGGTTCTGCATCTGTTCCCAGGCATCCAGCAGGCTGGAATCCACCTGACGCAGCATGGCGGCGAGGTAGGCCTCCATCTCGCGGACTTCGTCGGTTTTCGCGGCGTCGGGCACGGTCCTGGCCAGCACCTTGAACGTGCTGTTGATGTGCCGCAGCAGCAGGCCCTCCGCCCGCTGCAGCTCGTAGGTGCGCACGTAGTCGGCGAAGCTCAGGTAGCTCTCGAACATCTCGCGCACGATGGATTTGGGGCGGATGTTTTCCTGGCCCACCCAGGGATGCTTGTCGGCGAATTCGTTGAAGGTGGCATAGATGAAATCCCGTAGCGGCTTGGGGTATTCCAGCTTCTCCAGTTCCTCCATGCGCTGCTCGTATTCGATGCCCGCCAGTTTCATCTCAGCGACAGCCTGGCCCTTCAGCTTGTGGAGCTGGCTGCGCAGGATGAAATCGGGATCCTCCAGGATGCTTTCCACCAGGGTGATGAGATCCAGGGCGTACTCCGGCGATTGGGGATCCAGCAGCGGCAAGGTGTCCAGCAGGTAGAGGCTGAGGGTCTCGTCCATGCCGAAATCCGCCTGGAGATCAGCATTCACCCGCACTTTTCGTCCTGCTTCGTCAGGCGCCTGGAACTCGACGATGCCGCGCACCACCAGGGTTTTGAAGAGCTGCCAGCCGCGCCGGAAATGCACTGCCTTCTGGAATGCCGTTTCATGGCAGTCGTGAATGAGCCGACGCATGGCTTGGCACCCATCGCCCCGGCGGCTCAGCACGTTCAGCAACATGCCGTGGCTGACCTGGAAGCGGCTGACGAGGCGCTCGGGGGCCGCAGCCTGCAGCTTCTCGAAGGTGGTCTTGTCCCAGTGGGCGTAGTTGCGCTCCGGGGCCGGGCGCTTGACGAACTTCTTCCCGGGCTTCTGCGACAGGCGCATGTTCTCGATGACATGCTCAGGGGCCTGGGCCACCACGTACCCCACGCGATCGAAGCCCTTGCGGCCGGCGCGGCCCGAGATCTGGTGGAAGTCGCGGGCCGAGAGAATGCTCGTCTTCTGGCCGCCGTACTTGCAGAGCTTGGTGAAGAGCACCGTGCGGATGGGCACGTTGATGCCCACGCCCAGGGTGTCGGTGCCGCAGATGACCTTGAGCAGACCCTTCTGGGCCAGGCGCTCCACCAGGATGCGGTACTTGGGCAGCAGGCCCGCGTGGTGCAGGCCGATGCCCTGGCGCAGCCAGCGCTTGAGGTCGGGGCCATAGGGGCTGTTGAATTTGAAGTCGCCGATCTCCGCGGCTAGGGCCGTCTTCTCGTCGCGGGTGCTCACGTTGAGGCTCGTCACATCCTGGGCGCTGGTGGCGGCTTCGGCCTGGGTGAAATGCACCAGGTAGACCGGCCCCTTGCCTTCCAGGAGCAGGTTCTCCAGGGTGCTGGAGAGGGGCAGTTCTGCGTAGGTGAACTCCAGCGGCACTGGCCGGTCCGTGGCCTTCACGGCCACCGTGGGCAGGCCGTTGAGGCGGGTGAGTTCGGTCTCAAAGAAACTGGTGTCACCCAGCGTGGCGCTCATGAGCAGGAAGCGGGTCTGCGGCATGGCCAGCAGGGGCACCTGCCAGGCGAAGCCCCTATCCCGGTCGGCGTAGTAGTGGAACTCGTCCATCACCACATCCTGGATATCTGCCTCGGCACCTTCGCAGAGGGCCATGTTGGCCAGGATTTCCGCTGTGCAGCAGAGGATCGGTGCGCCGCGGTTGACGGTGGCATCCCCCGTGGACAGGCCCACATTCTCGGGGCCGAACTCGCGGCAGAGGGCCATCCACTTTTCGTTCACCAGGGCTTTGATGGGGCAGGTGTAGATGGAGCGCCGCCCCGCAGCCAGGGCGCCGAAATGCATGGCCGAGGCCACCAGGGATTTGCCCGACCCCGTGGGCGTGTTCAAGATGACGTTCTTCCCCTCGAAGAGTTCGAGGATGGCCTCCTCCTGGGCCGGATAGAGGCTCAGTCCCTTGGCATCGGCGTAGGCCAGGAAGGCGCCAAGAAGGTCATCAGGGCTGGTACTGCCATCGGCGGGCAAATGGGCGATGAGGCTGGACGTCATGCAAAGGCTCCAGAGCCATCATCGCAGGTGCGGCGGTGGATCTAGGGTTCCGGGCTGACGGCGACCTCCACCAGGTGCAGCAGCTCTTCCACCACCTCGCGGCGGGTGGAGTCCAGCTCGTAGAGGCCTGAGACCTTCTTGCGGGCGGCGGCCACGTCGCCGCAGGCCTTGCCGCGGGCGATGAGCTCCTTGCAGCGCTCGGGCATGGGCCCCCAGCTGCCGCATTCCACGAACCGCTCGCTGAGGAAGATGAACTTGGGAATGGCCTCTCCGCCGTTGGTGAGGAAGCGCACGAACACATGGGGATGCTGCTCGCGACTGATGTAGCGCACCTTCAGGGCAGGGCCCGCCTCGGCCATGCGTTCTAGCACGGGGGCGTGGCGCACCACATCGCCGCACCAATCCTCGGCGATGGCCACCACATGCACGGGCCGGGGCAGGGCGGCCAGATAGGCGGCGACGGGCTTGTCTAGATTCAGAGCCAGTCGCTGGGCTTCGATCTTGTCCCGCTGATCGCCTGATTCCGCAGCATCAAGCCAAGCCTGGTAGCCCAGCCCGGAATCGAAGATGGCCTTCCAGTCAATAACAGGCAGCGTGGCGGGGCGGGGCATGGGACCTCCAGGGGAAGGGACGCGACTCTCGTTCCGCATCCTACACCTGGCGGCAGGCAGTACCCCGGGTTCATGGCGCGCCATCATGAGCCGATAACTGGGCATTCACCTGATCCCAGCGAGGCCCCATGATCCTCAACCGACGCCATCACCCGCGCATCATGCTGTCTATGGCCCTGAAAGCGACGTTCCAGTTGGAAAGCGGCGCGAGCGTCGAGGCACACATCGATTCCATCGGGCTCGGCGGCCTGGGCGGCTGGCTGGATGACCGCCACCAGCCTGATTTCGGTCCGGAGACAAGGATTCGGAACCTTCATTTGGACCATGCGGCCTTCCCATCGCCAGTTCCCGATCTGCGGGTGGTCTTCAACACCCAGAAGGGACAGGGCTCCAGGCCGGGGCTCATGATGTTCGGGGCCCAGTTTCTTGAGCCTTCGCCCCGATTCCAGAGTGCTCTGAAAGATTTCTTGGAGCTGGCGAATCTGGACTGAAGGACCGCTTGCGGGGCTGCTTGCCTCGCGGCGCTGGGCCTAGGCCAGGGTCATACCTTCCAAACTTGGCTTTTGCTTCACCTTACCGAAAAGGAGGGAAACAAGCTGCTGGAGGCAAGCATGCGCGGTTCTTGGTTTGACAACTTGATGATCAGGCGCAAGCTCCTGCTGACTTTCGGCTGTCTCATCTTTCTGCTGGTCGCCGTGGGCGGAGCAGGTCTCGTGGCCCTGTGGAAGGCTCAGGCCGCCTCCAAGGCGGCCTACGAAGAGAATTTCCTCCCTGTGTCCGCTCTGGCTGAGGCGAATGCCACTCGGCTGAGAATGCAATTTCGAGCGGCCCAGCATGTGGTAAGCCTCAGCGAGGCCGATATGGCCGCGGCTGAAGCAGCCATCAAGGAGTTGGATGCTGCGTTCCAGAAACAGATCGTGCCCTTTGAGAAGGCCATCTCAACGGATGTCGAGCGAGAGGTCTTCCCAAAATTCAAGAGCACCTATGGCCGTCTTATCACCATGCTGAATGCAGAACTTCTTCCTGCCTCACGAAGTGGTCAGAAAGCGAAGGCAGCTGAACTGCTTTCATCACAGCTGGTGCCGCTCAGCCAGGAGATGAATGGGTTCGAGACGAAACTGCGCGGCGCGAACTTGAAAGAAGCCGAAGACCAGGTCGAGGCGACGGCTCGAAACTTCAGCCTAACGCTTACGGTCATGATCGTTCTCGGCGTGACTTCGTTTCTTTTCGCGATCTGGCTCGGATGTTGATCTTCCGAAGCATTGCAGGTCCCCTGCACGCCTTTAGCGAAGTGCTCGAGACCATCGCCCAGGGCGATCTGCGGGCCCGCTGCGCCATCAGCACCAAAGAGGAATTTGGTGCCATGGCGGCGTCCCTGAATACCATGGGCGAAAGGCTTCAGGGCACGGTGAAAACCATTGCCAGCGCAGTGGACCAAGTGGCCAGCGGCTCCCATGAACTGTCGGCGGCTGCTGATGAGATGGCGCGCACCACGGCTTCCATCGCCCAGAGCTCCAGCATCCAGAAGGAGGGCTCCGAGCGCATGGCGGCGGCCATCACGGAGCTTAGCGCCAGTATTTCCGAAGTGGCCACCGGGGCCACCCAGAGCCAGCGCCAGCTGCAGGAGACCGAGCATGCCACGGATCATGGTGTGACCTCCGGCGCTTCCACCACTCAGGCCATGGCGGACATCACCCGCACGGCCACTGACATTTCCCGGGCGGTGACGGTCATCCAGGAGATCGCGCGCCAGACCAACCTGCTGAGCCTCAACGCCGCCATCGAGGCCGCGAAGGCTGGGGCCATGGGCAAGGGCTTCGCCGTGGTGGCCGAGGAAGTGCGGAAACTGGCCGAACGCTCCGGGGCCGCCGCCAAGGAGATCGGGGGTCTGCTCCAGGAGGCCCAGGATGCCGTGGCCAAAGGCGACACCACCGTGGCCAGCACCGTGCAAGCCCTGGAGACCATCCAGCGCAACTTGCATGGGTTCGGGCAGGTGGTAAGGCACATCACCCAAGCGACCTTGGAACAGAACCGCACGGGCGAGGAGGCGGCCCGGCAAGTGGAGGCCGGGGTTTCCGAGGCCATGCAGACGGCTTCCGCGGCCACTCAGCTTTCCGCCACCACGGATGAGATCGCCCGCACAGCGCAGAGCCTGGCCCAGCTTTCCCAAAACCTGGCGGCCCAGACCGCAGGGTTCAAGGTCTGATCAGGCGGTCCACCGGTAGACAGCCACCTCATCACCGGGCGTCAGTTCCATGGTTTTCTGGAACTGGAAGCGCAGGGCCTCCAGCAATCGGATGGAGCCCGCATTTCCGGGCGAAACGATGGCCAGCACGGATTGCAGCCCCTTATCATCGCGGCCCCAGGCCAGACAGGCTTCCGCGGCTTCCCGGGCATAGCCCAGGCCCCAGAATTCGGGGCAGAAGGCATAACCCAGATCCACTTCCGGCAAGCTGTCGCGCTTGATGAGGCCGCACATGCCCATGGGCTTGCCCGTGGTCCCGTGCTGCACCATCCACAAGCCGTGGCCATGGGTGGCGTAGCTGGCCAGGGGGCCATCGGTCAGATAGGCCTCGGCCTGCGCCAAGGTGCGCACGCCCTTGTCGGCGATGTTGTCGATGAAGGAGGGCTCGTTCAGCAGCCGCAGGATGAAGGGGGCATCCTCCAGGGTGAAGGGGCGGATGAGCAGCCGTTCCGTCGACAGGGGCGTCATGCGTCCAGGATCGCCGGAGAACGGCCCCTTGCCAACCGTTGCGCACTTGGAGGTGCCTGTTGGGCAGTGGGGCTAGAGTGGAGAGGTCACCCAGGAGTTCCCATGACCCTCGCCAAAGCCTATGCCGCCTTCGCCGCCAACACGCCCCTGGGGCCCTACGAGGTCGAGCGCCGAGCGGTCGGCCCCCAGGATGTCCAGATCGAGATCGCCTACTGCGGCATCTGCCACTCCGACCTGCATCAGGTCCGCGACGAATGGAAGGGCGCCAAGTTCCCCATGGTGCCCGGCCACGAAATTGTCGGCAGAGTCACCGCCGTGGGCGCCGAGGTGAAGCGCTTCCAGGTGGGCGACCTCGCAGGCGTGGGCTGCCTCGTGGACAGCTGCCGCACCTGTCCCAGCTGCCAGCGCAACCTCGAGCAGTTCTGCCAGAAAGGCGCCGCCTTCACCTACAACAGCACCGAGATGGACCGGAAGACGCTCACCTACGGCGGCTACTCCTCCAGCGTGGTGGTGACCGAGGCCTTTGTCCTGAAGGTGTCGCCCAAACTGGATCTGGCGGCGACGGCGCCGCTGCTTTGCGCGGGCATTACCACCTACTCGCCCCTGCGCCACTGGAACACCAAGAAGGGCGACAAGGTGGGCGTGGTGGGTCTGGGTGGCCTGGGCCACATGGCCGTCAAGCTGGCCGCGGCCATGGGCGCCGAGGTCACCATGCTCAGCACCTCCAAGGCCAAGGAGGAGGATGCCCGCAAACTGGGGGCCCACCACTTCGGCCTCACGTCCGATCCCGTCACTTTCAAGAAGCTGGCGGGCCAGTTCGATCTCATCATCGACACCATTTCTGCGCCCCACGACTACAACAAGTATCTGGGCCTGCTCCGCATCGAGGGGGCCATGGTGCTGCTGGGCGTTCCACCCGAGCCCACGCCGGTGGCCGCTGGATCGCTGATCTTCGGCCGCAAGACGCTCAGCGGCTCGCTCATCGGTGGCATCGAGGAGACCCAGGAGATGCTGGATTTCTGCGCCGAGCACAACATCGTTTCCGAGATCGAGCTCATCCCCGTGCAGCAGGTCAACGAAGCCTACGAGCGCATGCTCAAGAACGATGTGCGTTATCGCTTCGTGCTGGACATGAAGACGCTTTAGGTCAGTCCGCCACCACCCGATTGCGGCCGCCCGCCTTGGCGCGATAGAGGCGGGCGTCCGCCAATTGGAACAGGGCCGCGAGGTCGGAATCCGTTTCCGCGGTGCTGGCCACGCCGATGCTGATGGTCACGGAGATGATCCGGCCCTCCCAGGAGACCTCCATGGCCTCCACAGCCTGGCGGATGCGCTCGGCCACGGGCGCCGCGAATGATTGGTGGGTATCCGGAAGGAGCACGGTCAGTTCTTCGCCCCCGTGGCGCCCAGCGCCATCCCGTTCCCGCAGATGCTGGTGGAGCAGGTCTCCGAGGGATTCCAGCACCAGGTCGCCAGCGCCATGGCCATAGGTGTCGTTGACCCGCTTGAAATGGTCCACGTCCAGCATGAGCAGGGAGGTGAACTGCCCCTGCGTGCGCGCCCGCGCCAGCACTCGCGTGGCGTAGGCCTCGAAGCCTCGGCGGTTGGACAGGCCTGTCAGCAGGTCTGATTGAGCGAAGCGCTGCTGCCGCGCTTCCAGGCGCTGAGCCAGCACCAGGGCCAGGCCCAGTCCCATGAAGGCGTAGAGAATCAAGCCTGCCACGAGCATGGGCAGGCTGATGGACAGCACATCCAAGGGCCCAACTCCGGTGGGCATCCGATAGAGCTTCAGACTCTGGCTGAGTTCGGCCAGGCCGAACCCCAGGAATACGGCCGCGCAGAGCCAGCGGGGGCCGACCCAGACCTCGTCGCGGGATTTCCGGCTGAATTCCCAGGCCACGGCCAATGCCGTGACGCCCAGCAGCAGGCTGGCCAGGGCGAGCCGGGCCTGGGTGTTCTCCTGCAGGAAGGTGATCCGGAGAAAGGCGAAGCCAACCAGGGCGCCCGCCGCCAGCGGATACCAGAAGCTAACCCTGCGGCCGTAGAACAGTCGAACGGCGAGGAAGAGGTGGCAGGTTCCGCCGAGGAGCAGGGCGTTGCCCAGGCCGATGACGAGGGTTGCTGGAAGGATGTTCCGGAACACCAGGGCCAGACCTGCGCCCAGCGTCTGGCTGAGGATGGCGAACCCTGCATGCTTGATGCCCCGCTCCTGCGGGTGTCCCAGGGCCAGGAAAAGCAGCGCGGCTGCGGCCTGGGCCATGAGGAACACCAGCACAATGGCAAGCGTCAGGGGGTCGATGGACACGGCATCTCCGGGAACCAAGGGACTGATCGGCTCGAAGGCGGAAGGGGATGATTATGTCCAGCCGAGGGATCTACAGATCTTCTGGCGCCAGCAGTGCCTTGGTCATCTGCACGAGGTGCAGGGGCCGCAGAGCCTTCTCTGGGCGCGGGAAGGGCAGGATGGCCACGGGCGTGAAGCCCAGTCTGAGGTAGAAGGGGAACAGATCCTTGCGCAGGTTGACCACGGAGATGTCCAGGAAGCGGCAGTCCTCCTGTCGGCAGCGCTCCTCTGCGGCGAGCACCAGTGCCTTGGCCAGGCCCTGACCCTGGAACGCCGGGTCCACGGAGAGCGTGCCCAGGTACCCCCGGTCGGCCTCGATGGAGAGGTAGGCCAGGGCGCTCAAGGTGCCCATCTGGCCCGGCACATCAATCACCAGGAAGCGCCCAGTGCGCATGCGGGAGGCCACATCCGGGGTGTCGGTGCGGTCGCCGCGCAGGCAGAACTGCTCGACCACGTAAGCCTGGTTGGTCACCCGGACAATCTCAGCCACATCCACGGCGGAGGCGACGCGGATGGGAGGGATGGCATCAAGCGATGAGCTGCTCATGGAAGCGTCCCAGGCGATTGGGCAGGAGATGTCAGCGCATTGTGGCAGCAGTCCCGGCCTGTGGGTATGACCGGAATGGGGGGAATCGGCGCTCAGTGGATAGAGATGTGGATGAAGACGGTATCGTCTGGCCCATAGGATTCAAAATCCGTCTGGAACTGCCGCCTGGGGGCTTCCGGGTTCTCAAAGTAGGACCAGACCCGGGCCCAGGTGTCCATGACCGCCTGGGGCAGGGGACCGCGGCCCTCGAACACCAGGTACCGCCCCGCGGCGACGGTGACCGAATCGAAGGCCGGCTGGGCGTGCGGGACTGTCACGCCCACCGTGATTTGGTAGGAGCCACGATGATCGGATTCATAAGCGGAATACACGCCGTGGATGGCTGGAGATGCGCCACCCAGCTTCCCGGCGAGGTCCTCGGCCATGAAACGCTCCCAGAGGCCGGGGATGCGTGCGGCGGCGAGATCAGCTTCCTCCGCATTATTCGTCCGCAGGCTGTGGCCGGACACGGTGAAGGGTTCGAGCAGGACGCTTCGGGGTTCCATGGAGGGGCTCCTCGAGTGGGACTTAGCCCGTGGGGCCGGGCCTCTTGGGCGGGAAGGTCTCGTCCAGGGCGCTGAGATCCAGGTGCTCGAGGCTCAGGGTGGGGGGCGCAGCCACGTAGACGTCCGGCGCTTCCTCCTGCAGGTGGCGGCGGGTGCGGTCCATGAGCGATTCGACTTCCCGGAGGAATTTCAGCCGCTCCATCTTGAGGCTGCGCAGCTGGACTTCCATCTCCACCACGTGCTGCTGGGCCTCGCGGATGATCTCTTCGGCCTTGAACTGGGCCTCGCGAAGGATCAGTTCTTTTTCGCGGTTGGCCCCATCCAGCACGTCCTCGCGGGTGCGCTGGGCCTGGAGCAGGGTCTCGCGGAAGATGCGATCCTGATCCTGGTATTGGCGCAGACGCTCACGGCTGTCGAGGATTTCCTCCTTGAGCTTCTGGTTTTCGGCCAGGACTTCCTCCCATTCCCCGGCGATCTCGTGGAGGAAGGTGCGGACCTCGGCTTCTTCGAGGCCCCGGAAGGCCTTCTCGAATTCCCGGCGTTGGATGTCGAGGGGGGTGTATTTCATGGATGCGCCTCACTGGCTCAGGAAACGAGGGCCCGGAGGAAGACCCGCTGGATGACGCCGAGCAGCAGCACGGCGATGAGGATGTCGAAGCTGAAACCGCCGATGGGGGGGACGATGGCCCGGATGGGGTGGAGGATCGGATCGGTGATCGAGTGGAGCAGCCGGATCCAGCGGTTCCGGGGATCGATGGGGAACCAGGAGAGGATGGCCACCGCCAGCAGGAGGTAGATGAGGACATCCAGGGCGTGGTAGGCGATGGTGAAGAGAAGAGGCATGGGCATGATCCTGGGAACCCGATCATCATAGCGGGGAGGGAACCCAATCCATGCGCATAGGCATCTCCTGCTACAGCACCTTCGGCGGCTCGGGCGTCGTGGCCACGGAAGTGGGCAAGGCCCTGGCCGCCCGCGGCCACGAGATCCACATCCTCAGCCCGAGCCTTCCCCCCCGGCTGGTGGGCTTCGAGGACCGCATCAATTTCCACGAGGTGCGGGCCAGCCCCTACCCCCTGTTCGAGGACGCCCCCTATTCCATCGCCCTGGGCTCGAAGATGGCGGATGTGGCTGAACACTACGGCCTGGATATCCTCCATGCGCACTATGCGATTCCTCACGCCATGGCGGCGCTGCTGGCGCGCATGGCCATCCCCAGCCTGAAAGTCGTGACGACCCTCCATGGCACGGATATCACGGTGGTGGGCAGCGATCCCAGCTACCTGCCCATGGTGAAAATGGCCATCCGGGAAAGCGACGGCGTCACCGCGGTTTCAGAGTATCTGCGCCAGGAGACCATCCGCACCTTTGAGGTGGATTCCCGCATCGATGTCATCGGCAATTTCGTAGAGCCCCCCGGGCAGGAGCGCCCGGATTGCCGTGCCTGGCTGGCCCCCAAGGCCGCCTTCGTGATGACCCACATCTCCAATTTCCGCCCCGTGAAGCGGGTCATGGATGTGCTCAAGGTCTTCGAGCAGGTGCGCCAGGAGGTGCCCACCCGCCTGGTGATGGTGGGCGATGGCCCGGATCGCATGGAGGCCGAGGCCTTCTGCCGCGATAAGGGCTTCGCTTCCGAAGTGCGCTTCACGGGCAAGCAACTGGATATCGGCACCGTGCTGGCCTGCTCGGATCTCTTCATTTTGCCCAGCGCCACGGAGAGCTTTGGTCTGGCCGCCCTGGAGGCCATGGCCCATCGCGTGCCGGTGATCGCCAGCCGCGTGGGTGGCCTGCCCGAGGTGGTGCGCCACGGGGTGGATGGTTACCTCGAAGAATTGGGTGATGTGGAGGCCATGGCTGCCGATGCGGTGCGGCTGCTGCGGGATGAAGATCTCCGCCTGAGCATGGGCCAGGCTGCGCGCGAACGGGCCCTGGGCACCTTCGCGGAAGGCCCCATCGTGGATCAGTACGAGGCCCTGTACCGGAGGGTGTTGGGCCAGGCGTGATGGGCGGGCTATAGCCTCGGGTTGGATTGTCAATTCCGAGCAGCGGCGGCCGATGAGTAGGATCTTAAGGAGTGTGCGTGAAGGCCTTGCGGATCCTGCTCGTGGTTATGGCCGCATGGGTGGCCTGGGCAGGCGAGGGCTGGCGCAGGCCGTTCGCCCTCTACGGGCCGGACCAGGGCCTGCCCAGCGGCGGCATCATGTGCATCGCCCAGGATGCCGATGGCTTCATTTGGCTGGGAACGGAGCATGGCCTGCTGCGCTACGAGGGTGGCCGTTGTTCCCGGTGGACGCGGGACCAGGGTCTTCCTTCCGATCATGTGGAGCACCTCTTCGCCTTGAAGGATGGCGGGCTCTGGGTATCCACGGCCCAGGGTCTGGTCCGCTTCCGGAATGGGCAGGTGGAGCCGACGCGATTTGCGGGAGAGGAGGGTTTCCCGGGCCTTCGCGCCATGGCCGAGGATCCCTTCGGGCGCCTCTGGGTGGCCACGCGGAAGGGCCTGTTTCTTCAGTCCCAGGGCCTGGATTTCGTCCGGCACCCGCGGGCCCCGGCCGGGGAGGCGCTCGCACTGGCCAATGGAAGAGCTGGAACGATGCTGGTGGGCACCGATCTGGGGTTGACCTCCTTCACGCCCTACGGCATCGGGGAAACCTGGACCGAGGCCCAGGGGCTTCCCAAAGGCGGGGCGGCCTTGGTGGGAGAAGATGGAACCGGCCGGTTGTGGGTCTGTTCCGGCCGTACGCTGGTGGTGAAAGAAGCAGGGGCGGCCCGATTCAGCGATCAGTCCCGCCTCATGAAGGCTGCAGCGACGCCGTTCGGTGCCTTCTTCAAGGACCGCGATGGCGCTCTGTGGCTTTCCACGCTGAAGGGGGCCTTGCGCTTGAATGGCACTGAGGCCAGCCTGCTGGATGAATCCGCCGGTCTGCCCATGCGCTGGGTCGGCGAGGTGTTTCGCGACAGGGAGGACGGCCTGTGGATTCTGGGTACCACCATCGCCCGCCTCCAGGGAGAGGATCGTGTGTGGAACCATCCCCTGTCGACGGGATCTTCCGGTGAACTGGTCTGGTCCATCCTGCGGCACCCTCAGGGCGATCTCCTGGTGGGCACGGATGATGGTGTGATCCGGATGATGGCCTCCGGCAACCGGAGGATCCCGGGAACAGAGGGATGTCGGATCAACGGAATGACCGTGGACCGTTCCGGAGTGCTGTGGATGGTGGGCGCCACGGGCCCCGCCCTATGGCTTAGACCCGACGAGGGCAGGGCCAGGGTGGCGCCCCTCGGGGCCCTCGGCACAGGCCTGAACTCCGTGATGACCGATGCTTCAGGACAAGTCTGGGCGGGCCACGTCCGTCAAGGCATCCTTCGCTGGAACCCGGGCGAAAAGCGCCTGATCCAGGTGGTTGGCCCCGATGGAAAGCGGGCCAAGACCCTATGCGCCTTTC
Organism: Geothrix sp. PMB-07; assembly: GCF_030758935.1. Classification (NCBI taxonomy): domain Bacteria; kingdom Pseudomonadati; phylum Acidobacteriota; class Holophagae; order Holophagales; family Holophagaceae; genus Geothrix; species Geothrix sp. PMB-07. The sequence goes on from NZ_CP132333.1 coordinate 2,014,466, forward strand.
AGATCCGGGAGGATGCCTCGGGCCGCCTTTGGGTGGCCAGCACCCTGGGCCTCCACCTTCGCGAAAAGGGCGGTGGCTGGCGCCTGTTCACCGAACAGGATGGCCTCCTCCCCTTCGGCCTTCATGGGTTAGCCTTCCTGCCGGATGGCAGTGCCTGGATTCATCCCATCGAGCCTCAAGGGATCATGCGGATTCGCATCGACCGGGACAAAGTAACGGTTCTGGATCGGCGTCACGCGGGGCAGGGCCTCAGTTCGGATCTGGTCTATGCGGTGGGAGTGGATCCCCTTGGCCGCACCTGGGTGACCACGGACCAGGGGTTTGATTGCCTCGACACCCAGGTCCACGTGGGCCGCCGCCAGGGGATCATCTCGGAGGACTGTAACCTGCTGGCCCTGCTGCCGGAGCGGGATCGCATCTGGGTGGGGACTTCCGCCGGATTGGTTCGGTATGAAGCCCATGTGGACGAGCCCAAGCTCGTGGGCCCTGTGCCGCACATCTTGCAGGTGACCCTCGGGGATCGGCTCATCGAGGGGCCTGCCACCAGTCTTGGTTCCATCCAGCCCGAGCAGGCCACCCTGGGTTTCCGCGTGGCCGTGCCCACGTATCAGCACGAAGGCCAACTGAAACTCCAGGTGCGCATGGTGGGGCTGCAGGAGAGCTGGAGGGATTTGGAAGCCCCCGTGACCCGCTACTCGCACCTGCCGGGAGCCTCCTACCGTTTCGAGGCCCGCGCGGCCCAGCCCAACGGCAGCTTCGGCCCGCCCGTCAGCCTCTCCTTTAAGGTGCTGCCCGCCTGGTGGGGCACCTGGTGGGCGCGTTCCCTCTGGGGCCTGGCTGGCCTGGGCTTCATCCTGCTGATCGTCCGCCTCAGGGTGGCGAAGCTGGCGCGGAGAAAAGCGGAACTGGAAATACAAGTGGAGGAACGGACCTGGGAACTGCAGAACCGGAACCAGGAACTCACCGATGCCTTGGGAAAGGTGAAGCAGCTGTCGGGCCTGCTGCCCATTTGCGCGTCCTGCAAAAAAATTCGGGATGACCGCGGCTATTGGAACCAACTGGAGCACTACTTCAGCGAACACACCGAAGTGGGTTTCTCGCACGGGATCTGTCCGGAATGCGCGGATACGTTGTATCCGGGTGCCCGCAGCCGGAGGGCGCGGCAATCCTCCGAGCCAGAGCGGTGAGGGGGCGAATTCGTAGGCCTTCCAGGTGTCCAGCCCCATCGATCTATTCGATTCAAAGGTATAAAAAATAACACTTTGTAGCCTTTGATTACTTTTTGCGACACTTGCAGCCATTCAGGACTAGGCTGATCGTTCTTCTCTGCATCCCTGGAGGCGCGCGTGTCGAGGCAGTGGAAGTCATCCTTCTGCTCTCAGGATCCCCAAATCGATGAGGATCACCAGGCGCTGTTCAAACTCCTGGACCGGCTGGCCACCCATCGCCGGGAATCGGATATCGAGGATTTGAACGGGCTGCTGGACCAGTTGCTGGAGCACACCTTTTCCCATTTCTTCAGGGAAGAGGCGGCCATGCGTGTCCAGGGCTATCCGAAACTGGCGCGGCATGCCGAGCAGCATGAGGTCATGCGGAAGGCCCTGATCGAATCCCTGCGCACCGTGACGAAAGGCCAGCTGGCCCTGCCCACCTTCATCCAACACCTGAAGGACAGCTTCATCTATCACTTTGAAACCGATGACATGACCTTCGTGACTTGGCAGAAGGCGCAGCAGACACCGGCAAAAGGAAACGACCTGCCCATCCAGGCTGGTCGGCACCCCAGGCCAGGGCCGGTGCCGACGTATTCCCTAGGACCCGGCTGCTGAACGCAGCTTAGAGATGCGCCTTGTTCTCCAGGGCGAATTTCAGCAGGCTATAGCTGCCATGAATGCCCAACTTGGAGCTGATGTGGGCCCGGTGGTTCTCCACGGTTCGTTGGCTGATGGAGAAAGCCTCGGCAATCTCCTTGCTCGTTTTCGATTCGGCGATGAGCTTCAGGATCTTTCGCTCCGTGGGGGAGATGCCATTGGGCAGTGTCTGGCGGAGGGGCACCGCTGGTTGGGACCGCCGCGCCACCATGAGGTCCATCAAGAGGGGGCTGATGAAATGGCGCCCGGCCACCACGGTTTCAATGGCGGCCACCACATCGTTCACGGCGGATTCTTTCGAGACATAACCCATGACGCCCAGATCCATGGCGGCATTGAAGGTTTCCTCATCGTCGTACATGGTCAGAAAAATCACATCGGTGGCCAGGTTGCGCTGGCGCAGTTCCCGCGCGACCTGCAGGCCGCTGAGCCTGGGCATGCGGATGTCCATCACGGCGAGGGCGGGCTTTTCCGCCTCGATGGCCCGAAGCGCCGCCTCGCCATCGGAGGCCTCAGCCACCAGCTGCAGGGTGGGCACTTCTTCCAGGGTTCGCCGGATGCCGGCCAGAAACAGCGGATGGTCGTCGGCGATGAGGACCGTGACTTGATTAGGCTCCATGCAGGCCTTCCTTGATGGGCAGGATGACGGAAAGGGTGGTGCCCAAACCGGGATCGGACTTCAGTTCGAACTCTCCCCCCATCATATTCGCCCGTTCCGCCATGATCATGAGGCCGAAACTGGCGTGGCGTTCGGCGCCGCGGGTCAGAGCCTCGACCTCGAATCCGCAGCCGTCATCCACCACGCGGAGCAGCACGCTGTGGCCCGTCCGCCGCAGCACAACGGTGACCGCCTTGGCGTCGGCGTGCTTCACGACATTGTTCAGGCTTTCCTGGGCGATGCGATAGAGATTGATCTCAGCATCTTTGGCCAACAGCCGATCCACGGGCTCGATATCCATCGTGGCCGCCAGTTGAGAGCTGCGGGCCAGGCGGCGGACCATGGATTCGATGCTCTTGCTCAGGCCCAACTCGTCGATGAGGTGCGGCCGAAGGCTGTGCGAGATCTCCCGCACATCCTGAAGGGCTTCGGTCACCAGCGCGAGGGCTTCGTCCAGGTCCACTGCGGACTCTCCCTGCTGGGCTGCCCGGGAGGCGAGCAGCATGTGGTTTTTCACCAGCAGCAGCTTCTGGCCCAGGTGGTCGTGGAGTTCAGCCGCGATTCGCTTGCGCTCCAGTTCCTGCGAATCGATGAGCTGCCGCGCGAATTTCTGGTGGACCAGGCTTTCCCGGACGGCCTCCTCCATTTTCTTATGGGAGGTGATATCCCGGCTCACGCCCACCAGGCCGATGACTTCTCCCTCCAGATTGCGCAGGGGAACCGTGGTGGTCAGGTGCCAGCCCCAGGTGCCGGTCTGAGGGTAGTAGTTGGGCTCTTCCCGGCTGATGAGCGGGGTGCCGGAAGCCATGACCCGCTGCTCGTCCTCGTAGAACTGCCGGGCCAAGGCCTCAGGGAAGAAATCGAAATCGCTTTTGCCGTTCACCTGCTCGGAAGTCATGCCCAGGTTTTGGGCCACGGCCGCGTTGTTGACCACGAAACGGCTCTGGCGGTCTTTCACATAGATGTAGTCAGGCACGATGTCGATGACGGTGCGGAGCAGGCGTCGCTCCGAGCCCTGGTCCTCCGCCTCCGGCCGGTGTTGGCCAGGGGCGTCAGTCGGCGCAGAGGAGGGATTCAGGTCAGGCACGGCGGCTCCAGGCGGAGATCGTGGGTGGGGCGTCCCATTCTCACAGCCAGAAGGGCCAAGCTCCAGCCCAACCATGGGCAGGCCATGCGTCAAGACCGAAGGGCCGATATATGCTGGGCTTCCAGACAAAGGGCGGCCGCGCCGAGCACGGCGATGTGGGGTTCTTCGCTCACCCGAATGAGGAGCCGCCGGAGTGCGTGCTGGTAGGCGTAGCCACCCAGGGTCTGGCGCATGCCGGTCTCGAAGAATGGGAAGGCTTTGGAAACGGAGCCACCGAGGACGATGAGTTCGGGATCAAAGGCGTACAAGGTGGCCATGATCACCTGTCCGAAATCCCGCCCGAAGGCCGTCAGAATCTCCAGGGCCTTGGGGTCGCCCTTCATGGCGCGGGAGTGGACCACGGATCCTGCGAGGCCGAAGTCCCGCTCGAAGGTCTGGCCGCTGGCGTAGTGTTCGAAGGTGTGGTCGCGGTAGGGCATGGTGCCCAGTTCCCCGGCGCCGCAGTTGGAGCCCGTGTAGAGCTGGCCGTTCATGATCACGCCGGCGCCGAGCCCCGTGCCCACCACCATGCCGATCATGTGGCGGAAGCCCTGGCCCAGGCCGAAGTGGAATTCCCCCACGGCGAAGCAGTTGGCGTCATTGTTGACGAACACGGGTCGGTCGAATCGCCTCATGAGGAATTCGCCCAGGTGGACTTCCTGCCAGGAGGGGATGTTCTCCACGTGGTAGACGATTCCCAGGGTTTCATCCACCACGCTGGGCACACCCACGCCAATGGCGCTGACGTTCGGGGTGAACACCTCGGCGATGAGGGCGGCGAGGGCCTCCAGCACAGCCTCTTCCGGGGCGGTGGCCGGGGTTGACCGGGAGGCGAGGGCCACGACTTGGCCGTCCTCGATGCGTCCCACGCGCATGTTGGTACCGCCGAGATCCACACCAATGAGGGTTTTCGATTCCATGATGACCTCAGGCGGGATCGGGCTGGGCGTTCTTGGACTGGCCCAGGGTGGCGTTGGAAATGAGGGGGCGGGCCCAGAGGCCGATGCTGATGATGTAGCCCAGGGTTCCCAGCAGGGCGAGCATGCCGAAGCGGAGGCCGAAGGCATCCCCCAGGCGGCCGACCAGGGGGGGCAGGAAGGCCCCGCCCACGATGGCGGTGCAAAGAATGCCAGCGAAGGATCCGTGGTGCTTGTCCACAGAATTCAGGGCCAGGGCGAAGATGAGGGGCCACATGACGGAACACCAGAAGCCCATCAGCGGGAAGGCCACCAGGGCCACTGCCCGCGAACCGAAGAGGGCGGTCAGGAGGGTGGCCACAGCACAGAGGCCGAAGACGAAGAGGATTTTCCGCTGGTCAAAGAGTTTCAGCAGCACGAGCCCCAGGGCGCAGCCCACCATCATCAATCCCCAGAAACCGGCCACGGCGCTGTGTCCGCCCTGGGCCGGATCCACGCCATGGTAGGTTTCCAGGAATTTGGAAATCCAGAATGCGACGCCTTGCTCGGTGCCTACGTAGCAGAAGATTCCGATGAAATAGAGCCAGACGATGCGGTTCTTGAGAAGCGTGCCCAGGGTGGAGAAGGATTCCACGCGCTCGTCATCCTTGAGCTCCATGCGGGGCATGCGGATCAGCGCCACGACGAGGATCATGACCAGCATGATGACCGCGAACACCCAGTAGAGAGACAGCCAGGGAAGGCTTGGCGGCACCATGCGTCCCAGCGTGGTGGTGACCAGGTTCTGGGAGAGGTGGGAGTCCTTCAGGTGCTGCACCAGGTAGGAGTAGACATGGGGGCTCAGGAAGGAGGCCCCGCCGAAAACCAGCTGGGAGAGGTTGCCGAAGAAGGCGTAGTGCGCCTCACCGCCCGACGTTCGCAGCAGGGGATTGATGACCACCTGCAGCATGGCGAAGCCCACCGCGATGGTGAACAGCGAGGGCAGGGCCACGGCGTAGGATGGCCACAGGGCGAAAACACTGGAGCCGAGAAAGGCCAGCACAAAGGCTGCGAGGAGCACGGGCTTGGCGTCGAAACGCTCGATGAGCATGCCCGCGGGAATGGACATGACACCATAGGCCGCGAAGAAGGCGAAGGGCATGAGCCCCACAGCGAAGGCGCTGAGCTGGAACGATGCCTGGATGTTGGGTTCCAGTGGATCCAGGATGTTCGTCACGAACGAGATGACGAAGAAGGTGAGCATCACCAGCAGGACCATAAAGCGATTGCGGGCCATGTCCAGCTCCGGTCTAGGATTTCGGCGGCGTGTTCCAGCCGCGGAGGGTGAGGCGGGGTTCAGTCCCGCGAAGATCCACACCCGGCAGGCGCACGTGAATCTTCCGCTTCTCTCCGGGCAGCAGGGACAGGTCGTTGTCATCCCAGAGGACCGGCACCAGGGACTCGCCCTTGGCATCCACCAGGCCCAGTTCCAGGAAGAAGGCGATGTGGTTCGAGGTGTTGGTGAGGGTCACCTCAGCCTCCCAGTCCTGGCCCTTGCGGGGGCTCATTTCCAGGCGAATCTCGGTTGGAGGCAGCTTTGACAGCGAGGTGAAATCCGCGAAGGACTTGTTCGGCGTGAGGTACCAGTTGGTGCCGGCCTCGTCGAGCACATCCGGCTTGGCGGACAGCCAGTAGAAGTTGGTCGCCAGCTCCTGCCCGTTGGCCCCGGTGAGGCGAAGGTCCAGGAAGGAAACGGGCGTTTCCGGAGCGGGCGGAAGGGTCAGAGCCTTGTGGCCACTTCCTGCGGGCTCATCAGCCGCCACTTCCCGGTCGAACACCAGGGTGCTGTTCTGATCATAGAGGCGCACCCGCAGGCGGGCGCCTTCCAGGTTCTTCATGGAATCATTGACCACGTACACTGCGCGCTCCACCGGATGGAACACCGCTGCCACCGGCTGGGCGCCTTTGCGGGCCCCATAGAAGGCGCCATTGGGCATGAGGAAGTGATCGTAGAGCTGCCAGTAGAACTTGGGCCAGGCGGCGTTCAACATCCACTGGATGAGACCTGTTGTCCGGGGGCGGTTCACGGCAAAGGCCTCGTACATGGCGCGCATGGCCTCGTAGTTGGCGGCCTGGGCCTTGAAGGCGAACTCTTCGGCGGAGGCTGATTCGCCGTAGCGGGCCTTGAAGGCTTTCAGGTAGGTGTCCAGGCTTCCGAATTGGAATCGTCCGCAGTGGTAGTTCCAATCCTCGTTGATGGGCCAGAGCTTTTCCGGCGGCAGCATCCGCTTGAGCGAGGACATGGGCGGAATCTGGGGACCAGGGCCCGTTTCGGTGTTGAAGCCGTAGGCGCCGCCATTCTTGGTGTCCTCCCACCAGTAGTTGGGGGTGACGTAGTCATAGGGGCCGGCCATCTTCACTGCGCTGGGGCCGCTGACCGGGCTGGTGAGGGACTTGCATGACGTCAGGAGGGGCCTGGAGGGGTCCAGGGTCTTCAGGTCCGCGATGTAGCGGGCCTCCACCTCGGGCCAGGGCAACTTGTCGCTGCCCACCACCCACACGAAGAGGCTGGGATGGTTGCGCAGCCACCGCACCTGATCACGAAGGCAGGCGGTGACGAGGTCGACGTCCTTGGGGGCCTTGGGGCCGCCGAAGGTTTCATTCTCCACAATGGCCGAACCCATGTATTCGGGCCATTCCCACTGGCAGCTCCAGCCCACCATGAGCAGCACACCCTCGCGGTCGGCCAGATCGTAGAGGCGCTGGCTGCTGCCCCAGAAGCCTTCCAGACGCACGGTGTTGAGGTTCAGCTGCTTCACATACTGGAACTGGGCCTCGAGGTTTTTGGGATCCTCGCGGAGGAAGAGGTCGTCCACCCAGCCGCCGCCCAGGATCAGGAGCTTGCGCCCGTTGATGATGTAGCCGCGGTGCCCTTCGGGCGTGAGGTAGTCCGACACTTGGCGGATGCCGAAGGTCACTCGCTTTTCATCCAGGGGCTGGCCCTTTTCCAGGGCCTTCAGATCGAGGGTGTACAGCTCTGGTTTGCCCAGGGTATGGGGCCACCAGAGGCGCGGCTTCTGGATTTTCAGGCCTGGGACTTCGTGCGGCCCCAGGTGGAGGGTCTTCTGCTCCTTGGCCGCCAGATGATAGGGCACCTGGAACTGGATGGATCCGATGGTTCCATGCAATGAACCGGATACGGGCCGGTCTTCGTGGTTCACCAGCCGGGTTTCGATCTGAAGGGCGGCCGAGGCCAGGGTCTTGAGATCAATGGCGCTGCGGACAAAGGTGTCATCCAGCGACACGGCGCCGCTGCGCCGGAGCCGGACTTCACGGAAAAGCCCCATGTTGCGGTCCGGGGGCAGGGGGTTCCAGTCCACGAAGCCCATGGTGAAGTCGCCAGGTTTGGGCGGATGCACCTCCACCGCGAGGGCATTTTTTCCGGCTTTCAGGAAAGGCGTGATGTCCAGATCGAAAGTCCGGAAGGCGCCAAAGACCTGGTCGGCTCCCGCCACCTTCTGCCCGTTCAGCCAGATGTCGGCCCGGTAGTTGATGCCATCAAAACAAAGCCGTGTGTGGGCGTCCTTGGCAGGAGCCTCATCGAATTCGGTGCGGAACCACCAGGAGGTTTTGAACGGCTCGGGAGAGATGGCTTCCAGGTTCCGGCCAAACAGGGGTTCCTTGTGGACCTCCAGACGTGTCAGGGCGCCCATGACGGTGCTGGGCACTTCGGTGGCATACCATTGGCCCACGTCGAACCCAGGCTGGGAGAGGGTGGCTCCCGGGGAAGACACCTTGACTGAAGACTGGATCGCCCACCCGCGAGAGAGCACCCGGTCTGGCGCTGCCAAGAGGAAAGTGGCGCATAGGCAGAGCAGCACCGTGCGGGCGCTCATGAAGGCCTCCTGTTGCTGGATATCGATGTTGATTTAGAAGCGCCAGCGCAGGTCGAGCTCAAACCAGCCGGGATTGACCCCGCCGCGGCGAACCTGGGGATCTGAAAGGTCCTTGCCCGCCAATTCCGTCTGCTGGTAGAGCACTTCGAGGCTCCAGTGGTCGGACACGGTGAAGGCGGCACCCACGCGCAGGCCCAGCTTCATGCCACTGGCATCGCGGACGGGGAAGTGATGGTCCACATCGGCCGGGTCAGCGGACTCGGTGCCCGTGCGGGACATGCTGTAGTGGTTCAGCGAGAGTCCCACCAGGCCGTGTACGGACGGGGAGCCGGTATCGATGAAGACATCCCCGTGGAGCTGGGTGAGGGCCAGAGACGTCTTGAGCCCATTGGATTCCTTACCCGGCATGGAGGCGAAGGCAAGGCCCAGGCGGGCTGGAACCTCCGTTCCGATCACGCGAGTGCCGTAATCCGCCCCCAAAAGGAATCCGGAGGACTGGTTGGTGGCCTTCTTGAGACTGTCACTGCCCGCCAACAGTCCGCCGGCGAGGCTGAATCCTGCGCCCTGGGCCGCGAGGGGCAGCGCCAGTAAGCCGAGCACAGAGGTGCGAAGGGTCTTGATCATGGGGTCTCCTTCCTGTGCCAGGGATCAGAACTTCAGGCCGACGCTGAATTCGGTGAAGGTGCGGCCGCCGCTGTAGTAGGTGTTGTCGCCAGCAAAGCCCCAGGGGGTGCTGAAGCCGCCCAGGGGGCGACCATTGATGGGGGCGCTGCTACCGACGGAACCGCCTGTTCCGAATTCAGGCGAACCGTTGGGCGAGCCGCTCCAGTCGTAGACGCTGACCCGTTGCAGGTGGTTGAAAATGTTCCTGACCTGCACGTACGAGGTGAGCATCAGCTTGCCTGCCAGCGGCATCTGGGCCTGGAGCTTGAAATCCACGGTGCTGATGTCGGTGCCCCGGGTGAAGGCGCCCACGGGAGACAGATACTTGTTGTAGTTCAAGTTGATGTTCTGACCCGCGATGGAATCAATGGGTGCCACGCTGTGACCGCCGAAGGCCGGGTTGGATTCATCAATGGTGGCAACGTTCAGGGTGCCCACGCCGTTGGGCTGACGCACGCCGGAAGTGGAGTAGGTTCCCAGCAGTGAGGCGGAGACGTTGCCCTTGCCCACGGGATACACGTAGGTGAGGAAGGCATGCACCACGGTTGAGCGGGTGAGCACCCCCTCTGGTGCAAAGGTGTCCTCGCTGAGGCCGTTGCGCAGCTTCTCGTCGCGGTAGTTGTAGTAGTCGATGGAATTGCGCCCGGTGATCTGCGAGTAGGTGAAGTTGCCGCCGAAGTTCAACCGGGATGTGATGTTCTCGTTCCAGGCCACCTCGACGCCACGGTAAACCTGATCCAGACCTGAATTCAGGAAGCGATGAGTCTGCTGCCACTGGGACATGCCGGATCCGCTGGGATCGTGAACCAGGGTGAGGTATTTCGTGGGGTTGCTGGGATCGTAGTAGCCATCGTGGATGAAGGACAGCCACTCCTTCTTGTAGGTGCGCTGGACGAAATTGATACGTGCCGAGCCTGTGTCGAAGTTCCGCAGATAACCCAGCGAGAATTCGATGGCGTAGGGCACCTGAAGCCCTTCGGTCATCGCGGTCTGGCTGAGGTCGATGATGGCATCGGGCGGGCCGTAGTTGTTCGGATCGATGAGGGTGTTATAGTCCACCCAGCGCACGCCTGCAGTGGGATCGCTGGCGGCTTGGGGGCTATCCACAGCGGGCTGACCGGGCAGGCCCTTCCAGGAGTGGACCGTGCGAGTGGTCCAGCCATTGGTGCGGAACCAGGCGGCCATCTCATCCGAGTAGGCGCTGGCCGGCTTCGCAGCGGTGAAGGTGTAGACCTCCTTGCCCTTGCCATCGGGGTTCCACTTCAGCTGGAGGCGGGGCTCTGTGACATTGATGTTGGCCAGTTCCTTTTCGTTGGTATCGCGGATGGTGAACTGGTTGTAGCGCAGGCCCAGCATGAGCACCCAGGATGAATTAAAGGTCCAGCTGTCATTCACCCACAGGCCGTTGCTCTTGTTCCTGGCGGCTGCCTGGCCGGCCCAGTAGCGCTCCATGTGGGCGCTGGGCCCGCGCATGGGCAACTCACCGAACTGCACCAGGGCCGGGTCCGCCGAACCGTTGGCATCCACGGGCACCAAGGGGGTGCCAGGACTGGCATAGAAGGTGGGGTAGAGGTAGTCCTTCGTGTCGGGGTTGTAGATGAAGCCGCCTTCGAAGATGCCTCGATTGCCGCTGCGTTCACGGCCGAACTGGTGTTTGGTCTGGAACAGTTCGGCGCCGAAGTCGATGTCGTGCTGCCCTGCGGCCTCCTGGAAGGTCTTGATGTTGAAGGTGAAGGCCTGGTTGCCGCGAATGTTGGGGGACACATCGCTGGAGGAACGGCGGTTGTAGAAGACGCCGAAATAGGCGGCCTGGCCGTTGCCCGAGGCCAAGCCCTGACCATCGGTGCTCTGGATCTGGATGTTGGGATCGCCGCTGCTCAACTGGGACTGGACGAAGATCGGGTACTGGGTGGGGCCATGCACATCGCCGAGGGTGACTTCGGCTTTGAAGGCGCGGGCCTCCAGGAACCACCGCTCGTTGAGGGTGGAATTCCAGCCCAGGGTCCAGGCCTTCGTCTCCGTGGTGAGGGTTCCGACGAAGGCCTGATCGACGGCGACGTTGGGAGGATAGGTGCGTTCGCCAGTGCGGCCACCTTGTTCGGTCTTGTCATAGAGGTAGGTGAGAGAGAGGGTGTTGTTCTGATTCACCAACCCCGTGAGCTTGCCCTCGTACTTGTGGTACGTGGTGTCGGCGGGAACCACCTTGTTCCAGTCGGAATATTTGGCCAGGTCGTAGTTGCCGTACCCGGTGGGGTAGGGCGTGCCGACGCCCTTCAGAACGTTGTCGACGTTGGGGAAGGCGCCCCAGGTGATCAAGGGGTACTTCATGACGCTGGGCAGCGTGGCACCAGGAATGGGCTCCCACTGCCCGGCGTTGTACTGAACCGGATTGCCGTTCCAGCCCAGCGTGGCTGTTCCCGACTGGGAGGGCTGGAGGCGGGTGCCCACATAGAACCAAAGCCTGTCCTTGATGATGGGGCCGCTGAGGGTGATATCGGTGTGCCGGGAATAGCTCTCGTTGGCGCCGCTTTCGTAGGCCGCGTTGCCGCTGCCCGCCACGGGCCCATGGGGCAGGTCGGTGGTCCAGGAATTGCGGCTCAGGGTGGTGCGGACACTGCCCTCGAAGGTGTTGGAGCCAGACCGTGTGACCACATTCACCTGACCACCCTGGCTGCGGCCATTGCGGGCGTTGAGGGCGGACAGCACCACCTGGACATCCTCGATGGAATCAGGCAGCGGTTCATAGAGCTGGGCACGCGCGGGGCCATCCCACTGCGTTCCCGAATCGTCCTTCACATCGATGCCATCGATGCGGTACATCACCTGGGAGTATCCGCCGCCACCCTTGGTCTGGCCGCCGAAGCTGCCGCCGCGGATGCTGGTGCCGAGGCCGTTGCCCATGACGCCGGGGGCCAGGGCGAGGGCCCCATCAAAGGAGCGGTCGGTGGGCAGGCGGAGCAGTTCCTCGGCGGAGTAGTTGACGCTGACCTTGTCCGAGGTCTTGGCTTCTTCAGCGGAGGCGACGATCTCCACCACAGCACCTGCCTGCTGCACCGGACTCAGGGTGAAATCCAAGGCGAGTGTGCTGCCCAGGCCCACGCGCACATTTGTGGCGCTCTTGCCCAGCCAGCCATCGGCGCTGACCTTGACCGAGTAGGTGCCCACGGGCAGAAGCTGGCCGCGGTACTCGCCATTGGCATCGGTCTTGTACTCGCGAGGCCGGAAGAGGGCCGGGCTTTCCAGAGCGACGCGGACCCCGGCCAGGGGCTTGCCCTGGTTGTCCGTCACCCGGCCGCTGAGGGCTCCGGTGGTCACTTGGGCCACGAGGGTTACCTGCCCGGCGATAAGCAGGGCAAGGGTGGAGAGGTTCCTGACGCTTCGGCAATTCATGATCATCCTCCGCAGATCGACGGCCCAGGGCTAGAAGTGGAAGACGTAGCCGAACTCGAGGTGCGGCACGAGGCGGTTGGACTTGGTGAGCGTATCGGTCGGGAAGGCGTTGTGGGGCGCGATGCGGCCCACGGTGGCATCCGACGCGGGATCCGTGTCCAGAGCGTATTGCCCGGTTCCGGGCTTGTGCTGGTAGCTCACGGCCGTGTAGTTGAGCAGCATGAGGTTGATCTCCAGGCTGGAGTGACCATTCAGCTTCCAGCTGGTGCCGACGTAGGGGCTGACCTTGATGCCGCCCTCCACCGGCGTGCCCGAATAGGTGTCTCGCCAGGAGGTGGGATTGGTCGCGACCCAGTTCTGGCCTCGGACATCCCCGAAATACTCATGCTTGAAGCGGGTTCCGCCCAGCATGGCGCCAGCCTGCCAGCTCCAATCCGCATCGATTTTCTGGGAGTAGGATAGGCGCAGGGCCAAGCCGTCGAGCTGGTTGCGGCGGGAATCCCCGGCATTGGGCAGGTCCACAGGATCGAGGCCTGCGGGGGGCGTCCCCGCCACGGGCTCGATGAAGATGTCTCCGGTCTTGTAGTAGTAGCCCACCTCTGCGGCATAGGTGCCTGCCGCCGTCGTGTAGGCGAAATTCAAACCGAAGCCGAGGGAGGATTGGCGCAGGTTGTCCTTGGCCTGCGGCGCCCAGGCGGTCCGGATCTTCAGATCCTTGGAAAAGCCAAGCTCCTGGGCCCCGAGCATGCCGGTGGCCATGGCCATGGCCACGGCCATAAGCCCCTGGCCGAATCGGGAAACGCGTTGCTTCGACATGGTGCGACTCCTCAGCCTGAAGTGGACGTGCATTCAAATTCACTCGTTTACGCGGAAGATACAATAGAGGAACACTCACGAATATCATGAGTAGTTCTACTTAATTTGAAGCCAATGCAAGGCACAGAGGCTGTTTAGCCCCTTGCTCCAGGACGCATTCCACCCTCAGTAGGATTCGGGATGCACCACACGGTCATCGTCTGGAAGTTTGAAGGCGGTGGGTTTGGTGCGCAGGACTTCGCGGAGCCAATCTTCGGGATATCCCAACTCTTGAGAATGGCCCTTGGCATCCTGCACATAGCCATCGTTGTAGCGCGCGAAGAGGCTCTCGCCCAGCTGGCGCCAGCGTTTCACCACCATTTCACCGGAAGTGACTGAGTAATCCGTAAGGATTTGCCGGGCTGCTTGGGGATCCTTTTTGTAAAGGTCCAAAACCGCCTTTTCGAACACCGGCTGGAAGCGGAAGAAACGCGATTCCAGATCCTTCTGAACGGTCTGGATGTCCTTCACCATGTAGCTGTATTTCAACTGCGCGTAGTTTGCGACGAGGCTGAACACCCAGAAGGCGCCATCCCAGCTGAAGCGATTCAGACTGCCTCCTGCACAAGATGGCGGTACCGCGGAGATGCCTGCATACAGCGGGAAGTAGCAGGTGGTGTAGGTATCGTCGAGGCCGTACCACAACACGCCACCGATGGCATCCGGCAGCCAGCTCCGACATTCGGCAAGGTAGGAACAGGCGGTTTGCGGTGTGGAGATGGGGCGCTCCCAGGTGTAGGCTTTGGCGTCCACCTTGAAGGCCATGGGCCTCGCCCGGTAGGGGGATCCGAAAGGCCCCGCATCCGCGCCCTTGGTCATGTCGTAGGGCGTGCCTTCGTAGTGATCACGCATGAGCGCCATGACATCGGCGGCATCCAGCTTGTGATCAGGAGTGATCCAGAGGGGGTAGCGCTTCGCCCCCGGCACACCGCGATGGTAGTCAGGGCTGAAAGCCTGAGTGGGCGCGGCACGGCGGAACACTGACCACACGCGGGTTTCGGTATAGCGCAGCTCCTGCGCGGTGGCGGGACAGTAGGCTTCGCAGAAGCGGAAGGCACCGTCCCGCTTGGGATCGTAATAGCCCTTGGCTTGGGCGAAGGATACTACCTCCGAAGAGTAGAGGCAGTTTTCAGGATCCTTCAGAGGAAAGGTGCCAATGCGCGCGCGGTTGGCATGGGCCGCGATGGCGCCATCGGGTACGCGGATCGCCACCCAATGGGCACCATGTCCGCCTTTTCCAGGGCCAATCATTTCAAGGATCCAGGCTTCGTTCGGATCGACGATGGAAAAGGATTCGCCGGTGGAGCAGTAGCCGAATTCGGCCACCAGATCGGTCATGACCTTGATGGCTTCACGGGCTGTGCGCGCCCGCTGCAAGGTGACATCCATGAGGGTCCAGTAGGGGAAAGCCCCATCCGGATTTTCCAGTTCGGGGCGACCATCGAACGTGGTTTCACCGATGGCCAGTTGATGCTCGTTCATGATTCCGAAAATGGCGTAGGTGTGGCTGGGCTGCGGGATGCGCAGGCGCACCTTGCCATTCCAATCCGTGATGTCAAAGGTGGCGCCGGGGACGTGGTCCTTGGCGGGAATGACCTCCAAGGAGGGATGGAATGGGCCATCCACGGAATAGGTCAACAGGGTGGAGCCCGTTTTAGAGGCACCCTTGGTGACGAGGATGTTGGTGCAGGCGAATGCCCCAGGCGCGAATGACACTGCGCTGAACGCAGCCAACAAGAGGGCGAAGGATAGCCGGAGCGCGTGCACAGAACCTCCAGGGGGATGCTTTTCATTCTGGCGCGATGGATTGGAACCAGCGCAAGAAATCGGGAGCGGCGCTCGCAATGAACTCCGAAAGACTGGCCGCCACTCAGGCTCTTCCTCGCATCGCTGGCAGAAAAACCGCATGAAAAGTGGACCACCGGATTATGTGATGGGTGGATCTACCTCTTTTCAGGGATTGGGCCAAAGATTTTCACCAATCCAGATGACGACTTCACGTCTTCCCAACCCGTCTGCGACCCGGGAAATTCGGGTCGCCCCACCGGGGCCTCCCGGAGAGGGACCGGCCCGCCGAAACGCTGATGGGCTCGCGGAAGGGACCCGACTTCTGCCTAACGGAGTGCCCATGATCAGGCCCATGCCCAAGTCCATCCCATTCGTGTCGAATCCGGATCATCGGGGGGTATCGGGGTGACGCCCTGGGGCTGCTGCAGTGTCGGTTCGGAGGGACCTCAGTCGAGGGGAGCCCCATGGGATCCGCCTGGAGCCACGGCTTGGCATGGGCGAAGGCTGGAAATGGTGTGTGGGCATGGCCATCTCATGGTTCAGCTATGAACTGATTCGGAGCTTCAGCTCCGGGGCCATCCCCTCTCTGGTCATGCTGCTCCGGATGGCCATCCATCCCGCGGCCTTCCTCTGGGGGAGCTTTGTCCTTGCGCCGACCCTTTGGAGCGCTTTGCCATGGAAGGGCGCCCTGCGGGGGGTTGGGTGCCTGGCCTGCGCCATGGGCTATTGGGCCCTTCTGTGGCGGATTGAAACCTTGATCGTCAAGGTTTATCTGGAGGCGCCTCCCTCATTGTCCGGTCTCTATCGGGATGTGATTGTGCTGGCACCGGCCATGCTGGGAGTCGGCGCCGCCCTCACCGAGTGGTTTGCCATGAGCTCGGATCGCGACCGCATGGCCGAGCTCATGGTCCAGGACCGCTGCAGCCTTCTGCAGAATCAACTGCATCCCCACCTGCTCTGCAATGCGCTCAACGGACTGGTGGAATTGTCCAGAACTCATCCAGGCCTGGTGGAGCCTTCGCTGCTCGACCTGTCTGATTTCCTTCGCAAGCTCAGCGAAGCGTGCGTTCGATCCCTTCACTCCCTGGAAGAAGAAGGCGAATTGCTGGCCGCCTACCTTGATCTCCGCTGCCTAAGCTCCGGGCGCGCCGTCCCAGTGGAATGGGATTGGGATGACGCTCTGAATGCCTGCCAGGTCCCCACCCTGCTGCTTCAGCCGCTGCTGGAAAATGCCCTGAAACATGGAGATCTAAGCTCGCTTGGGGCTTGTGTTCGTTTGCACGCCAAGTGCGAGGCGGGAAACCTGGTGCTGGAAGTCTGGAACCCTGGATCCCTAGGCCCCCAACTGGAAGCCAAGGGCATTGGGCTTCGAAACCTGGAGGAGCGGCTTGAGGCGACCTACCAGGGGAGGGCTTCGTTCAGCCTCTTAGGCGAAAGGGGCTGGATCCTGGCCCGGGTCAGCCTGCCCATTGAAGTCCGGAAACAGGGCCATGCCGCTTAGGGTGGCGGTTGTCGATGACGAACCTATGGGCCGCAGCCGCCTCGTGCGCCTGATGAAAGAACAGGGCTGTGAGGTGGTGGCGGAACTTGAGAACGGCCCTGACTTTCTGGCATGGCTCGGTCTGGAAAGAGACAGCTTGGATGGCGTCTTCCTCGATGTGGAAATGCCTGGGGTCAACGGGCTCGAACTGATGGCCGAGTTACCGGCGATGCTTCCTGTGGTCTTCGTGACCGCCCATCCGGGGCATGCCGTGCAGGCCTTCGAGTCGGAGGCGGTGGACTACCTGATGAAGCCCGTGAGGGCCACGCGCCTTGAGATCGCCCTGGCCCGCCTGACCCGCCGGAAAGGCGAGCCATTGATCCAAGACCGAAAAAAGGGAGCGCCGCCCGCACCTGAAAGAACCCAGCCGGGAACGCGGTTCCCGGTGCGGGCTGGGAAGGGGCAGCTTCTGATCGAATTCCGGAAGGTTACCCGTTTCGAGGTAAAGGGCGAAATCGTGTGGGCATGGGTGGAGGGTGAATGCTACCGTACCTACTGGACGGCCCTCACCCAGTTGGAGCCCAAGCTCACTGGCCTGGGATTCATCCGCATCCAACGGAGCATGCTGCTGCGCATGAGCACGGTCATCGGCATGAGGTCCCTGCCCAGTGGGCGCTGCATGGCGCGGTTGAGTGATGGGGTGGAAGTGGAGGTTAGTCGGCAACAGACCCCCTCCTTTAAACGGGCTTTGGGAGTTTGTTGAGGCCCATGAGGATCCATTAGGCCTGCCTGGTCGGTCTCCCCGACGTTCTTGATTCCAGTCCATGCCCGCACAGTGGTGCGATAGATCTGATGGCGGAATGAGGGCTGCCCGTCGGAGCTTAAAAGGCGCTTGCATTGCCCGCCGCTTAGACGAGGTGGACATGGCTCCGGCTCATTCGATTTGCTCAATCGGGGGCCAAGTGGACCACCCGATTTTGTTCTCAAGTGGACCTACTCCTTTCGGTCGAGCCGAATGAAGATCAATGATCAACCACATGCCCCACACGACCGGGAAGGCCAGTCTTCGCTTAGAAGGTTTGCGTGTGTCCGAACCGAACAGGCACACCCAGTCCGGTTTTCGGAGTGTTGTCCCTCCCATCCCGAAAAGGCATGTGATTCCCGTGGCCTCTCAAATCATTTTTGAAAAGTCATAAAAACCATGCCTTTCCCTAGCATGCTGCCTCGCTCATATAGGTCCCTCGACGGGGTCCGGGGCTTCGCACGCTCCCTCCCCGGCCGGATTCGACGAACCTCGTTCGAGTCCGAATCCAGATTCGCCCATGTGTCTTAAAGTCGCCCTGGTTGACGACGAGTCCTGGGGCCGTGAACGACTGGCCAGCCTCCTCAGGGACCTCGATTGTGAGGTTATCGCGGAACTGGACCATGGACTGGCCTTGCTGTCCTGGCTGAAATCGGGCCCAGCAGTCGACTGCCTGTTCCTTGATGTGGATATGCCGGGAGTGAACGGTCTGGATGTATGGGCGGCCCTCGTACAGCCACCCCCGGTGGTGTTCATTTCTGCTCATTCCGGCCACGCCTTTCGGGCGTTCGAATGCGAGGCCCTGGACTACCTCCTCAAGCCTGTGATGCTTCCGCGCCTTCAACAAACCATCACCCGTTTGAATCGAATCAAGGCTGGCATGCCGGGGGCGCTTCAAGTCCTTTCCAAGGATGAACCCACCCGCTCGAAAGGTGATCGTTTCCCTGTGAGGGCGGGGAAGGGGCAATTGCTGTTGGAAACCCGCCGGGTGATCCTCTTCGAGGTCGAGGATGAAACCGTCTGGGCCTGGTGCGGCGGGGAGCGCTTCCGGACGTTCTGGAAATCGCTGTCGGAGGTGGAAGCCGAACTGCCCATGTCAGGCTTCGCCAAAATCCACCGCGGCGCACTGCTTCGCCTTTCAGCGGTGGTGGGGGTCCGCCCCTTGCCCAGTGGCCGTTGCCGGGCCCGGTTGAACGATGGCACTGAAATGGATGTAAGCCGGGTGATGACGCCCACCTTCAAAGCCGCTCTGGGGGCGCGGTGATTTCGAGTGAGGCCACGGCTCCGTATCGTCACGGAAGCCTGGAGCTGTCGTTCCTCCTGCAATCCCTGCAGTCTTGTGAGCACCCGATATGTGCCACTCAGCTATCTGAGCATGTCACTCAGCCTGATCTTGGTGCCAAGCAGCCCCTGCGGCAGTTCCATCCGCTTAGGATCACTTTCACAAACCCCCGGATCCCGACGGATCCCCAAAAAATTG
The DNA here is from genome assembly GCF_030758935.1 of Geothrix sp. PMB-07. Classification (NCBI taxonomy): domain Bacteria; kingdom Pseudomonadati; phylum Acidobacteriota; class Holophagae; order Holophagales; family Holophagaceae; genus Geothrix; species Geothrix sp. PMB-07. Next base: position 2,033,371 of record NZ_CP132333.1, read on the forward strand.
GAGGCTTCCATGGAGAAGCAGGACGGCAAGAAGAAGTTGAGCTTGAACAAGGAAACGCTCAAGTCCCTGACCCAGAAAGAAGAGGGTGAGGTTGCTGCCGGTGGCCTGTCTTATTTTGTTTGCCGCACGGATTACTGTGGGACCAAAGGCCGTTCCTGCTGGTGCTAGGCGGTTAAATCCTTCCCAAGGCCACGCGGCTTCCTGCTTCATCCGCGTGGCCTTGGTTTGTACAAGCCATGGTGCTGCTGCCATCCGGCCATGATTTCATGGCGTTTCAGAACAGGTCGGGATTGGGGATGATCCATCGTGGTGGTTTCCAGATTCAGAAAGCAGCTCTTCATGGCTGGCGTAGATAACCGTGCGACCCGCCAGGAAGGGGCTATGGATGATGCGGTTCCGGCTGATCCAATCCAGGTTGGAAAGGGCTTCGTCCAGCAGCAGCAGGGGTCGATCCGAGGCGAGAATGGCGGTGATTGCCACCAGTTGGCGTTGCCCTCCCGAGAGGTTCTCGCCTCCGCTGGCCACCATGGTCTGATACCCCATGGGGAGGGTGCCCACCCAGGCATCCAGTCCCGTCTGCTTGGCCACTTTCATGAGATGGGACTGGTTTGCCCCGGCCGAGAAAAGTTTCAGATTTTCAAGAATGGATCCGCTGCTTAACCCCGGAAACTGGGGGAGGAAGGCCGTGAGGGACGAGGCGGAAAAAGTATCCAGTCCGCCAATGCTGATGTTCCCTGCTTCGGGTGCGTAGAGTCCGGCCAGCAGTTTCAACAGAGTGCTCTTGCCCGAACCTGACGCCCCCTTCACCTGATGGAAGGTGCCTGGTTGTACCAAAAGCCTGGCGCCCTGCAGCACCCAGGGGGCTTCGGGGGCATATCGGAACCAGACCTCATCCGCCTTGATGGGGCCGCTCAAATCCTTGGGGCCCCGACGGGGCAGCTTGGGCGACCGCGTCTCCGCAAAGGTTTCTTGCACGGCCTCAAGTTGCGGTCGCAGAGCCAGGAAGGTGACACCGGTTTGTGCCAGGGCCAGGAGGGCCGCGGTGAAGGCACCGCTGAGCTGCACAAATACCAGCAAACTTCCCAGGCTGAGTTCCCCGGCCAGCACCCTTTGGCCACCCCAGATCAGAACCCCTGCCAGAAGCCCCTCATTGAGCAGGATGTTGCCTCCCTCAGTCCAAAGGCCGTGACGTTCCCGCCTTAGGCCGTGGTGGAGCTGAAGGCGCAACCGCTTCGCCCAGCGTTTGAAGGCCCAGGATTGGCTGGCGGTGGCCTTGAGGGTGGTGGCGCCTGTCAGGAGTTCCAACAGGGCGCTGTTTTCGGCCTGGGCGGCTTTCACTTCCTGCTGTTGTTCTCGGGCCTGCAGGAAGCCCACGCCGAAGGCGAGAGCGCTGATCGCCATCGCTCCCGCCAGGACCACCGCAGCGGGACCAGGCATGACCAGGGCCATGTAGGCGAGGTAGAACACCGCTGCCACACCACTGAACAGGGCTCCGAGCCCCTGATCCAACAGCAGTGAACGCGCCCGGCGGAGGCCGCTGAAGGTCTGAAGCAACTGCCCCAGGGTTTTTGATTGAAGGTATTTGAATGGCAGTGCCAGCAGGTGTTCGCAGAGCCCTTTTTCGAGAGTGGCTTCAAACGGCGTGGTGAAGGCCAGCAGGCTGACCTCTCGAAGCCAACCGACCCAGGCTTGGAAAAGCGATGCCAACAGCAGGCCCAGGCAAAGGATCGACAACAGGCTCGGCACTCCCCTTGAAAGGGATAGATCCACGAGTTTCCCCGTGAGCCAGGGCGGGAGCAGCGCCAACCCCTGGCCCACCAGCGTGATCATGGCCACTTGCCCGAGCACGCGGCGGTGCCGCGGCAGCAGGTTTCCCATGCGTGACCAAAGGCTGCCAGTGGGGGCCAAGGGCTCTGAGATGTCGATGGCGGGACCAGCCAAGTCCTGGCTCAGCCTCCCCAGCGGCGCGAGCTGCAGGCCTCCCATGCCCTGTTCCACAAGGTAGCCCCGGGCCACCCGCTTCCTGAGGAGAATCCAGCTGCCGTTGGTGAGCTGGGCGAGGGTGGGCAGCTCCAGGTGATGCAGGTCCTGCTCCTGGATGGTGATGCCCCGGGCCTCGAAGCCCCTGACCTGGAGCTCCTGGACCAGGTTTTCGAGGCTGAACTCCCAGAGCAGCGTTTCCTCGAGAGCCTGCAGCGATACCTCGATGCCCTTGAGCGAGAGCAGCCGCCAGAGGGCCAGGTTGCCGGGGATTCCCACCAGGGGCATCCGTTCAGACACGGTTTTCCTCCCGGGCCAGGACCACGTCCCGGAGCACCCCGGGCTGCGCGCACAGCGCCTCGAAGGTGCCTTGCTGGACGATGGCGCCATCCTGCATGGCCAGGATGCGGTCCGCATCCTTCAGGGTTTCCAGGCGGTGGGCGATGACGATGCGGGTGCAGCCCAGCTTGGCCAGGTTGGCATGCACCAGGGCTTCGGTCTCGAGGTCCAGGGAACTGGTGGCTTCATCCAGGAGCAGGATGGCCGGCTGGCTGGCGATGGCGCGGGCCAGGCAGAGGCGCTGGCGCTCTCCGCCGCTCAAGGTGCGGCCGTTCTCGCCAAGCCGGGTCTTGTACCCCGCAGGCAAGCGCTTGATGACCTCGTGAACCTGGGCCAGGCCCGCAGCCCAGCGGATGCGCTCCATGGGCATGTTGGGATCGCGGAGGCTCAGGTTCGCCCGGACCATATCGTCGAACAGAAAGGAATCCTGCAGTACCACCCCCAACTGGCTTCGCAGTTTCGAGAGGTCCAGCTGCCTGAGGTCCCATCCGTCGAAGGTGATGCGTCCTGCCGTGGGCAGCAGCATGCCCATGAGCAGCCGGGCCAGGGTGCTTTTCCCAGCCCCGCTGCGGCCCACCAGGGCGATCTTTTCTCCGGGGCGGATGGCGAGGTTGATGTCCTTGAGAATCCAGGGTGATCCCTCGGCATAACGGAAAGAAACACCCTCCAGGGTGATGGCGCCACAGAGTTGGCCTGGGTCCTGGGTTCCAGACGTTTCCTGGGCGTGCTCCAGCACATCGTCCAACCGTGCCAGATGGCTGCCGAGGAACTGGAGGTCGGTCAAAGCCCCCAGCAGGGATTCCAGGGGCCCCAGGAAGAGGGCCTGCAGGGAAAGGAAGGCCGTGAATACCCCTAGGGTCATGCGCTCGTCCAGAACCTCCCTGCCGCCCACCCAGAACACCGCCACGGTGGCCATTCCCTGGAGCAAGGTCATGAACTGGTGCGCCGCGATGCGGATCTTCTGGCGTTCCATGGCCACGTTCAGGCGGCGCACCATGCGCGGTGTCCACCGCGAGAGGACCTGCTCCTGGGAGGATGTGGCCTTCATCGTCTCGATGCCGACCAGGGCCTCCACCAGGATGGATTGCTCCTGACCGATGACGGTCAGTTCGTTGGCCATCAGCTGCTCATTCTGCCGGCGCAGGAGAACAAGCAGGGCGACCCGGAGGCTCGCCAGCAGAAGCACGATGGCCCCCAGGCGCCAGTGGTAGGCGAGCATCAGGGCGGCGTACCCCAGCAGCAGGAAGGCGTCCAGGAGGGAGGACACGGTCCGCGACGACAGCAGGTCGCGGATCTGGGTGTTGCTTTCGACCCGGTTCACCAGATCGCCTGGCCGGCGCTGAAGGAAGAAGCCCAGGGGGAGCCGCACCAGATGCTCCACGAAGCCTTCCATGAGGCGGGCATCCATGGCGTTCTGCACGCCCTGCAGCACAAAGCTGCGCAGCACCGAGATCAGGGCCTTGGCCACCACCGCGCCCCCCAACCCCAGGGCCAGTCCCCAAAGCCAGGGCAGGTACTTCGGCATGATCACGAAATCCACCAACAGCTGGTTGCCCAGGGGGAAGACCATGCCCACCACCTGGAGCATCAGCGAGGCCGCCAGCATCTGCGCGAGGGAAGGGCGCATGTCACGGATCAAGCCCAGGTACCGCCTCAGGCTGGGAAAGCGCCTTGGGCGCAGGGCAAAGCCATCGTCCGGGGCGAACGCGAGGGCCACGCCCGTGAAGCGCAGGCCCAGATCGGATTGACTGATGAACCGCCTTCCTTCGGCCGGATCGACAATCCTCACGCCCTTGGAGGTGAGTTTCTCCAGCACGACGAAGTGGCGGAACTCCCAATGGAGGATGGCGGGAAGGGGGAGGTCGCCCAGGTGCTCCAGCTCCACTTTGACGGCCTCCGCCTCCAGCCCGTAGGCCCGCGCAGCCTCCAGCAGGCTTGCGGCGTTGGCACCATCCCGGGAGACCTTGCAAGCCTCGCGCACTTCCGGGAGGGGGGCGTGGTGGCCCCAATGGGCCAGGATCATGGCCAGGCAGGCAGCTCCGCATTCGACCATCTCCATCTGCGGGATGTAGGGCACACGGTCGTAGGCCACGGGCTACTCCAGCCAGCGGCGGAGCGGATCCAGCGCCAGCGTGATGATCGATTGGCGTTTCAAAGTGAACCGGACCTGAAGCAGCATGTTCGGCCGCAGGGTCACATGCGAGAGGCGTTTGGGGCGATCCGGGAGGATCTCGATCTCCACGCGGAAGGAAGGCACCTCGAGTTTGGCTTCCTCCCCGAGAACCTCCCGGATCTCGTAGGGGGAAACCAGGTCGTTGCCGATGCGGGAGACTCGCCCTTTCAGGGTGCCGTGCTGGGCGAAGGGATAGGCTTCCAGCTCCAGGTTCACCAGGCTTCCGGGCCGCACGTAAGGCCGATCCTTTTCGGCGAGAAAGGCCACCGCCTGCAGCGTTGAATCCTCGGGGATGAGCTTGGCCAGGGTCTGGCCGGCTTGCACCACATCTCCGGGTCGGGCCACCAGCGCCTCCAGGAAACCGTCCACCGGGGCGAGGATCTCTGTTTGGCGAAGGGTGGCATCCAGGGCATCCCGCTTGGATTGAATCCCACTCATCTCCTGGGAATGCTGCCAAAGCTGGCGCTGTCTCGCGCTTTCCAGGGCGCTCAGTTCTTGCATGATCTGCACCAGCTGCTGTTCGGCGGCTTCCTGCTGGCGCAGCCCGGCATTGAGGGCATCCTTGGCTTCCGCGACGTCGCTCTGGGAGGTGTAACCCTCTTTGAGGAGCCTCTCGGACTTCTGGGCTTTTCCGCGCAGGTGCTCGACCGAACTCCGGAAGCTGGCGATCTGGGCCTTCTGCTTGGCAATCTTGCTCTGGATGGCCTGGATCTGATCCTGGGTCAGCTTCTCTTCGCGGGCTGTGAATCCCTGGCCTTCTGACCGCAGCAACTGCAGCTGGCGATCCGTTTCGATGAGGGTGCTCTGCAGTTGTGCGGCCTCGATGCGGGCGACGGGCTGACCCTGGCGCAACCGGTCGCCGCTGTGGCCATAGAGCTTGCTTACCACCCCTGCGACTTGGGCCTGCAGCTGCCTGACGCCGGCGGCGGGCTGGAGGATGCCGTGGCTCGTTGAGATCATCTCCACTTTCCCGAAGATGCTGACGGCGATGGAGGAGGCCACGAGGGCCGCCATGACCCAGAGCAGGGACCAGGTCCACGGGGGAGACACCCGGAGTGGCTCCCGGACGTCCTCTTCCTGAAACAGGTGTTCCAGGGCTTCTTTACGGAAGAGGGATTCCTTCGGGCCTTGGTTCGGGTCCAAAACGGGCTCCGTGAAACGCTTGAGGATTGAGGCTCAGGCCGATAGGACGTCGGGACGGTTATTGGCTGACCGAGCTAAACGGGATTCGTACAGTCGCTCAAGAAAGTCGTAGAGGACGAATTCCTGGGCCCTCTGGGAAGAGCGGAAGAGGCGGTTGAGATGCATGTGGATGTAACTCCGGACGAGGGCCTCCAGAGGCTGAGTCAGGCGGCCTTCGGTTTCCTTCTGCCGGAGGCGTTGAAAGCATTCAGAGGTGCTCTGGTTGAAACGGTTCAGGAGCGCCAGACCAGGCCTGAGGTCGTCCAAAGGTTCCGCTTCCGCGAACAACCAGGCATCCATCTCCTTCCGCCACTGCCTGAACCGTTCCCCCAATTTCACATCCAGTCCACGCTTTGACTGGAACTCCTGAGCAAAGGCGATCCGCGCCTTCCGGACGATGTCAAGCCTGGCAGGGAGGTCGAACCCCAAACCAGACAGGAGGCCATCCATGGCTTTCAAGCCAAGGCGCCAGCGGTGGGCTCCGCCAGCGTCTCCCGGGTAGGTCTGCACGAGGCCCAGCACCAGCTCGCTGTCGTGCCAGAAGAAATCCTCGGCCAGTTGGAGTCCCTCCACGCCGCCGTACCGTTCCAGTTCAGGCTCATACGTATCCGATTGCAGTTTCCAGCACCATCCATCGGCCATCAGGGGTGCCAGCATCGCGTGGGCCCGAGGAAGCAACTCCTCCATCAGGCCCTTGGGGTTTCCATGGAATCGCAACCTCAAGTGGTTCCCGGGGTCGCCGTAGCGCAGAAAGAACCAGCGGTCCCATAGGCCCCGGGTCTCCTCGAGAAGAGGCACCAGACCTTGGATCAGGATCTGGTCGGCGGTGCTGGAACCGGCATATAGCTTGAGGTAGAGCCACTCGGATCCCGGCGCGAAGTGCCGAACAGGGGCGTCGGCGTCTGGCACGAGCTTGGCCCAGGCCGCTTCTGGGTTGCGGCTCCGGAGCGGCTGTGGTTCGGGCGACCTGGTGTAGGAGATGACCAACTCGTGGGTATGGCGTCCTTCTGGACTCTCGGCCAAGAGTTCCTGCGGGGAGGGATAGAACTCCTGCAGTTGGAACCCTGGACGTTTGGCCACCAATCGCAGCAGCGTTTCCACCCATGGCGCGTGGTCCAGGTCTGCGAGAAGTTCGTTGTCGCCATCGGCCAACACCACGAAGCGGGGCAGGTTCCGACTTGTCCGGAAGGATTGGAATCGCAGGTACGCCTCGGATCCTGTGGTATCGAGGATGGCCTTGATCTCCTTGCCTTCGATATTCCACCGCGCCTTGGCCAGGATGTGGCGTCCCCTGCGCACTCGCGGCAGGTAAGGCAGGTCCGAAAGGCAGCCCCAGTCCCATCCCGCGAACGAGCCGTCCTGATCCTGCAGGCGACCCAGGAAGCGATAGACGCTCAGGCCTCGGGAGTAGCTGTGAGCCGACGTCAGCCGGGGGATGACCTCGCAGCCAAGCTGTCTGGACCGGAGGGCCACGCGAGAGCCCACCACGGAGACCAGAAGATCCTGCATGGGGATCTGGCAGGAGGGCTGAGCACCACCTGCGCCCAGAAAGGGAATCTCATGGTCCCGCAGCAGAGGGCGGCACAGGACATTGCCCATGCGCCCTTCGGGCAGGTGGACTACCTCCGCGTAGATGGCTTCCGGTCGGAATTTTGCCTCAGCCTCCAGATGCGCTTTCACCTGGGCTTCGAGCTGAGGGTCACCATGGCAGAAGCGCCCGAGGAGCCGGGCCCCGGAGGGGCCGGAATAATTCCCCAGGATGAACTGGTAATCGCCAGCGTCCACAGCCTCGGCCGAGGCCGCCACCAGGGTGGCCATGGCGGCAAAGGCATCAGGCAGGGCTGGTGGGGCGGGATTTTCCAGTGCCTTGAGATCCTCATCGGTGAGCTCCCACTCAAGAGCCTTGCCGAGTGCCAATAGGCGTTTCGAAAGGAAGGCATCTCGCGGCGTGAAGCGCGGGTAGTCGGGCTCACCCGTGGCGGGGAAGGGCAGGCCCTCCAGCAGGGGGGTTGCCTCCATTGCCACAGAGCCACTGGACTCAAATCCAATGCCGGTCTCCTCGTCCAAGGCCTCCAGAAGCGGCACCCAGCGGGCCTCGTAGCGTTCGTGGAAAGCGCTTCTGAAGGCCTTCATGGGGTCGGAGGTCCGGGAGCCGAGACGGTGCAGGAGGGCGATGCCATCGTCCAGATCCTTTCGGACGCGCGAGCTCAGTCGGGCTTCTGGTGCAGGTCGGTTGAGATCTACCTGGAAGAGGTGTTTGAGATTGATCTTGACCGGCAAGGATTCAAGATCCTTCGCCAAGGCGCGGTAGGCCTTTGGGGAATGGCCAAGCCCGGCCTCATCGATGCTCAGAAGGGCATCCCGGATGGAGGCCAGCTTCTCTCCGAGCCGGCGGGTTTCCTCCTGCGAGGCCAACTGGGCGATCACACCGTGGATCGGTTCTTGGCCGGTGACAGCCGGGTACAGATTCGAGACCAGCACCTGGCTGTCGATGAGTTCATGGATGAACGCGCCGGCATCCTGCTCATCCACCTCTTCTTCGAGCATCAGGGAATGCGCGAGAGCAGCCATGGAGGTACCGTCAGCGGCGAGTTTCAGCACCGCTGCCAGGTAGTCGGGGCACTCCAGGGCCACCAGATGGTAATTCCGGCCCCGTTCCGCACCGAGGCGGGCTTCGGCGTAGCGGAGTCGCCCGGCTGCCTTGTAGAGGCTGCTGTTGGGGCGATAGGTGAGGGTTCTTCGAACTGCTGGGTCTTTCTCGAGGGCCTCCACGAGCGCGCACAGGTAGTCCATATCCAGTCGAGTCCGGCGCGCGCACTGAGCCAGACCTTCCACCCTGAGATGGGTATCCTCACCCCAGCTGCCTGTGGAACAGGCCGCGAATAGGCCAAAGGGCGTCGGGCGGGAGGCCATACGGCTCAGATAGCGGATCAGGCTCTGTTCCAGGCGGCTGCGCTTGTCATCGGCGAGTGCGCCTTGCAGCCAGGGGTCGATCAGTTCGTCCAGGTCGGGAGAGGCCAGGAACAGGGCATCCCGAACTTCCGGCCGAAGGACGCTCTCTCTCAGGTGCTGACGCAGGCCCTCGCGGTCGGCCTGGAGGGCCGCTTCCAATTCGCCCCAGGTCGCCCCGGGAGCGCGGAGATCCTTGGACCAGCTGGACAGGACATCGAAGGGAAGGGTGGGTGTGCGAAACGCGAAGCGGGGATCGGAGTGAAAGGGATGCGCCATGGCTGTCGTATGGTCGTTCAGCGGGTGGGGACAAGGGAGGGCGTGCTGATCAGCAGAAAGCGGTCCCAGGACAAGTCGGCGCCTTCCAGGAGGGACAGCAGGGCCAGGGCCACGCCCGCCGCGCCTTCCAGCAGGCCGGGGTCGGGGTGGCGATCCTGAGCGAGTGAGGGCGAGGTGGCGGGATCCGCGGGGCGGTAATGGTGGAACCCCGCGAAGCCTGTTCCGGGCTGGTGGGAATCCAGCACATGTTTGAGGTAGACCTGGCCCGCAGCCAGGAAAGCCAGATCGCCCGTGGCCTGGTGCAGGCGGTTGAAGATGTGAAGGTTCCCCGCGCTCCCGTGACAGAGCGACACATCCATCACGCCAGAGCGCTCGATGGGGCGGGAGGCAGCGAGTCGCGCCAGATTCAGCGCCAAGGCTTCCCAACGGACGTTTCCGACCAGTTGGGCGGTGTTCAGTAGGGCGATGGAAGCGCCCAGGTCTCCGTAGCACCAGGCAATGCGGTTGGAGGCCTGCGGAGCCCGGTCCATTTCGACTGGGCACCAGCCTGCGAGGTAGGCGCCACCGTCGGGATCCTGCAGCTGGGTTTTCAGCCAGGCCATCCCTGCCGTGAGAAGCCGTCCAGACCTCTTCGGGGCGATCCCGGCAGCGGCCATGGCCGCCAGCAGATGGAGCACACCAGGAATGCCGTGGGCCAATCCCAGATTCAGGTAACCCTGAGGGGCCTGCTCGCATTGCCATGACGGCAGGCGCTCCGGCGGAGTGATCCAGGCAAGGCCGGGCCCCCGGGGCGTGGCCTTGGCTTCGAGCCGGTCCAACACCTTCTCCAGAATCTTCCGCCCCGATGGTCTAGGCAGCCGCTCCAGGCCGTACACCCCCCAGCCCACCAGGCCGGAGATGAGATCGTATTCCTCGGTCCATCGGCCCGACGCAAGGTGTTCCAGGAGGATGTCATCCATGTCGGCGTTGGGATCGTCCTCGGTCTCCATGAATACGTGCCGATTCAGGTGCTCCAAACACCAGCCAATGCCCAGGTAGCCCCCATAGAGCGTTGGCGTCGGGGATTCCTCCACCTTGTCAATGGCCAGGGCCAGGAGATCATGGGCCCGTTGCCGCATGTCCTCGAAGCCGACGCGCCGCGATAGGTGCCCCAGGAGGAGGGCTGCGCCTGAAAGGCCTGAAGCCAGGCTCGGCCCCATCTGATCCCGGGCCTCCCACAGGGCTTCGGCGACCGACTCCACCAGGCCGAGGATGCGCGCGTGTTGGGCCGAGGACGTGGCGATGGTCAGGCGTTTCGTGGGCTGTGGGGAGATGACTGTCACGTTCGCATCCTTGGCGATGAGGTGGGACTCGCGTCCCTTGGGCAACCACGCATCGCCCGGGAACCTGCAGGGCGGCTTGGGTGCACAAGGGGGGTTCAAGGACTTTGAAGCCGACTCCAGCCCTGGACCTAGATCCACTTTGAAGATTTCCGAGTGGTCCACCTGAGGATGGCGGTCTTCGCCCCTCAGCGGTCGAACAGTCCCGGCTCCCGCACCACCTGAGGTTCGGGGGTTGTGAAGGGGGCATCGCATGGCTTCACCAGAGCCCCGGCACGGAGGCCCAGCAGGCGGATTTTTCGATCCAGGGGCACGCGCCTCAGGCAGGTTCGCGCGGCATCCCGAAGGGCTTCCGCATTCGCAATGGGCAGGGCCAGGGTGTGATCGCGGGTGATGGTGGAGAAATCTTCGTAGCGGAGTTTGATGCCGATGCACCCGGCCACATAACCCTTCCGGCCGAGGTCCTGGGCAAGGCGTTCACAGAGATCCAGGAGGATGCGGGTGAGGGCATCCCGATCCTGCTTCGGGTGAAGATCCCGCTCGAAGGTGGTTTCACGGCTGATGGATTTCGGTTCGCGGAAAGTGGTCAACGGTCGCTCGTCGCGGCCGTGGGCAGCTTCGTGCAGCCAGGCGCCGTAGCTTCGGCCGAAATGCTCCACCAGCCAGGTGCGATCCGCCGCAGCCAGCTCGCCGATGGTGCGGATGCCCAAGCCCTCCAGCTTCGCGGTGGCCTTGGGGCCGATGCCGTTCAGGGCTGAACAGCGCAGGGGCCAGATTCGGCTGGGGATGTCATCCAGGCCCAGAAGGGTGATGCCATCGGGTTTCTGGAGCTCGGATGCGAGTTTGGATAACAGCTTGTTGGGGGTGATGCCGATGGAGCAAGTCAGGCCCGTGGCCTCCCGCACCGCAGCCTTCAGCCGAAGGGCCAGTTCCCGGGATTCACCGGGCACCTCCGTCAGATCGATGTAGATCTCGTCGATGCCCCGATCCTCGATGCAGGGTGCGAGTTCCGCCACGGCGGCCTTGAACGCCCGCGACACCCGGCTGTAGGCCTCGAAGTGCGCGGGCAGGAGGATGGCCTCTGGGGCCAAAGCCGCCGCCTTCATCAGGCCCATGCCGGAGCGCACCCCGAAGGCCCGGGCCTCGTAGGTGGCCGTGGTGGCCACACCGCGGCCCACATAGTGCTTGAGCTTGGGGAAGGCTGCGCCCGCTTCCACCGCGCTCGCACGCCGCCCTCCCACTACCACCGGGAGCCCCTTCAGTTCTGGATGCTCCAGCAGTTCCACCGAGGCGAAGAAGGCATCCATGTCCAGATGGGCAATGCGGCGAGGTGAGGCGGAGGTGGACTCCATGCGAGGATCCTTGCGGGAATCCAGGGTAACGAAAAATAATCGAATCGGCCAGTTGGGTGTGAGTCTCTGCGTTGGTTTGAACCGCCCAGAGCTGCATGCACGCACATGGGGATGAATGCGTGCAGGTTCAGCGGAGTTGCTCCGGTCTGTGGGTTTAATACCGAGGATGTCCCTTCTGCAGTTGCTGCACCGCCGCCACCAGCGCATCCAGATCGCTCCGGGTGTTGTACAGGGCAAGGGAAGGACGGACGGAGGCCTCCAACCCAAATCGCCGCAGGGCGGGCTGCGCGCAGTGGTGGCCCGAGCGCACGGCGATGCCTTCCCGGTTCAAGGCGGCCCCCACCTCTTCGGGGCGATGCCCTTCGAGGACGAAGGACAGGACGCCCGCCTTCTCCCGGGCGGTGCCGATGATCCGCAGGCCCGGAATCCGGCTGAGCGCTTCGGTGCCGTAGACGAGCAACTCGTGTTCATGGCGCTGGACATTCTCGAGGCCGAGACGGCTGAGGTAGTCCAGCGCCGCGCCCAGCCCCACGGCGTCGGCGATGTTCCCGGTGCCGGCCTCAAAGCGTGCGGGAGCCGCGTGATACACGGTGCGCTCGAAGGTCACGTCTGCGATCATGTTGCCGCCGCCCTGCCAGGGCGGCGTGGCGTTCAGGATCTCCGAGCGTCCGTAGAGCACGCCGATCCCCGTGGGGCCGAAGACCTTGTGCCCTGAGAAGACGTAGAAATCGGCATCGATGTCCTGCACGTCGGCCTGCAGGTGCGAGACGGCCTGGGCGCCGTCCACCAGAACCTTGGCGCCATGCCGGTGGGCCAGGGCAGTCAGATCCTTCACGGGGTTGATGGTGCCAAGCGCGTTGGAGACATGGGTGAGGGACACCAGGCGGGTGCGGCTGTTGAGCAGCTTCTCGTATTCCTCAAGGATGACTTCGCCGCGCTCATCGATGGGAGCCACGCGCAGCCTGGCCCCCTTTTCGGCCGCCAGCTGCTGCCAGGGGACGATGTTGGAATGGTGCTCCAGCCAGGTGATGACGATCTCATCGCCGGGGCCGATGAAGCGTCGCCCCCAGCTTTGAGCCACCAGGTTGATGGCCTCGGTGGCGCCCCGCACGAAGACGATGTCTTGAACGGAAGGCGCGTTGAGGAAGCGCCGCACCTTCTCGCGGGCCCCCTCGTAGGCATCCGTGGACCGCGCCGCCAGGTCATGGGCGGCTCGGTGGATGTTGGAGTTCTCATGCCGGTAGAAGGCCGCGATGCGATCAATGACGGCGTTGGGTTTCTGGGTGGTGGCGGCGTTGTCGAGCCAGACCAGCGGCTTGCCATGGATGCGCTCCGCCAGGATGGGGAAGTCGCGGCGGACCGTGTGGACATCGAAGGGACCCGGGGCCGGATCGAGGGAAGGCACCAACTCGGGCTGGAACGTATCCAAGCCGAAGGGCGCGGGGGCTTGGTTCCAGGGCGATCCTGTCGCTGCCGCCGGGGCCGGCTCCAGGAAGTAGTAGTCAGGGGTCGGGGCGCCGGGTTCGGAAGGGGGCAACTGAGGTGCGGGATTCGGCGGCGGATCCCTGAACAGGTCGTTGGCGAGCTGGGTGAGAAGCCCGGCATCGATGGCATCCGGCCCGGCTGACAGGCCGCTCGTCCCGCTGAGTGGATGCTGCGGAAGGAGGCTGGAATGGGTCATTTGGGCCACACGTAGTCGTGGTAGGCATCGATCTCGACGTTCTCCAGCACGCCCAGCGCATCCTCGGTGAGCACGGCCGCCGAGCAGTAGAGGGAGACCAGATAGGAGGCGATGGCGGTGGCGTCGATGCCCATGTAGCGCACCGACAGACCGGGGGCCTGCTCGCCGGGCAGCCCGCCCTGGAAGAGCCCCACCACGCCCTGCTTGGCTTCGCCGGTGCGGATCAGGAGGATGCTGGATTTCGCGCTGCCCTTGGCGCCGCTGATGGGAAGCTTGTCGCTGGGCACCAGGGGGACGCCGCGCCAGGTGAGGAAGGGGTTGCCGAAGATCGTCACCGTCGGCGGCGGAACGCCCCGGCGGGTGCATTCCCGGCCAAAGGCCGCGATGGTGCGGGGGTGGGCGAGGAAGAAGGCCGGTTCCTTCCAGACCTTCGCCAGCAACTCATCCAGATCATCGGGAGTGGGTGGGCCCTTGCGGGTGGGAATGCGGAAGGCGGGCGCGGCGTTCTTCAGCAGTCCGTAGTCCTGGTTGTTGATGAGTTCGTATTCCTGCTTTTCCTTGAGGTGTTCCACCACCAGCCGGAGCTGTTCCTTGAGTTGGTCATGGGGATGGTTGTACAGATCGGTGATGCGGGTGTGGACGCCCACCACCGACTTGATGGAGCTGAGCACGTATTCCCGGGGCTTTTCCACGTAGTCCAGGTACGAGGTCGGAAGCTCCTGCTCCGCCTTGCTGGTGCAGACCACCGCCACCGCGGTGTCACTGTTCTTGGTCTGGTTCACACGGTAGACGCCCGCCTCGACCGGCACCCAGGACAGGAAGCGGGGCAGCCAGCGGGGCGTGATGATCGAGGTTTGCGCGACGGTTTTCTGGGCGTTGGCCAGTTGCCTCGCGCCGGCATCGCCGAGCACTCGACGGGGGGTTGGGTCGGACATGGGGGCTCCTCGTGGGATGGGGCGGCAAGGGGCCGCCTGGGGGGTGGAAGGTGGTGCCGGAATCAGTAGCGGGGCAGGGAGTGGTCGATGCGTTCGGCCCAGGCATCCACGCCACCGGCGAGCACCTGGAGGTGGCCGAATCCCGCCTTCCGCAGCAGCCGGTAGGCCTCCAGGCTGCGTCCGCTCCTGTGGCAGTGGAGGGTGTAGCTGTTGGCGGAATCCAGTTCGTGCAGGCGCGCGGGAAGCTGGCTCAAGGGATAGCGGATGGCCCCGGGGATGCCGACGATCTGGGCCTCGTGGTCTTCGCGGACATCGAGCAAAGCCAACGTCTCTCCGCTTTGGCGGCGTGCATGGAATTCCTCCACCGTGACCGTGGGGATGCCTTGGCCATCTCCCTCGGGTTCGGCTCCCCGGACCTGGCAGAAGGCTTCGTAATCCACCAGGGCCGTGATGCTGGGGGAAGGCCCGCAGACGGCGCAGTGGGGATCCTTGCGCACCGAGAGTTCGCGGAACTGGAAATCCAGGGCGTCAAACCAGGACAGGCGGCCCACCAACGGCTCACCCACGCCAAGGATGAGCTTGAGGACTTCCAGGGCCTGCAGGGAACCGATGATGCCCGGGAGCACCCCGAGCACGCCGCCTTCCGCACAGGAGGGCACCAGGCCCGGAGGCGGCGGCTCAGGGAAAAGACAGCGGTAACAGGGGCCACGGCTGGCATCAAACACGCTCACCTGGCCCTCGAAGCGGAAGATGCTGGCGTAGACATTGGGCTTGCCGGAGAGCACGCAGGCATCGTTCACCAGGTACCGGGTGGGAAAGTTGTCGGTGCCGTCGGCGATGATGTCGTAGCCCTCGAACAGCTCCAGGGCGTTCCAGCTGGCCAGTTGCAGGGAGTGCGTGACGACCTCGATCTCGGGATTGAGGTCCGTGAGCCGCTCCTTGGCGGCATCCAGCTTGGGCCGCCCCACATCCGCGGTGGAATAGAGCACCTGCCGCTGGAGGTTGGTGAGATCCAGGGTGTCGAAATCCACCAGTCCGATGGTGCCCACCCCCGCGGCGGCCAGGTAGAGGGCCAGCGGCGAACCCAGTCCCCCCGCGCCGATGCAGAGCACCTTCGCGCCCTTGAGGCGCTTCTGCCCTTCCAGGGTGACCTCCGGCATGATCAGGTGGCGGCTGTAGCGGAGGATCTCCTCGCGGGAGAAGCGGACCTCCGGGGCCCCACCCGCGATGGCGGGAACGATGGTGAGAACGTCGCCGTCCTTGAGACTCACTTCCTGGAGGGAAGGGGCCAGCACGCGCACGTTCTGATCCTCCAGGTAGAGGTTCACGAAGCTGCGAAGGGCGCCTTGTTCATCCAGCAGCTGGCTGGCTAGATCGGGGCTCAGGGCCGCCAGCGCGGCGATGGCTTCTTGGGCGGTGCTGGCCTCGACCTGCACGCGTTTGGCGCCATCGACATAGCGTCGGAGCGGGGTGGGAATCAGGATGGATACAGCCATGGATGGCCTCCGGGAAAAGTCAGGATGCGGTTCCGTGTTCGAGGCGGGGTTCGACGGTCAGGAAGGTGCCGCCCTGCTCATCAAGGGCGAAGGCGTTGAGATCTGCCGAATGGCCCTTTTGCACGGCGCAGATCAGGTACAGGTAGCCCTCCCAGGCATGGACCCGGTCGTATTCCGAAGGCTGCGCCGGATGGTCCGGGTGGCTGTGGTAGTAGCCAAGCACCTCCTGATCGGTGGCCAGGGCATGCCGTTCGGCCTTCATCTGGAAATCCGGCGGGATGAGGTAGCGCCGGGTCTGGTCGTCTCCGTGCTCATTCGGGGCGGGGCTGATTTCCGTCACGGCCCAAGGCGAGGCGTGGCCATCCCCGTGGCCGAACAGGGCGCCGCAGGCCTCGTTGGGATACGCGGCCTCGCAGTGGCGGCGCACCTGCGCTTCCAGGTCCGCCGGAAGGGGGCGCATGGAAGGCGCTGTCATGGCCGACCCTCATCCCAGGAAGCCTCGCCCAGCGACTTCATGACGTTGTCCGGCAGGATGGTCACCAGCAGGCCCTGGTCCAACCCCTCGGCCACCTTGAGCGCCGCCACCACCGCCGCGCCGCCGCTGGTGCCCGCGGGCAGGCCCTCCTCGCAGGCGAGGCGACGGGCCATGGCCTGGGCTTCCTCGGTGGACACATCCACCTGCCGGTGGACCAGGCCCGCGTCGAAGATGGGAGGAATCTCCGTGGAGGCGTAGTGCTTGGTGCCCTCGATGCCGTGGTAGGCGGCGTTGGGCTGAACCGTGATGCACTGGATACCGGGCCGCAGTTCCTGCAAGCGTCGACTGACGCCTGTGAAGGTACCGCTGGTGCCCAGGATCGCCAGGAAATGGGTGACACGGCCCTCGGTCTGCTCCCAGATTTCAGGGGCGGTGCTTTCGTAGTGCGCCCGCCAGTTCATGGGGTTGCTGTACTGGTCGAGGTAGAGGTAGCGCTCGGGGAAGTCCTCGGCCAATTGGCGGGCCACGTCCCGGGCGCCGTCGGCCCCTTCCAAGGCGTCGGTCAGCACCAGCTCCGCGCCCAGCAGGCGCAGCAGGCGCTTGCGCGAGGCACTGGCATTGGCGGGCATGCAGAGGGTCACGCGATGTCCCCGGGCGGCAGCGATCTGGGCCAGGGCGATGCCGGTGTTGCCGCTGGTGGAATCCAGCAAAGTGCGAGCGCCACCCCGGAGCAGGCCCCGGGCCTCCGCGTCGCGGATCATCCAGAGCGCAGGCCGGTCCTTCACGGATCCGGCTGGATTCATCCACTCGCATTTCACGTAGATGTCGGCGCCCGAACGTTCGGCGCGGATCCGCTGCAGGCGCACCAGGGGCGTCCGGCCGAAGGTGGATCCGCCCGGGAGAAGCTCCGACGGACGGGCGGCGCGGCTCCGTGCCGCGATCCGGCGCAGGCGGGCGAGCCGTGCGGAAGCGTAACAGTCAGATGGCTTGGGGGACACCGGGGCTCCAGGTCGGAAGGTGGGGCTGACGGACCGCAAAGGAATCCAAAGGAAGGGCCTCACTTCACCGGCGCGGAGGTGGGCGGGAAACGGACGATGGGCGTGTCCTCGCGATTGCCGTACTCCTGCCAACCGGCGTCGTAGGACACGACATTCCGGTAGCCCAGGTCGCGCAGGGCGATCTCCTTCAAGGTGCAGCGGGTGCCGGTCTGGCAGTAGATGACCACCACCTTCTCCGTGTCCTTGGGCAGGTTCAGGGCCCTGAGTTTCGCTTCCACCTGGTCTGGGGGCAGCACCTTGTGGGTGACGGGATCGAGCAGGTCGTCGTAGTTGAGCAGCACCGCACCCTCGATATGCCCACCCCGCTTGTTGCCCCGCAGTTCCTTGCCTTCGAATTCGCTGGCCGAACGGGAATCCAGGAACACCACATCCTTGTCCCCGCGGTGGCTCAGCACCTGATCGAGGTTCCAGTAGTGCTTCTCATCAGGGCGGGCCTGGTACACCGCTGGCGGAAGCACCCGGGCTTCGGTGCTGGCGGGTTGGCCGAGCCGCTTCCATTCGTCGAGGCCGAGACCATCCAGGAAGCGCACATCCGGGTGCCCCAACCATTGCAGGATGGCCACCGGCACCGTGCCGTCGGCCTTGCCGGCATGCCCACCGTAGACGACGATCCGCTGCTCCCGCGTGAGGCCCGCCTTGCCCAGGAAGGCCTCATAGCGATCCACATCGGGTTTGCCCTCAGGGGTGCGGAAAATGTAGGAGCCAATGCCTTCCTGGGAAGGCACCTTGGTGGGCGCGGTGCGCCACAGCAGGCCGGGCAGGTTGATGGCGCCTGGAATGTGCCCAGCCGCGTAATCCTGGGGGCTGCGGGCATCGATCACGAGCAGCTTTGGATCCCCCCAGGCCGCCTGCAATTGGGTGGCGCTGATGAAGGTCTTCCATTGAGGTGCGGCTTCGGCTTGGATTCCCGTCCTGGCCGGTGGCCCCACATGGAGGCTGGAGATGTCCATGAGGTAGAGCGTGAGCAATGGGGCTTCAGTGCCGTTGGTCCGGTTCGAGGCGAAGAGCAGCCAGTGGCCATCGGGGGAAATGGCGGGGAAGCCGTCGAAGGCCTTGTCGTAGGTCAGCCGCACCTGCTCGTCGCTCTCCAGATCCCCGAGGAACAGTTCGTAGTTCCGCTCCGGCAGCACCTTCACGAACACGTAGTGGCGGCCATCTGGAGCCGGGTAGGGGGCCCAGTTGGTGCCTTCGTCGTGAGTCCGCTGGCGCAGCCCTGTGCCGTCATCCTGGATGGTGTAGATGGCCATGGGCAGGCTGCCCTTCCGGCCTTCGTCGGCCTGCTTCCAGGCGCGGAACAGGATGGTCCGGCTGTCAGGCAGGTAGAAGGCGCCGCCGGGTTGCAGCTCTTCGAGGTGGGTGATCTGCCGCGCCTGGGAGCCATCTGGCCGCGCGCGCCAGAGATCCAGCTTGCCGTTGGTCTGGCGGGCGAAGAGCACCCACTGGCCGTCCGGGGAAACGGAGACTTCCGCATCGTACTGGGTGTTCTGGGTCAGCCGCTGGAGGTTGCCGCCGTCCAGGTCGGAGCGGTAGAGCTCTGCGCCCTGCGGGTAGTTCCGGGGGTCGGAGAAGTTGCCCTTGGGCAGGTCGAGGTGGTCCCGGGTCGAGGTCCATACGATGGATTTCCCATCGGGGAAGAAGAAGGAGCAGGCATCCTCTCCGCGATCATTGATCCGTTTGATTTCCGTCCCGTCGATCCGGAGGGTGTAGACGTGGTGGGCGGCATCGCCCTCCCGCTTGGCGGTGCCGATGATGTGCTGGGAATCCGGCGCGAAGTAGAATTCCGCTGCGGCCCCGATGTTGGGAATCCGGTGAACGGGCAGTTCCTTGCCAGAACCTTCGGCTTGGGTGGTCTGGCCCAGCAGGCAGAGCCCGCCGAAGGTCGCCGAGAGGAGGGTTCGGAACAAGACGGGAGTGAGAGAGAACCGTGAAGCCATGGGCGGCCTCCTTGGGGAAGGGCAGAGGGTGGAGATGGAACGCCTAGAAGCGGACGCCAGCCTGAACGCCAAGGCTGCGGGCGGCGCCGTAGTCGCCGCGGCTGTGGGGAACCCCATTGCCTGCATCGGGCAGCCAGGCACTGCTGGTCCCTGTAGCCGGCGTGTCGTGGTTCCAGTTGTTCTGGACCTTGATGATCTGTTGCCGGTTGAAGACGTTGGCCACCGTCAGCTTGATGAAGAAGGCGAGGGGCTGGTTGCCGATGCGCAGCAGGCGGAAGTCCTGGCTGGCCGCCAAGTCGGTATAAGCCTGCGAGGGGAACACCACCTGGCCGCGGCGGCTGTCCTGATACTGGTAGAAGGTGGCGCCCTGGGCCTGGGCGGCGATGGCCGGGTTCACCTCCCGGCCCGTCAGGGTCCGGCGGATGCTGTCGTGGGCGCCGGAATCAAAGCGGTAGATCAGGCCCACCGTCGTGCGGCCCCAGGACCAATCGACGTGGTATTGGCCGTTGAGCCTCACTCGGAGGGGAATGTCGCCGAAGAGCGGGCCCTCGGGGTTGAACTGGCGCGTGTCATAGACCGAGACGCCGTCCTGGGTGGAGAAGTACTTGATGCCCTGCCCATTGGGGCCAGCTCCAGGGCTTTCGCCCTGGTAGTTGCCCTTGAGCGAGGACCAGGTGACGTTCCCGCGCAGGTCGAAGGCGGCGGCCTCAAGGCCTCCCTCCAGCTCAAGCGCCTGATAGGTCCGGCGCGCGAGGTCGCTGTTCTCCCAGACCTGGACGTAGGCGGATCCCACCGCGTCATAGGGGGGTGGCGGCGTCACTCGGCCATCGTTCCCCACCCTCACATCGAACAGATCCTTGTACTCGCGGCGCACCAGGGTGGCCTTGGCGAACCCCTCCTGGCCCGCCACCTTGAACCCATGGGCCAGGCTCACCTGGGCCTCATCGGTGTGGGGGGCACGCAGATCGGGAGACAGGCGGGTGGTGAGGGTGGGTGAGGCGTAGCCCTGGAGGGCCGTCCAATTGGCTGGGTTGGCGGCGTTGGCCTGAGTGGCGAAACCCGGAGAGGCATAGGGGCCGGTGTAGCCGTAGTCGATCTCCGTGGGATTGCCGGCCCCGCTGACGGAGTTGACGATGTTCGACAGAGCCTTGGCGTTGTACCGGTTGAAACTGGCTGTGGCCTGCCAGGTGTTGTCGCCGAAGAGATCCCACTTCAGGCCCAGACGGGGCGACCAGCCGGTGGCGCCGGCGGAGGCACTGGTGTCTTCGCTGTGGGCGGAGTAGCGATCCAGCCGGAGGCCGAGGTTCAGCGACCACCTGGAATTCAGGCTCCATCGGTCGTTCACGTAGAACCCGCGGCTGTCATCGAAGGCCTTGGCCCCGGTGGATTGGAAGGTGGAATACCCAAAGGGCAGGGTGGTTCGTCCCGGCTTCCAACGACCCACCACGATGAGGGCATTGGTGGGGGATTGGTAATCCTGGGCGCGGCGGGTGCCCTCCAGGATGTTGAAGCCGAAGGCGAGCTGGTGGGCGCCGTAGGCCTCGAAAAGGTAGGTGGCCTTCACGTCGGCGCTGCGGTTGTCGCGATGATCGCCGCCATCCAGAGCACTGTAGACGCCGTTCAGGTAGAACGCTCCGGTGAAGGCATCCAGGATGGGCGTGACGCCGGGCAGGGTGCCGCCTCGCAGAAACCCTTCCTTCTTGGCGCCCAGGCGTGCTTCCACCGACAGGTCAGAACCGAAATTGGCGGCCCAGTTGAGGCTCCAGGAGGTGTTCTGCTTGATCTGGGGGATCAGCGACTGCAGGTCGCCGGAGGCCACATCCACGTGATCGGTTTCGTTCCGGTTGGTGAGGTAGGACAGGGAGAGGGTCTGGTCGGGCAGCAGCTGATAGGTGAATTTCGCTTGCAGGCGGTTGTCTGAAAAGGTGCTGGTGTAGGGCGTGCCGGCATTGGTGGTGATGGAACTCAGCGACTTGGACAGGGACTGGGATTCCCGGTAGCCCGACAGGAAGAACCAGAACCGATCCTTGATGAAGTAGCCGCCCACGCTGAGGCTCTCGTTGTGGTTGAGTTTGTCGGACAGGCCCACGCGGCTTTGCAGCGGCTGGACCGCGTTCCAGGCGTCCTTGGAGAGGGTGCTGCGCAGGATGCCCGTGAACTGGTTGCCGCCGGATTTGGTGAGGCTGTTCACCACGCCGCCATCCACGTCGCCGTATTCGGCGGAAATGGCCCCCGTGATGATCTGCACTTCCTGGATGGCATCGGAAATGGGATCCACACCGCGGTTGCCGAACTTCGGATCGGTCACATCCTGGCCATCGATCAGGAACTTGTTGTTGGACGTGAGCGCGCCTCGGATGGACACATTGCCGTTGATCTTCTGGGTGTCCGTGACGCCGGGCGTCAACGCCAGCAGGTCTTCGGGGTTCCTTCCGGTGGGAAGGGCTTCCACGGAAGCGAACTGGAAATTGCTGGAGTTCCCCACTTCCGCCTTGTCCAGCTGCGAGAAGGTGGACGACACCACCACGGTGGCGCTGTCGATGGGACGGAGCACCAGGCGCGGCGTGTAGCCCTGGCCCAGGTTCACCTGGAAGGGCGCCTTGAGGGTTTGGTGTTCGGCCTTGGTGACTGCGATGAGGTATTCGCCCGGGGGCAGGAGGCGCGAGGAGAAACGGCCCTGGGCGTCCGTGAGGTGGGTGCGGAGGCCCTGAAGGGCAGGACTGGTGAGCACCACCTGGGCGCCGACGACAGGCCGTCCCTGGGGATCTCGCACCTCGCCGTCGATGTTCGAGGTTTGAACGCCCTGGGCTGCTAGGAAGAGCGGGCCGGAGGCGAGAAGGAAGGCCAAGGGGCGGAGTGGGAGGCGGTTCATGGACGTTCCTGAAAGAGGATCGGGGTTCAACGAGCTGGGGCATCGCCTTGGCGGCGGAGCGCAGGATGCGGGGAATGGGCGGGGGGAGGTGCGGGCTGGTGAACTCAGCCGCGACAGCGTGAGGAGGTCCACCAGGGCACCCGAGTGCGCCTGCCTTCGGTGCGCCACTCCATCCAGAGATCCAGGTGCGACAAGGATTCCCGCGGGTCAGCAGCGGGAGCTTCCGCTGCCTGGAATGGTGACCGGGTGATTTCTGAGAGGGGCTGGCGGGGGGTGGACATCAGGCCACCTGGGCGCGGTGGACCGCGGCGGAAAGCACGGCCTGGGTTCCAGGAGAGGCTGGCAAAAGGGGCAGGCGTACCTGATCGCTGCAGAGGCCGAGGCGATGGAGCAGGGCCTTCAAGGGCACGGGATTGGTCTCATGGAAGAGGGCTTCCACGAGGGGGCGCAGTTGTTCCTGCAGACGGTGGGCCTCCGCCTGTTTTCCCTCCAGCGCCGTGTGCACCAATTCCAGGGCTGCTTCCGGATAGGCGTTGCCAAGGACACTCACCAGGCCGCGGGCACCCCGTGCGATGCTCGGCGCGGCCAGGCCATCGTCCCCGGCCAGCAGCACTTTGCCCTTGGGCAGGAACTGGGCGATTTGCCCGATCTGCACAAGGTTGCCGCTGCTCTCCTTGACCCCCACGACTTCAGGGATTCGCCAAAGGCTGCGCAGGGTCGGGGGTTCCAGGTTCACGCCGGTGCGGGAGGGCACGTTGTAGGCGATGAGTGGAAAGCCCGGCACCGCCTCGGCGATGGCCTTGTAGTGGGCCACCAGGCCGCACTGCGTGGGGCGCGTGTAATAGGGCGTCACCACCAGCGCCGCCCGGGCCCCAAGCTGGCGGGCCCGTCGCGTCCAGGCGATGGTCTGGCGCGTGGAATGGGAACCTGTTCCCGCGACCACGGGCCGTCCCTGGGCTTCTTCCACGGCGACCTGGAGGATCGCGTCCCGCTCGGTTTCCTCCAGGGCCGAAGCTTCTCCTGTGGATCCCAGGGGGACCAGGCCCGACACGCCTGCCGCCACCACCCTTCGCGCCAACAGCCGGAAGGCCGGAAGATCGATGGCCTGATCAGCCGTGAACGGCGTGGGCAGGGCCACGAGGAGGCCCTGAAGGTCGAGGACGATCCGCCTGAGGGGCGTCATCGGATCTCCCCCGCCCGGCCTTTGCCGGATTCAGGGCTTTCAACTGGAGGTGCTGCCGTCCTGTCCATCATCGCCATCCTGTGTGTTTGAACTGAGGGGCTCCATGGGGCGTTGGGGCCCCAGAATCATCAGCAGCAACACAGACAGCGCATGGTCCTCTCCAGATGGGACGGGCACCTGGCCCGGTAAACCCAGCATGGCCGAGGGCAATTATATTGTCAATCAATTATATTAAATTGCTTATATATAAAATGACAACCGTGGCTGCCACTCGTTCTGAGGTCATCCCATCGCAAGGGGAAGTGGGCGGCCTTGGCCATTCAGGCAAGAGCTCTGGAGCATCAGGCAAACCCGGGCTTTCCCGATTCCTAGACTTGTCTCTGGGCATTGAGTAACCACGGTCTTGCACGCGACCCTGTGATTCAACTCAACCCAAAAACCACCCACGCCTGAGGAGCCATCATGCAGACACGAACGCTTGGAACGAACGGATTGCAGGTGTCGGCCCTCGGCCTGGGCTGCATGGGCCTGAGCTTTGGGCTCGGCCCCGCCGTCGAGAAGCAGGAAGGCATTGCCCTGATCCGGGCCGCCGTGGAGAAGGGCGTCACCTTTTTCGATACGGCCGAGGTCTACGGGCCCTGGGTCAATGAGGCGCTGGTGGGTGAAGCCCTGGAGCCCTTCCGGGGGCAGGTGGCCATCGCCACGAAATTCGGGTTCGAGATCGACCAGGTGACCGGCACGAACCCCGGTGGCCTGAACAGCCGCCCCGAGCGCATCAGGGCCGTGGCCGAGGCCTCCCTGAAGCGCCTCCGGGTGGAGGCCATCGATCTCTTCTATCAGCATCGGGTGGATCCGGAGGTGCCCATCGAAGATGTGGCGGGCGCCGTGAAGGAACTCATTGAACAAGGCAAGGTCCGGCACTTCGGCCTTTCGGAAGCCGGTGTGCAGACCATCCGCCGGGCCCATGCGGTCCAGCCGGTGACGGCACTCCAGAGCGAGGACTCACTGTTCTGGCGCGAGCCGGAACTGGAAACCATCCCCACTCTGGAGGAACTCGGCATCGGCTTCGTGCCCTTCAGTCCCTTGGGCAAGGGATTCCTCACAGGCAAGATCGACGAAACCACCACCTTTGATCCCACGGACTTCCGGACCGTGGTTCCACGATTCACACCGGAAGCGCGCAAGGCGAACTTCGCCCTGGTCGAGGTGCTCAAGGCCCTCGCGGCGGCGAAAGGGGCGACGCCCGCCCAGCTCGCTTTGGCCTGGCTGCTGGCCCGGAAGCCCTGGATCGTCCCCATTCCGGGTACCACCAAACGGCATCGGCTTGAAGAGAACCTGGGGGGCGCTGCCCTCGAACTCAGCGCCGAGGAGCTGCAGGCCATCGACACCGCCGCCTCGACGATTCGGCTTCAGGGTGAGCGGTATCCCGCGCACCTGCAGCGCCTGGTGGGACGTTAACGCGACCTCGACCTGGATCAGGAAAGGGAGGGATGATGAGCCTTTCGGATACTGCCCGCAGAAACCACGAGCGCTGGTTTCCGAATCACGTCTCCACGCTGAAGAAAACCGACCCGGAGTTCATCGAGCTCTTCGATAACTTCGCCTTCGACGAGGTGTTCTCCCATGGAAGCCTGGATGACAGGGCGCGGCTGATGGTCATCCTGGCAGCCTTGATCGCGGGCCAGGCGCACGGGGAGTTCAAGGTCATGCTCCGTGCGGCCCTGAATGCAGGTGTCTCGCCCGTGGAAGTCAAGGAGATCGTGTACCAGGCTGTGCCCTATTGCGGCATCGCCGACGTGTACGAATTCCTCCATGTCACCAACGAAACGCTTGAGAGCCTAGGAATACAGCTCCCCTTGCCGGGGCAGTCCACCACCACGCCGGAGACGCGAATGGAGCAGGGACTTGCGGTTCAGAAGGCGATCTTCGGTGGGCTGATCGACAGGATGCGCAAGGAGGCAACAGCCACCCAAACTCACGTTCAGGACTACCTGTCCAGCAATTGCTTCGGCGACTATTACACGAGGACCGGGCTGGATCTGCGGATGCGGGAACTGCTGACCTTCTCGATGCTGGCCGCCCTGCGGGGCTGCGAACCTCAGCTGAAGGGCCACATTCAGGGCAACGTGCAAGTGGGCAATGACAAGGGCGTGATGCTCGATGTCCTCACCCAGTTGTTGCCCTACCTCGGCTATCCGCGGATTCTCAATGCCTTCCGCTGCTTGAATGAAGTCCTCCCTGAATCGGCCTAGATACGGGCCTAAATCCAGGGTTGGTGCACAGGGTGAAGAAGGGCACCACGTTCTGGCAGACCGGACAGATGCGAAAGGCGACAATGACCCATGGCACACACCCACGCTTCAGCCTCCCCCCGTGGTCTGGGCCCGGACACCCAGCAGGCTGATCTCGCCAACCTCACAGCTTTGCTGAAGGCCCACGCGCCCTATGACGGTGTCTTTGAACTGCGCCTTCCCGGGGTGTTCCTCAGCCGGGCCTCTCAGGCGCACAAGGCCTTCCACCATGCGGTGCAGCGCCCGGCCCTGTGCCTGGTGGCCCAGGGGGCGAAGCGGGTGATGCTGGGGCAGGAGCTCTTCGAGTACGACGCCTCGCGGATGCTCATCTATTCGGTGGATGTGCCCGTGGCCGCCCAGGTCACCGAGGCCACCCTCGACCAACCATTCCTGGGGATTCGACTGAACCTGGATCCCAGCCGAATCGCTGATCTGACCTCCAAGGTGTACCCGCATGGCCTCCCCAAACGGGAAGAGGGCCGCGCCATCTGCGTCGATCAGGCCGACAGCCACGTGCTCAACGCCGTGGTGAGGCTCCTGGAACTGGCCTCGCAACCGGGCGAAGCCGACCTGCTCGCGCCGCTGGTCATCGACGAAATCCTGATCCGGCTGCTGCGCAGCCCCCTGGGTCGCCGCGTGGCCCAGATCGGCCAAGAGGACGGCCGCCTCCACAGGGTTTCCAAAGCCGTGGCCTGGGTGCGGGCGAATTTCGACCAGCCGCTGGACGTGGAACGGCTGGCCACCCTGGTGCACATGAGCCCCTCCTCCTTTCATCAGCACTTCAAGGCCGTCACGTCCTTTAGCCCCCTGCAGTACCAGAAGGCGCTCCGGCTGCAGGAAGCCCGGCGCCTGATGCTCCATACCCAACTGGATGCCGGGCTGGCCGCGCAGCGGGTGGGCTATCAGAGCGCTTCCCAGTTCTCCCGTGAATACGGGCGTTACTTTGGAAACACGCCCACCAGGGACATGGCCGTCCTGCGGGAGCAGGCCGCGCACTCAGGTGCTGCTTCTCCAGACGCGTGAGGGGTGGTTGGCCGCCCCTGCTTCTCGGCAGTCCGAGTCTGGTTCTCTCTCCGCCGTACAAACGAAGATCGGGGCCGAGGCTCCGATCTTCTGTGTGGTGGCTGACCAAGGTCTTCGGGCCGCGTCCGCGCGGACCGAAGGAGGCAGACTCGAACTGCGCGCGTGGCTGGCCACGGCTGCGGACGCTGCGCAGGCCCCACAGGGGCCTTGCTCACTGCAGCCTACCTGGCCGCCCCTGCTTCTCGGCAGTCCGAGTCTGGTTCTCTCTCCGCCGTACAAACGAAGATCGGGGCCGAGGCTCCGATCTTCTGTGTGGTGGCTGGAGGCAGACTCGAACTGCCGACCTAGGGATTATGAGACCCTCGCTCTAACCACCTGAGCTACCCAGCCAGAACAAACAGTCTATCGCGGCCCTGGGGCTGCGTCTACGGCGGAAATGACGCTCAGGGCTTGACCGGCGCGTGGGCCGCGGCGGCAGCCTGGGCACCGGCGATGCGGCCGAAGGTGATGGTCTCAGAGATGGAATTGCCACCCAGGCGGTTGGCGCCATGGACACCGCCGGTGACTTCGCCCGCGGCGAAGAACCCGGGGATGGGCTTGCCGTCCTTGGCCATCACCTCGGTGCGGGTGCTGATCTTCAGCCCACCCATGGTGTAGTGGACGCCGGGCTTCACCTCGATGGCATAGAACTTCGGCGTGGTCAGGGCCCGGGGCAGGTCGGGGCGCTTGAATTCGGCATCGGCCTTGGCGGCCACAGCCTGGTTGTAGCGGTCGAGGGTCTCCTTCAGGGCCTGGGGCGGCACCTGGATGGCGGCCGCCAGAGCTTCCGGCGTGGCACCTTCCTTCACCAACTCAAGGTGAAAATAGCCATCGATCTGCTTGAGGCTCTGGCGCACGCCCTCGTCGAAGACCATGAAGGCGCTCTGGCCCGGCTGGGCCAGGGTGGCCTTGGACGCCGCGTCGCGGGTGGTGATCTCGTTGACGAACCGCTTGCCTTCGCGGTTCACCAGGATGGCGCCGTTGCCACGGACGGCCTCGGTGATGAGGATGCGGCTGCCTGCGGCGATGCTGGGATGGATCTGGATCTGCTCCATGTCCTTGAGCACACCGCCCGCGGCGGCGCCGAGATCCAGGCCATCGCCGGTGGCGCCGGGCTGGTTGGAAGAGGTCATGCCCTGGAAGGTCGGCTGGTAGTGGGCCACGCGTTCGGGGTTGGCGGAGAAACCGCCCGCAGCCAGCACCACGGCCTTGGCGTCGATGCGGTAGAAGCCGCGATGACGGCCCTGGACCAGAACGCCCGTGATGCGGCCCTGGCGGTTCTCCAGGAGGCGGACCACCCGGCTGTTCACGCGGACATCCAGCTTGCGCTTGACGGCATTGGCCCGCAGCACATCGACGATGTGGGCGCCCACGGCCTTGCCGCCCTGGGGCCGGTGGGTGCGGTCCACGCTGGCGCCGCCCATGCGGCCCACGTCCGACAGATCGGCGCCCAGTTCCGTCAGATACTCCACGGAAGCCGCGGACTGCTCCGCGAGGATCTTCACCAGCTCCAACTCATTGAGGTTCTTGCCGCCGGTCATGGTGTCCTTGACCATCAGCTCGACGCTGTCCTTGATGCCTTTCTTGGCCTGGAAGCGGGTGGCGGCGGCGTTCATGCCCCCGGCGGCCAGCATGGAGTTGCCGCCGGTGATGGGCTGCTTCTCGAGCACGACCACCTTGGCGCCTGCGTCATGGGCCGTGAGTGCGGCCACCATGCCGGCGGCGCCGGATCCGATGACCACCACATCCGTGCGTTCCCGGCGGCGCACCGAGGCTGGCTGCGGCGGCTTCGGCGCCGCTTCGGCAGGTTTCATCACGGTGGCGGGGAAGGGGATCTTCAGCTCAAAGCCGTGACAGTTGCCACAGTAGGCCCAGGATCCCCGATGGCCTCCATGGCAGGCCGTGCAGGCGATGTCACCCAGGTGGGACACGTGGGGGTTGATGTGCCCTTGGGCCTTGGCGCCGACCTCCTTGAGGCTGCCGTGGCAACGGACGCATCCCTCGTTCACGGTGGTTTCGTTGTCATCGACCTTCACCGGCCGACCCTTGCCATGGCATTCGGCGCAGGCGATGCCGTTCTTGGCATGCTGGCCAGCCAGAAAGCCGGGGGCCTGCGGCAGGGCGGCCTGCATGGGAGAGGCGCCCAGGAGCAGGCCCAGAAGGCATCCGAGAATCAGCCGAGACGACGAAAGGTGACGCATGGGAACTCCTGAATCCGGTGCGGACTGGTGGTCTGACCGCACCGGGTAATAGGATCCCCCAGCAGCAGATTGGAATCAATCGATACTTCATGGCTGGGTCATTAATGTTGCAATGGTTGCCTCTGGCGCGGGGCCTCAGGGGGCGCCGAGATCATCCACCAGAACCACGATGAGCCGCTTGGGACCATGGACGCCATAGGCCAGGGTCTGCTCGATGTCGGCGGTCTTGCTGGGACCGGAGATCATCAGGGCATTGGGGGGCAGGCTGCGACCCCAGCCCAGGGCTTTCACGGCGGACCAGAAGCTGTCCTGGATGGTGGAAGCCCGCAGCAGGGCCAGGTGGATGGGAGGCACCAGGGAGAGCAGGCGAGGCTCTGCGGCATCGGGCATCAGCAACAGGCCCCCGGTTTCAGCCACGCCGCCCACGGTGCCGGTGAAACCGGCCTCGACGCCGTTGAAGAGCTCGTCCTTGAAGCTTTCCACGGGCCGGTCGTAGGGCATGAGCTGGGTGCCTCCAGCTCCCTGATCGGCAACCCAATCCGCGGCGAGGCGGGTGCCGGCCTCGCTGCCAGGTCCGTAGAGCAGGTTCTTCAGGCCTTCCCGCGCGCAGAAACTCTGGATCACGGCGGTCCAGTCCTCCGGAGTGGCTTCAAGGAATTCGGTGTGGACGGCCTCCATGCCTTTGCGCAGGCGTTCCATGCGCTCGCGGGCGGGCCAGTGGCGGCGCTCCAGCACGGCGAGGTCGAGGGGAGGCAGGGGGGCGCTGCCTCCCGCGGCGCGCAGGCGGCCGAGGATGGCGGCGCGGGCCGTGGAAGAGGCGGTGGAGGAGGGGGTGGTGTCAGTCATGGCGGGCTCCCTGGCGGGCTTCATTCCGCATGCGCTCTTGCAACGAATGCCGCGCGGGAACGGGGGTCGAGCGGGTGCGGGTCCAGTGCTTGATCAGGGGAGCCCCAGCTGGCAGGGCCTTGCCGAAGCGGGTGGCGAACCAAGCCGCCAGCCGGTAGAGCCGCGGCCGTTTGAGCACCCCAGCCCAGAGGCGCCAGGCCCAATCCTCCGTGCGGGTCCGGCCTGCCCCCTTGCCCGCGACCTGTGACTCCGCGTCGGTGTGGGTGGCCTCCCGGCGCAGGCGCACCAGGATCTCCGGGATGGGGATCTCCACGGGGCAGACCTCGCCGCAGGCGCCGCAGAGGCTGGAGCCGTGGATGAGATCGTGGCGCACGCCGACGCCTTCCATTTGCGGTGTGAGGATCTTGCCGATGGGACCCGGGTAGACGGCCTCGTAGGCATGGCCGCCCACGCGGGTGTAGACCGGACAGTGGTTCATGCAGGCGCCGCAGCGGATGCAGCGGAGGGTGGCCCGCAGCTGGGGATCGGCGTAGATGCGCGAACGGCCATTGTCGAGGATGACCAGATGCACTTCCTGGGGGCCGTCCTTCTCGCCCGTGCCGCGGGGAGCGGTGATCAGGTTGAAGTAGGTGCTCACCGCCTGTCCCGTGGCCGAGCGGGTGAGGATGGCGTAGAGCGGGGCCACATCCTCGAGGCGGGCCACCACCTTCTCCAGGCCCATGACGGCGATGTGGAGTGGCGGCACGTGGGTGCTCATGCGCCCGTTGCCTTCGTTCTCCACCAGGCAGAGGGTTCCGGTCTCGGCCACGGCGAAGTTCACGCCGGAAAGCCCGGCATCGGCATCGAGGAATTTCTGGCGCAGCACCTTGCGCGCCATGGCCGTGAGTTCGTCCACATCCTCGGTGTACTTCGCATCCTTGATCTTCTGGCTGAACTGGCGGGCGATCTGGTCTTTGTTCTTGTGGATGGCGGGCATGATGATGTGGCTGGGCGTTTCACCATCCAGCTGGATGATGTACTCGCCCAGATCCGATTCCAGGGCCTCGATGCCGTGCTTTTCCAGGAAGGCGTTGAGGTGCATCTCCTCCGAGACCATGCTCTTGCCCTTGACCAGGGTCTTGGCGCCCTTGGATTGGAGGATGCCCAGGATCAGCTCGTTGGCCTGCTCGCAGGTTTCCGCCCAATGCACGCGGATGCCGTTCTTCGTGCAATTGGCCTCGAATTGTTCGAGCAGATCGGGCAGGTTCAGCAGGCTGCGCGAACGGATGGCGGTGCTGAGGTCGCGCAGATCCTGCAGGTCGGCCGGATCGGGGAACTGGGCCTTGCGCTTGGCCATGAGGCCGTCCATGGCCCGGCGGAAGTTGGCTCGGAGCTGGGGATCCAGCAGGGCCTTGGCCGCGCTCTCTTGGAAGTGGACTTCGAGCTCAGCGTGCATGGGTGCGCTCCCAGAGGAACTCGGCAATGTGCTGGACGCGCAGACGGCTCTGCTTGGCTTCCAGGGTGCCGTTCACGTTGAGGAGACAGCCACCGTCCGTGGACAGCAGCACGGAGGCGCCGGTGGCTTCGGCATCGGCCGCCTTGTCGCAGGACATGGCCCCGCTGATTTCCGGCTGGCGCACGGAGAAGGTGCCCCCGAAGCCGCAGCATTCATGGGTGCGGGTCAGGGGGGCCAGCTCCACGTTGGCCAGCTGTCCGATGAGCGCCTGGGGCTCGCCCTTGAGACCCAGATCCCGCACGGCGTGACAGGAGCTGTGCCAGGTGACCTTCACCGGTTCGCCCAGGTCCTTCAGCCTCACCTCGAGGACTTCCACCAGGAATTGCGTCAGTTCGTAGACCCGGCCGCTGAAGGCGCGGACCTGGGCCTCGTCGGGCTGGCCGTGGAAGAGCTCGGGGTAGTGCTTCTTCATCATGCCGGCGCAGCTGCCCGAGGGCAGGATCACCGGCAGGTCCTCAGGAAACAGGGCTACCTGGGTGCGGGCCACGTCCCGGGCCTCCTCCCAGTAGCCGCAGTTGTAGGCGGGCTGGCCGCAACAGGTCTGTCCCTGCGGGAAGACGACCTCGACTCCGGCCGCGCGCAGGAGCTGGATGCCGGCCATGCCGGCATCGGGAAAGAACAGGTCCACCAGGCAGGTGCCGTAGAAGTAGACCTTCTTGGGCTTGGAACCGTTCACTTGGAGGCCTCCGGGCGAGTGGCGGATTCGAGCAGGTAGAGGAAGCTGCGGTACACCGACCCCGTGGAGCGGGTCATGCCCACCTCGCAGGTGCGGCTGCTGGCGTAGTAGCCATCGTAGGTCTGGCTTTTCACTTCCTTGGCTTCGTGCTTGGTGGCCGAGGCGGTCAGTTCGGCGTGGGTGAAGCCGCGGTCCCCGGCAAAGCCGCAGCAGCCCGCATCCCGGGGCACCACCACCGTGTCGGCGCAGGCCTTGGCGACGCCTTCCAGCTTGGGCAGCAGGTTCATCTTGGTGAGCGAACAGACCGGATGGAGCACCACGGAGTTCACCTTGCGGTTCACCTGAAGGCGAGGCAGGAGCACATCATAGGCGAAGGCTGTGCTGTCGATGATCTTCATCGCATCGAACTTCTGCTGGTTCTCGGGCGTGAGGTAGCCGCGGCCTGTGACCACGCCATAGGTGCAGGGGCTGGTGTCCATGACGATGGACAGGCGGCCGCCGTCGCTCCATTCCCAGAACTTCTCGATGGCCCGGTTGAGGGTGAATTGGTGGGCCAGGTCGAAGCCCTTGGAGGAGAAAGGGACGCCGCAGCAGGTGCCTTCCACATCGAGGGGGATGTAGACAGGTACGCCTGCCCGCTCGGCCAGCTTCACCAGGGCCTCCACCAGGCTCAGTTCCTCGGGCTCGCCGGGCAGGTGGCCCATCATGCGGGAGATGCAGGCGGGGAAGTAGATGGCCTGGGCCTTTTCCTTGGAGGTGACGGGCAGGGGGGCCTTGGCCGCCTTGGGCATTTCGGGGCTCCACTGATGGGAGGCGCCGAAGGCCTTCATGATGCGCGTGATGAAGGGCATGGCCTTGGGGCCGAAGAGGCTCTGCACCAGGTGCCCCGAGCGCAGGGCCACGCGCATGACCGGTTCCACAGTGGCGAAGTTCCTGGCCACGGACAGGGCGATCTTTTGGGCGCGGCGGCTGTGGCTGGCTTTGCGGAAGCGCTTGGTGAGCTGGCCCGTGTCGATGCTGACCGGGCAGGCCGTGGCGCAGAGGCCATCGGCCGCACAGGTCTCCACCGCCATGTAGTTGAAGGATTGCTTGAGGGAGTCGAGCAGGGCAGGGTTCTCCCGGTTCCCCTCCAGCCGGGCCATTTCACGGCGCACGACGATGCGCTGGCGTGGCGTGAGGGTGAGCTCGCGGCTGGGGCACTTGGGCTCGCAGTAGCCGCACTCGATGCACTTGTCGACTTCCTCCTCCACGCCGGGCATGGGCTTGAGGTCGGCCAAATGGCACTTGGGATCGGCATTCAGGATCACGCCGGGGTTGAGCAGGCGCAGGGGATCCACCAGATCCTTGAGCTGCTCCATGACGGCCTTGGCCTCAGGGCCCCACTCGGCCTCCACGAAGGGCGCCATGTTGCGGCCCGTGCCGTGCTCGGCTTTGAGGGCCCCGTCGTATTTCTTCACCACCAGCTCCACCACGTCGTCGATGAAGCGGGCATAGCGGTCCACGGCGGCCTGATCGTTGAAGGACTGGGTGATGACGAAGTGCAGGTTGCCATCCTTGGCGTGGCCGAAAATGATGGCCTCGTCGTAGCCGTGCTTGGCGAAGAGTTTCGTCAGATCCACGGCGGCGTCGGCCAGCTTATCGATGGGGAAGGCCACATCCTCGATGAGCACCGTGGTTCCGCGCTTGCGCACGGCGCCCACGGAAGGGAAGGTGCCCGAGCGGATCTTCCAGAAGAGGGCCTGCTCCACGGGATCGTGGGTGAAGCGGGCGGGCTCCAGCAGTTTGAGGTCGGCGGTGGTGGCCAGGGCGGTGCGTTCCAGGTCGGCGCGGACCGATTCATCGCGGCCATGGAATTCCACCAGCAGGGCCGCGGCGCCTTCGGGCAGGGTCTTGATGCTGGGTGGAATACCCGGCTGGTTTTCCACCGAGCGCAGCGAGGCTCGATCCAGCAGCTCCAGGGCGGCGGCGCCCGCATCCCGCAGGGGCACGATGGCGGCGCAGGCCGCATGGAGGTCGGGGAA
Source organism: Geothrix sp. PMB-07 (assembly GCF_030758935.1). Lineage (NCBI taxonomy): Bacteria > Pseudomonadati > Acidobacteriota > Holophagae > Holophagales > Holophagaceae > Geothrix > Geothrix sp. PMB-07. Next base: position 2,067,170 of record NZ_CP132333.1, read on the forward strand.
CAGGAGGAAGGCCGTCACCTTCACCGGCAGGTCCGGCACGGACTTCAGCACGGCTTCCGCAATGAAGGCCAGGGTGCCTTCGGAGCCCACCAGCAGGTTGCGGAAGATATCCACGGGCCGGTCGAAATCGATGAAGGCGTTCAGCGAATAGCCGGTGGTGTTCTTCATGCGGTACTTGGCCCGGATGCGCTCCGCCAGGGCGGGATTGGCCAGGAGATCCGCCTTCAGCTTCAACAGCCCTGCGGTCAGGGCGGGCTCGAGGGCGCGGAACTGCTCATCGGCGTTGGGTGAGGCCGTGTCGATGACGGTGCCCGAGGGCAGCACGAAGGTCAGTGAATCCAGGGTGTGGTAGGCGTTCTGGGTGACGCCGCAGCACATGCCGCTGGAATTGTTGGACAGGATGCCGCCCACGGTGCAGGTGTTGATGGAGGCCGGATCGGGGCCCATCTTGGCCTTGAAGGCCTTCAGCGCGTGATTGACATGGGCACCGATGACACCCGGTTGCACCTTCACCTTGGCGCCGCCTTCCAGCACTTGGATGCCGCGCCAGTTGCGGGCCACTTCCACGAGGATGCCATCGGAGACGGACTGGCCTGACAGGCTGGTGCCCGCGGCCCGGAAGGTCATGGGGATCTTCTCCGCATGGCTCAAACGAAAGAGCCCGCGCACATCCTCGACGCTGCCCGCGAAGGCCACCGCCTTGGGAATAAGCCGATAGAAACTGGCATCCGAGGCGAAGGCGACGAGGTCGATGGGGCGATCGAGCACCCGATCCGGGCCCACGATGGCCGAAAGGGAATCCCTCAAGGAGGCGGCGGTGGCAGTGGTCATGAGAAACATCCTCTTGGTCGTGATGAGCGCTAGAACGTCCCGCCGGCGATGATGCGGCCGGCGGGATTTGGATCATAGGGTCGGAGCCGCCAGGCCGGTTTAGTGGCCGGGGGCCGGGGCGGCAGGTGCGGCCGGGGCAGCAGGGCTGGCCCCTTCCGTTACAGTGGGAGCCTCCGGGGGCAGGCTGGGCATCCAGGTGGGCGCGATCTTCGCGAAGAAGACGATCACCAGGCCCACGAGCGCGGCCAATACGATGCTGTGCAGGAAGACGTAGCGCAGGATGTTGCCTTCCTGGCCCTGCTGTTCGGTGGCCACGGAAGCCACCACGATGCTTTGGGCGTCGATCATCTTGCCCATGACGCCACCCGAGGAATTGGCCGCGGCCGTCAGGATGGGATTGAGCCCCAGCTGGGTGGCCGTGATCTTCTGCAGGCCGCCGAACAGCACGTTGGCCGAGGTGTCGCTGCCCGTGAGGGCCACGCCCAGCCAGCCCAGCATGGCGCTGAAGAATGGGAAGATGGCGCCGGTGGCGGCGAAGGCAAGGCCGACGGTGGCGTCCAGCCCGGAGGACTTGGTGATGAAGCCGAGTGCGAGCATGGCCATGATCGTGAGGAGGGAGATCTTCACGCGTTTCAGGGTTCCCCAGAAGATCTTGATCAGGTCACCGAAGCCGAAGCCCAGGAACAGGCCGCCCAGGATGCCGGCCAGGAAGAGGCTGGTGCCGGTGGCGGACAGCCAGTTCACTGTGTAGGTGGCCGCCTCCACGGTGGGCTTGGCCACCACGGGGGGCGCCTTGATAACCATCTTGTGGAGCTTGGGAACGTCGTAGTTCTTGACGGTGTAGCCAGCGAGGAAGTTCGGGCTGGTCTTGGTGCCGCCGTTGAGGGCCGTCTTCACTTGCGGGATGCCCCACGCGAACACGAAGACAGAGAGGATGACCCAGGGCATCCAGGCGCGGAAGATCTTCTTGGTGCCGTGGTCGGGGATGGCGTCCGCGGCCTTGCCACGCTCGTGCTCGAAGCGCCAGGTGGTCTTCGGTTGCCAGAACTTGAGCAGGACGATCAGACAGACCATGGAGAAAATGGAGCTGGCGATGCTCACCACCCAGGGGCCGTGGTAGTTGCTGACCAGGTACTGGGCCAAGCCGAAGCTGACGCCCGAAACGAGGCAGGCGGGCCAGATTTCCATCATCGCCTTGCGGCCGGCCATGACCCAGATGATCCAGAAGGGAACGATGAGGCAGAAGGGCGTGAGGATGCGGCCGACGGCGGCGCTCAGTGGGCCTAGTGGCAGGCCGGTCACGGCAGCCAGCACCACGACGGGGGTTCCCAGGGCACCGAAGGCCACGGGCGCTGTATTGCCGATGAGGGCCAGACCAGCAGCCTTGAGTGGATCAAAGCCCAGGCCGATCAGCATGGCCGCTGAAATGGCCACCGGCGTGCCGAAACCCGCTGCGCCCTCGATGAAAGCACCAAAACAGAAGGCGATCATCAGGGCCTGGATGCGGCGGTCCTCGGCCAGACCGGCGATGGAGTGTTTCACGATCTCGAAGTCGCCTGATTTAGCTGAGATGTCGTAGACGAAGATCGCGTTCAAGACAATCCAGCCAATGGGCAGGAGGCCGTAGAAGGCGCCATTGACAGCGGCCATGCCGGCCATGGGCGCGGGCATGTGGTAGACGAAGATGGCCACCACCAGGGCTGTGACCAGGCCGAGAAGTGCCGCGATATGGGCCTTCACATGCATGAAGGCCAGAAGACCAAGAAGGACGACCACCGGCAAAAGCGGCCACCAGGGCCGAGAGGAATATATTCCCCATGACCGGGTTATAGATTTGGGTCCAAGGAGTCATGCGTCCTCCAAAAAGGGGGGAAAGGTGATGGGTGGATAGGTTTTGTAAAAAGAACTTGGGCGAAGGTTACAATGGGTCTAGTGGTCAGACCATACTGAAGACTCGTATTTTTGGTCACACTTTCCATGTCTCTCATTTTCAATAGTTGAATTTTCAGCCTAGAGTGAATCCATGGATTTTACGCCGATCAAGACCAAGCGCCTCTACGAAGAGATCGTTGAGCAGATCAAGACGCTCATCACCGATGGACGGCTCAAGCCTGGGGACAAGCTGCTGGCCGAGCGCGAACTGGCAGAGCAATTCCAGGTGAGCCGGGCCTCGGTACGAGAAGCCATCCGAACCCTGGAGATGCTGGGTGTCATCGATATCCGACCCGGTGAGGGGACCTTCGTGCGGGGCACGGAAACCGATGACATTATCCGGCCCCTGGCCATGTTTCTGGCCGTGGAGCGGAACTCGCTCCTCGACATGTTTGAAATGCGGCGCATCTTCGAAACGGCCACGGCCGGCCTGGCCGCCGAACGGGCCACCGAAGAGGAGTTGGACCACATCGAAGCGATGCTCGAGAAGATGCGGGAACGCCTGAATGTCCTGGACCCCGAAAAGGGCGAGGAGTTCGACGCGGCCTTCCACTACGCTGTGGCTGAGGCCACCCACAACAGCCTGCTCACGAAGCTATTCAAGACAGTGTCCGAAGAGTTCGCGAAAGCCAATTCCGTGGCCAGGCGCCAGCTGTACCACGACAATGTGCAGAATGCGCAGCGCATCATCGACCAGCATTCGGAGATCCTCGACGCGATTCGCTCACGATCTCCCAAAGTTGCGTCCAAAGCCATGCTCGCGCACCTGATCTTCGCCGAAGGAGAACTGCGCAAGTGGATTGTGTAGCCGTGCGTCACAGGCATTGACGTCGATTGCGCCGATGCCTGCAGCGATTCCGTCCTATTTGCCTATCCTGGCAAATGGTGACGCCAGCACGTCCTGTGCTGGCGCCCTTCGGGCGGAATGTCCCTGGCGAGTCATTCCGTCCTATTTGCCTATCCAGGCAAATGGTGGCCCCGGTGGGGTTCGAACCCACGACCAAGCGGTTATGAGCCGCCAGCTCTGACCGCTGAGCTACAGGGCCAGGGCCAGTGTAGCAAAGAGGATGCGAGTTGCCTGGCCGTTGCCGCTCAGAGAGAACGCCCGCCCACGGCGAAATCGAGCAATTGGAGCATTCGGTCGGCCAGGGTAGGAAGATCAGGGGATTCCAGCAAGAACTGGCGTTCCGTGGGCTCGAAATCCAAGGCCATGGCCAGGGTGTTCAATCGGTCGGTGTCTTCCAGCGGAAGGTCGAGCAACTCTTTCAACTGGGCTTCGATGCCTTCGGATGCGGCGAAAGCATCCAGAGACTCCATGAGTCGCCGCCGGTGGGGTCCGGGCCAAAGCATTGCCGAGTCGAAGGGAAGTTCTTGGTATTCCGCTTGGCGAAAGGGCTTTCCAGGGCATTCTCCCGTGATCTTGACGGTGGCCTTGCCCTGGAGCAGGAGATTCCACCTTCCACCGGTGAGAGGTTCGGCTCGCACCACTTCTGCCAGACAGCCAACATCGAAAATGGGTGCGGTTTCGCCGAGCGTACCGGGTTCGGGGGTCTGCCTCATGAGGGTGAGGATCAAGTGATGGTGAGAATTGAGAACTTCGACCGTCATCTCCTGGTACCGGGGCTCGAAGATGTAGACCGGTAGGAAGGTCTGCGGGAACAGTACCACCGAGGGCAGGGGGAATAGGGGGAGAATGGCTGGTAGCATGAACACCTTACGCCACCGCATCGGAGTCGGAACTGTGAAGGATGAGAACCAGGTCAGTCCGGCAGGAGAAGCCGGAAACGCCGTATTGGACGCGGCCAGTGCGGGCCTAGATCACCTTCGCAGGACATGGGATCCGAAAAAAACCGAGGGCTGGGTCAACATGGTGGTGGACCGCAGCGGACGGGTCATCCTCACTGGCATGGGCAAGTCGGGACTGGTGGCCCAGAAGATTGCCGCAACCCTGGCCTCCACTGGCAGTCCCAGCTTTTTCCTCCATCCCGCCGAAGCCCTGCACGGCGATCTCGGCATGGTGACCCGCGAGGATTCCATCCTTGCGCTTTCCAACAGCGGCGAAAGCGAAGAAGTGGTACGCCTGCTGCCGAGTCTCCTCCGCCTGGGCATTCCCATTGCGGCCATCACGGCCCGGCCGGATAGCAGCCTGGGCCAAGCCGCCACCTGGACCTTCGATTATCAGCTGCCCCAGGGAGAAGGCTGTCCCCTGGAACTGGCACCCATGGCCAGCACCACCCTCCAACTGGTTTGGGGCGATCTTTTGGCCGCAAGTCTGATGGCCCGGAGGGGCTTTACGCGGGACCTGTTTGCGCTCAATCATCCCGCTGGAACTCTCGGAGCTAAGCTTTTGAAAGTGGGCACCTTGATGCACAAAACTTGGCCAGTGGTTTCACCCATGGCCTCCCTGGTCGATGTCCTCAAGAAGATGACGGATGGACGGTTGGGCATGACCAGCGTCATGGCCGATGAAGCGCTTCTTGGGGTCATCACTGACGGAGATATCCGGCGCGCCCTCGGGAAGGCCGAGTCGGAAGGGCGAAATCCGTTGAACCTGACGGCCGATCAGATCATGACCAGGCACCCGGCTTCCATTGAGGAGGGAGCCTTGGCTCTGGAAGCCGCAGGCACCATGGAGAGCCGCAAGATCACCTTCCTCATGGTCACCCGAAGAGGGCAGCCATGTGGTGTGTTGCATATTCACGATTTGTTGGCATCCAAGGTGTTGTGAGCCGTGGTGAGGTTTGGCGGTTCACGATTAAGGTTACATAATATACATTATCGAAAGTTGAATTTGCGCTTCCAGGTGCCGTCTTGCTGACCCGCTATGTCCTTCGACGCTGGGCAACCCCCTTCCTGGGTGCCCTGTTGTTCTATGGGTTCCTGTTGGTTGCCTGGGAAATGGTGGTCATTTCCAGACAGATCTTCTCCGAAGGGGCTCCGCTTCGCTGGCTGGTCCCCATGCTCCTGACAACCTTGCCGGACGAGCTCGGGATGGTGCTGCCCATGGCCGCGGTCCTGGGTGGGCTGCTTGGAACGCAGCAGTTGATGGAGGGTTCGGAACTGGTGGCCGCGCAAGGGCTTGGAGCCGGCCAGCGGACCTGGATTGCCCCCTGGATCAAGATGGCGTCCTGGCTTGTCGTGCTGGCAACCCTGAATGCCCACCTGCTGGTCCCGGCTGCGGCTCGGATTCAGCAGGTGGTGCAAAGCAAGATGACCGAGGAGGCCAAGGCCCGCTTTCTGCGGCCAGGTGCACCGCCCTGGCATCCACCCGGCGCGCCGAATTCAGCCTTCTGGGTATCACCCGATGGCAAGGTCCACATCATGGAATCCACTCCTCAGGGGGTTCAGCACCTCACGGCCTCTTCCATGACCTATGCCATCGAGGCCAAACCGGACGGTTCCTCCGAGCTGCAGCTGCGTTTGAATGGGCTTCAGGGGGCGCTTTACCAGACAGCTGGGGCTGGCAGTGTGATCCATTTGAGCCAGGAGAAGCAGATCCTGAGGTTCGCCGTGCCCTCCGGCACCAGACTGCTGCCCCCAACCCCATTGCGTTATCAGAGTTCGGCGACACTCTTCCGAATCCTTCGGGAACGCCCCGGCGCCATGGAAACCCCTGAATCCAAAGAACTGAGGTTGCAGGCGGCCAAGGAATTCTCTCGGAGAACCACCCTGCCCCTGGCTGCGGCCGCCCTCCTGCTGCTGGGCATTGCCCTGGGTTTTGGGCACCCGAGGTTCTACAAGGGAGGAGCCATCATCAAAAGCTTCGGGGTCATCATCGTCTACTACCTCGTGCTTAAGTTCTTTGAAAATTTATGGGACAGCGGAAAACTGAAAACAATCATCCCGCTTCTGCTCATTCCGATCCCCTTCTTCCTGACGGGCTGGCTGCTGCTTCAGTCACGCCTGAAGCCCCACCGATCCAATCCCCTGGGCCTGAGACTTTCCTTTCTGTCTCGTCCGGTGGCGACATCCTGTCTGCCATTCCTTGCCAGGATGGGAAACATCAAGGACACCTTCACGAGCTGGATTCACGGCAAGGGCACCCAACATGGCATCCTGCGGCACTGGGCCAGCCTGGCCTGGTGGCGGAACTGGGCCTCGACGCTGGGCAGTTTGCTGGTGCTGAACCTGCTGGTCGAGTACGCCAATCTGGCGGGAGATCTTTCTAAGAATGGAGTTCATGTTCATGTCTTCATTCGATATTGGTTCTGGAACCTCCCTCCTTTCCTGGTGGTGGCACTGCCCATGGCTTTCCTCCTGGGCACCCTTCTGGCCCTGTCTGAAGCGGCCCTGAATCGGGAATGGCTGGCTCTGCGCGCCGGAGGTGTGAGCCTGGTTCGCTGGCTTTGGAGCAGCCGGTGGTCCTGGGGGGTGGTGACCTTGTTGACGCTGGTGCTTCAACTGGCCATTGCTCCAATAGCCATGGGCCGTGCAAACAGCCTTTACCGTCAAATCCTCAAGCGACCGCCCATCTCGGCAGCCGTCCATCCCTGGCTCCATCTTGGTTCCACTGGGGTGCTTTGGCACCTGCAGGGTAATGAGCGTTGGGGCTTCCCGCTCAAGGAGCCAGGAGAGGCTCCGATTTTGCTGCGCTGGCACATGGGGGATCCCTATTCCGAGGCCCTGGCCTGGGGCGGCCTTCATCTGGTTCAGGGGCCTGCGGCCGACCGGCTGTTTCCCGTACAGGCCCTGCGTAAGGCTGCCAGCGCGGAAGAAGCCCATACCACCGACCTCCTGCTCTGGCAGAAATGGGCGCCGGATCCAGAACGGGCCTACATGCTGTGGGGGCGCATTCTGGGTTGGCTCGCGGGCCCGTGCCTGGTGTTGGCCATGCTCTCCTTCGCTTTCCCGGGGCCCCGGCAGGGGCGAGGGCAGGCTCTGGGGGCCGGGCTGGTGGCAGGGCTGCTATTCCTTGGCTCCCAGACGCTCTTTGGCGGGGCAGCCAAGGCGTCGGAGATCCCCGCCTATTGGGGTGCCTTGGCGCCCCTGCTGCTCTTGCTGTCCGTGTCGCTGCTGCGGCTCCGTCGCCTGAGGACCTGACCTTGAGCCACCTTCTGGATCAAACCCTGGCCCTGCTGAGGTCCCACCCCACCCTCCGCCAGGGGGACCGGATCTTGGCTGCGATGTCGGGAGGCGTGGATAGTTCGGTCATGGCGGCCCTGCTTCACCGCGGCGGGTATGAAGTCATCGGGGTTTCCATGCAACTCTTCGACAAGAAAAGTGCTCAAACTTCTGATGGCAAATGCTGCACTTTGGATGATTTCCAGGATGCCAGAAGGGTCGCCTACGAACTGGGGTTTCCCCACTACGTCATGGATTTCGAAAGCCGATTTCGAGAGACCGTCATTGAGGGTTTCATCCAGGGGTACTTGAATGGTGAAACTCCAAGTCCTTGCATTCGATGCAATCAGCATCTCAAGTTCTCTGCTTTGATGGAGCGGGCTGATTCCATGGCGGCGCATTTCGTGGCCACTGGTCATTACTCCACCATCTCGTGGGACGGCGGAAAGTGGCAGCTTCGCAAGGCGGCCGATCCAGCGAAGGATCAAAGTTATTTCCTTTTCCACCATACCCAGGCCACCCTGCCTCGCACGCTCTTTCCGCTGGCCCACCTCTCCAAGCCAGAGGTTCGGAGACTGGGAGCGGAGTTGGGTCTCCATCTGGCCGACAAGCCTGAAAGCCAGGAAATCTGCTTTGTCACGCAGGACCGCTATGACGCCTTTCTGGCGGCGGAGGGCCGCGATCCAGGCCTGGGTGAAGGGGACATTCGCCATTTGGATGGTCGTGTTCTGGGCCAGCACCAAGGGTTCTGGCGGCACACCGTGGGACAGCGTCGGGGGCTGAGAATTGCCGCCGCGGAGCCTTTGTACGTCATCCGGGTGGAGGCTGCTTCCAACACCGTGTGGGTGGGCTCCGAATCGGACCTTATGTCCACCGATCTCGTCGCCCGCGAAATCAGCTGGGTGAACGAACCCCCAGTGGGACCCCTCGCCTGCGAAGCGCGCATCCGCAGCCGCTCCCCCGAGGCCGAGGCCCTGGTGATCCCGTTACCGGACGGCCGAGTCAAGGTGGCCTTCGCCGAATCCCAGCGGGCCATTGCCCCGGGACAAGCGGTGGTTTTCTATCGGGACGGTGAGGTTCTGGGCGGGGGCTGGATCGACAGCCGGCTGTGATCCCCGCCCGCCTCCAGGGCCGCTAGCCTTCTGTCATGAACGCTTATCGCCTTTGGGTCCAGGCCCACCCCTTTCTCTCTGCCGCCCTCCAGTTCGGCCTCCTCGGCACCCTTGGTGAAGTTGTCGCTGCCAGCCTACGGGCCCGGCGCTTCTCCCTGCCCTGCACCGTTCTCGAACTGCTCGCGAAAGTCTTTGCCTGGGCCCTGCTGGGTCTGGTCATCAAGGCCGGCTTCGTGGGCATGAAGGGGTTCACCCGCGCCTTGCTGGAGCATCACATCCTGCCCGCCTTCCTCGCCACAGGTCTGGGCTGGGCCTTTGCTTTGTCGACGCTGACCAACGTGTTCTTCGGCCCCCAGATGATGCTGTTCCATCGGTTGGAGGACAACCTCATCCTGCGTCGCCGCGGGTTTGACGGCATGGCACCTGCTATCAAGACCCTCATCTGGTTCTGGATTCCCGCGCACACGCTGACGTTCAGCCTGCCGGTGGACTTCCAGGTGGGTCTGGCGGCTCTGTGGTCTCTGGCCCTGGGGTTGATTCTGGGACTCGCCTCGGGGCGCAAGAACGCCTGATCGAGCACTACCGGATCGCCGACAAAAAAAGCCCCCTTGCGGGGGCTGTCTGGAGGCGCCGATCGGAATCGAACCGATGAATACAGGATTTGCAGTCCCGGGCCTTACCACTTGGCTACGGCGCCTTGCTGTGAAGAACTGGCTGTCAAACAATGCGGGCCGCTTGCGCGGCCCGGCAGAGTGGAGCGGGTGATGGGATTTGAACCCACGACTTCAACCTTGGCAAGGTTGCACTCTACCACTGAGTTACACCCGCGTGAGAGATCAAGATTAGCAATGGCGGGCCTTCGGGTCAACGGTCAATTTCACGGGCCCCATCCTTTGTTCCGGTTTTCCGTTGATGGCCCTCTGCGTTCGCGGCCGTCTCAGCACCACAAATCCCACACAGGCCAAAGAGCATGAGCTGGTGGCGCGTGATCTGAAAGCCAGAAAGAGCCTCCAAGTTCTTGAGCGATTCTTCGAGGCCGCAGGCATCCACTTCGGCGGTGCGTCCGCACCGTTCACACTGGAGGTGATGATGGTGGTGGCGGGAATCACAGCGTACGAACCGCATCACCTGGTCAGCGCCAAGGATGCTCTCCGCCCAGCCTTCGCGGACAAAGCGCTCCAGGTTGCGGTAGACGGTGGGCAGCCCTGATCGCCGTTCGGGCATGCGTTCCCAGATCTCCTCCACCGTCATGGGCCGGTCGGAATCCTTCAAAACCCGGAGAATGCCTTCGCGCTGGGGCGTCTGCCGCATGCCCGCGGCGCGGAGGGATGGGGTGGATGGGGGATGGGCGTTGGACACGCCCATAGAATGGCAGATTCGGGCAACATGGTGGCCATGCTCCAACGCACCCTGGGCCGGTTGGGCGCCGCAGACGCCACCGCGCCTTTTCTGCCTCTCTCCTTCCGCCTCTTTGCCACCTTCGGCCTGCTGGTGGTGCATGCCGCCCTTCCGCTGGAGGGCTTGGCCTCCGCCCCCGGGGAGCCCGTCTACCTCAGCGCCCTGGGGTTGATGCTGATGGAAGCCCTGTGGGAATCAGGCCGCGGCTTGAAGGCCTCGGGCCAGCTGTTCCCCATTCCCCGCATCGGCTGGATCCGCTGGAACCTGGCCTTGGACCTGGCGCTGGTATCCCTCATCATCGCCTACCATGGCGTGGCCCAGGAACGGTTCGCCACGCTCTACATCTTTCCTGTGCTGGCATCGGCGTTCTACCTGCGAACGGTGGAGATTGTCTGGGTGGGTGTGGCCTCTTCCATGACCCACCTGATGCTGGTGCTGGCTTTCACCCTCGGTTGGGCCCCGCCTTTTGGCCTCTCTGGGGCCATCCCCGATCCCGACCAGAGCCAGCTCTCGTTCCTCCTCGGCATTGCCTCTCTCCAGGTGTTCGCGGCAACTCTGGTCGTGGTGCTCATCCGTCGCAACCTGGAACGGCTCCGCACGGATCTGAGTGTCAGCGAAGCCGCGGTGGACGAATTGTCGGCCCTGCATCAGCGGGTGGTGGAGTCCATGACTTCCGGTTTGATCACCCTGGATTCCCAGGGCCGGATCACCTCTGCCAATCCCGCGGCAGAGGCCATTCTCGGGTGCGGAATTGCGCTGGGGAGCCCTATCCATGATGTGCTGCCCATTGGCGACGCCTCACTTCCGCAACAGGGACGTGAACACCGCTTCGAGGTGACGCTCACGAACATCGGGGCAAGCCGCCGCATAGTGGGCGGCCATCTGGCCTCCATGCGGGATGCTGCCGGGCTGGAATCGGGCCAACTGCTGCTTTTCCAGGACCTCACAGAGTTCAAGGCGCTGGAAGAACGCACCCGGATCAGCGAACGGTTGGCCGCCATCGGGCAGCTGACTGCCGGCCTGGCCCATGAACTGCGCAACCCGCTGGCCTCCATCAGCGGATGTGTGCAGCTGCTGCATCGTCCAGCTTCTCCCGAGGAGGTCCGCACCCGCGTGCTGGGCATTCTTGATCGTGAAACCCAGCGGGTGGGGGCCATCGTTTCGGACTTCCTGGACTTTGCCAAGGTCGCAGTGCCGCGCGGTTCCCGGCTGCCCCTTCCGCGCGTGCTGGAGGACATCCGCGCCAGTTGGGAGATGGACCCCCGGACCGCGGGGCTGCCTCTGCAGATGGATCCGGTCCCAAACGTCTGGATCGAGGCGGATCCCACGGGCATCCACCGGGTGATCACGAACCTCCTCAGCAACGCGAGGAAGGCCGTCAAGGAGACCTCTGCTCCGACCGTGAGGCTGTCCTGTGCCGTGACGGAGGCCGTTCTGCGCCTGTCGGTCACAGACAATGGCTGCGGCATGACGGGGGAACAGCTGGACCGCCTCTATGTGCCTTTCGCGGGCAGTTTCGAGGAGGGATCCGGGCTGGGGATGAGCCTCGTCTACAAGTTCATAGAAACCATGGGCTGGCGCATTGAGGTGGAAAGCCACCCCGGCAGCGGCACCAGCGTCCAGATCCACCTTCCCTGCCTCCGGCCGGAAGAGGCGATGGCGTCGGCGCAGGATCAGCCGTAGACTTGCCACAGCGTTCAAACTCACCACAACTTGGGCATCCACTCTTGCAGGGGCCGATGGGCACCTGCCACAGTGGATCATCCCCGATCAGCATGTCCAGTCCGCCCCTCTTCCAGGTTCGGCTGTCCAGGTTCGAACGGAGGTCGGCCAACGGCCGATGCCTTTGACATTCCCGTACCGCCCACTGGGCCAGGATTCTCCATGAACCGGAAGCTCATCCGACCAAACCTCAGTGAACTGAAGGACAAGCTCGGAATCCCCGCCAAGAGCGGCGGGGAGGCGATGACGCCCCTGCCCCCGGCCACCACCTCAAGCGGCGAGCCCAATCCGGCGGTCAACCCCGCGGCGGCCACGGCTCCCCAGGGATTGGGAAGCCCGCGCCGCAAAATCGCTCCGCCCGAGCAGACCAACGCGGAAAGTTTCTATTACCTGAAGCAGATGCAGTCGAAGACGCCCATGGTGATCGTGCTGCAGGATGACGAGAAGGTGCGTGGTGTCATCGAGTGGTACGACAAGCACTGTCTGAAGATCAATCGGGTGAAGGAACCCAACGTTCTGGTGCCCAAGCACAACATCAAATACATCTACAAGCAGGAAGAGGAACCCCGGATCCGCCGCAGCCGGACATCCAAGAAGGAAGAGCCCGTCGCGCCGACCGAGGTTGATATCGCGGTCTACGATTGAGCCAGGGACAGCTTCCCGTGAGTTCCAACCTCCGTGTGCACCTCGCCATCAGTTTGGGGGATCCCTGTGGCATCGGCCCGGAGCTGCTGCTTTCGAGCCTTGCCGTCTTGCTGGCGAGAGCCGATGTCACCGTGGTGGGGTGCCGGGCAGGTCTGGACCTTCTCGCAGACTCGCCTGGAGCGCCCGTGGCATGGCGCTGGATTGACGCACCGGAGAACGCCCCCGTGGGTTTCCACGGTCGGGCCTACCGGCTCCAGGTCAGGGCACTGGATTTGGGGCAGCCCCTGCTGGCAGAGGTGCTCTGGCTCGACCCCGCGCCTGAGATCGTCCGCGACCAGCTCTGCCTGGGCCAAGGCTCCGCTGCCTCCGGCCGGGCCACCGTGGAGGCCGTTCGCGTGGCTGCCCTCCTGACCATGGCAGGCCTGGCGGATGCCCTGGTGACGCTGCCCATGGCCAAATCCGCCGCCCATCTGGCGGGCTTCGACATCCCGGGTCATACCGAGTACCTCCAAGAACTCTCGGGCGCCCCCATGACGCGCATGGCTTTCGTGAGCCCGCGCCTCAACGTGGTGCTGCACACCGTTCATCAGAGCCTGCGTTCGGTGGTGGAAACCTTGGATGCGAACGGCGTGGCCGAAACCCTCGCCTTTTCCGCGGAACAGTTCATCCGTCTCACAGGGAAGCAGGATCTCCGTGTGGCGCTCTGCGCCCTGAATCCCCACGCCGGTGAGCATGGGGCCTTCGGCGAGGAGGAGCGTCTGCTGGAGGACGCCCTGGTGCAGGCGGAAGCGGCTTTCCTCGACTTCACGCCAAGGCCTGGCAGTCCCTTTTTCGCGAACGGCGACCCCCATCAAGACTCGGCAAAACCCCATTCTGTGGGGCAGCGGGGGCTCGAAGTCGTATCCACCGGGGGCACCGAAGAGGCGCGTCCTGCGCCGGTGTTTTTCGGCCCCCTGCCCTCGGACAGCGTTTTCCAGCGGGCCTCCAAAGGCGAGTTCGACCTGGTGGTGGCCCTGTACCACGATCAGGGGCTCATCCCCGTGAAGCTGCTGGAGCCCACCCGCGCCGTGAACCTCACGCTGGGACTGCCTTTCATCCGCACCAGCCCTGATCACGGTACCGCCTTTGACAAGGCGGGGAAGTGGGTTGGCGAAGCCGAGAACTTCCTCGAAGCCGCCGCCCTGGCGGTGCGACTGGCAGGGCGAGGACGTGAAAGCCTGTTGACCCTGCTGCCCCGAGACTGATGAGCTTGGAACGATTCTTCGGCCCTGGCTTCCACCTGGCTTCTGCAGCCAGCCATGCGGCCATGGAAGGCTTCCCACGAACGGCCCTTGCCGTCCACGAGGGACAGCCGTGCCACCTGCACGCCCACCTCCACCGGCTGCAGGAAGCCGCGGCTGCCCTCCACCATTCTGGAGATTGGGTGGAGTCGCTTGGACCGGAGATCACGGCACAGATCAGCGTCTGGATGAGCCGGTCGGATGCGGTGCCAAGCGCGGCCCTTCGTCTGGCGCTTCAGCCGGAGTTTGGTTTTCTGAGGGTGCGCCTGGAGTCCCTTCCTGGGATTTCCCAGCCCTACCTTTTGGCACCGATGCCCCATCCCCTGGCCCACCGTCAGGGCGACCCCCTGCTTCGACACAAGGGACTTGGGGGGCCCTGGAGCACGGCCGCACTCGCGGAAGCCCGCACCCTCGGGGCCGCGGACGCGCTGCTGCTCTGGGCGGACGGAACCCTGGCTGAAACCGCCATTGCCGCCGTGGGCGTGGAGCGGGATGGCGTCCTCACGGTGCCTCCTCCCGAGGGACGGGTGGCCAGTCTGGCTGAACAGCTCGATCTCCCCCATTGGGCCGCTCAGCGGGGACTGCAGGTGGAAGTGGGCCCTCTGGCCCTGCCCCAGCATGGGCAGATATGGTGCATGAACGCGCTGCGGGGCATCTGGAAGGCCCAGCTTGCGTGAATCTCCTTCATCTCGGGTTCCTGGCTTCCGGCCACCCCCTGTGGCCTTGGCTCAACTCACGCCGAGATCTGGCCTGCTACGCTTATTTCCGCATCTCATGCTGGGCCTGCCTGGCACCTTCGCCTTCTGGCGGGGTTTGATAAACACACGAACGGAGGTGGCATGTCCACGGTAGCGGTCATTCTGGCGGCGGGGCTTGGAACCCGCATGAAATCCCGGCTCCCGAAGGTCCTGCACCCCATTCTCGGCGACCCCTCCCTCCTGTGGGTGCTGCGCACCCTGCCTCAGGGCCTGGGCGGCGCCGTGGTGGTGGTTCATCACGGCAAGGAGCAGGTTGTGGCGGCCCTGGAAGCCTGGCAGAAGGCCGGGCTCCTGCCCTGCCCCGTCAGCACCGTGGACCAGGGCGAACCCCTCGGCACCGGTCATGCGGTGCAGGTGTGCATTCCGGAGCTGGATCGCCTGGGTGCCAGCCGGGTCGTCATCCTCTCCGGCGATGTCCCCCTCACCACCGCTGCCACGGTTGCCCGCCTCTGCGCGGCGGAGGCCCTGCTGCTGGCCATGGACCTGCCCACACCCGGTTCCTATGGCCGTGTGCTTCAGCATGGCGATGGGCGCTTGGCAGGCATTGTGGAGGCCAAGGATGCCACCCCCGCCCAGCTGGCGGTCCAGCGGGTGAACGGCGGCGCCTACGCCCTGCCCTGGCCCGCCCTCCGCAAGGCCCTGCTGGGCCTGACCAACGACAACGCGCAGAAGGAATATTACCTTACAGACGCGGTGGCAGCGGCGGCGGCCGAGGTGCGGGTGGCCGTGGATATTTGCGATCCGCAGGAGCTCGCCGGCATGAACTCGCGCATGGATCAGGCCGAGCTGCAGGCCTGGGCCCAGCGGCGCATCCAGAGGCACTGGATGGCCGAAGGCGTGACCTTCCTGCACCCCGACAGCATCCAGGTGGGACCACGGGTCACCCTCGACCGCGATGTGTTCCTGGAGGCGGGCGTGACTCTGGAGGGCGCGGTGCGCGTGGGCGAAGGCACCCGCATCGGTCAGGGAACGGTCATCGCGGATTCGGTGCTGGGGGCTGGGGTCGAGGTGCGCCCCTACTGCGTCATCGAGCAGGCTCAGGTGGGCAACGGCGCCAAGGTGGGCCCCTTCGCGCGGCTGCGGGAAGGCACCGACCTGGGCGAGGCGGTGCACATCGGGAATTTTGTGGAAACCAAGAAGGCGAAGCTGCACCGGGGCGCCAAGGCCAATCACCTGGCCTACCTCGGCGATGCGGAGATCGGCGAGAAGACCAACATCGGCGCGGGCGTCATCACGTGCAATTACGACGGGGTGAATAAACACAAGACGAGCATCGGCCGTAACGTCTTCGTGGGATCGGACACTCAGCTGGTGGCCCCTGTCACCATTGGCGATGGGGCGCTTATTGGCGCCGGAACCACGGTCACTGCCGATGTTCCTGGTGATGCCCTGGCCCTCAGCCGAGTGCCCCAGACCTCCAAGGAAGGTGGCGCCGCCCGCATCCGGGCCCGCCAACAGAAGAAATAACGCGACTCGGTTAAGCTGATTCTTTTGGTTCGGAGCCCCATGGTCCTGACTGCCATTGACAAGGTCGGCACGGCAGTGCTGAAGGCCACAGACACCTTTGGTGACTTTGCCGTCCTGGCCGGCCGGACCTTTGCGGCCATCTTCAAGCGGCCCTTCGACGGAAAGAGCCTGCTGAACCAGTTGCAGTCCGTGGGCGTGAATTCCATTCCCGTGGTGGTGCTCACCAGCCTCGCGGTGAGCATGGTGTTCGCCGTGCAGCTGGCCTTCGGTTTCAAGCAGTTCCAGGCCGAGGGCCTGGCCTCCCAGGTGGAGGGCCTTGCCATCATGCGGGAACTGGCCCCAGTGATCACCGGCCTCATGCTGTCCGGGCGCATCGGCTCGGCCATGGCCGCCGAGCTGGGCACCATGCAGGTCACGGAACAGATCGACGCCCTGGAATGCCTGGCCACCGACCCTATCCACTACCTCTTCGTGCCCCGGCTGCTGGCCTCCATGATGGTGGTTCCCCTGCTCACGGTGGTCTCGGTGTACGTGGGATTCTGGGGTGGGTATCTCATCCTGGTAGGTGTCGAAGGCCAGAGCGCCTTCGTCTACGGCAACGAGTTCTACAAGCTGCTGGCCTTCCGGGACCTCCGCATTGCCCTCTACAAGGCGCTGGTCTTCGGCATGATCATCGCGCTGGTGGGCTGCTGGAAGGGCTATCGCACCCAGGGCGGCGCGGAAGGCGTGGGTAATGCGCCCACCAGCAGTGTGGTGACCAGCTCGCTGTGGATTCTGATCGCAGATTTCTTCCTCACCAAACTGCTGCTGGTGTGACGACATGGCCGTGATCGATGTCGTCAACCTGTCCAAGGCCTTCGGGCCCAAGGTCGTGCTGTCCAACGTGAACCTGCAGGTGGAGGAAGGCGAAAGCCTTGTGGTGCTGGGCGGCTCCGGCACGGGCAAGACCGTGCTGCTGCGCAACATCATGGGCCTGCTGACACCCGATTCCGGCCACGTGGCGGTGGAAGGCAAGATCATCGCCCAGCTGTCGCGCGAAGAACTCTTCGAGGTGCGCCAGAGCATCGGCATGTGCTTCCAGATGGCGGCCCTCTTCGACTCCATGACGGTCTTCGAGAACGTGGCTTTCGGCCTCCGCCGCCACCGTGAGATGGGCGAAGAGGAGATTCGCGCCCGGGTGGAGGAGTGCCTCTCCATGGTGGGCATGAAGGGCACGGATCAGCTGAAACCTGCTGAGCTGTCCGGTGGCATGAAGCGGCGCGTGGGGTTTGCCCGCGCCATCGCCCTCAAGCCCAAGATCCTGCTCTTCGACGAGCCCACGACAGGGCTCGATCCTGTGATGACGGACGTCATCGGCCGCATCATCCTCGACCTCAAGCACGAACTGGGTGTCACAAGCATCACCATCACGCACGACCTGAAGTCAGCCTTCGAGATCGCCGACCGCATCGCCCTGATCTTCCGGGGTGAATGCATTGCCTGCGAGACGCCGACCCAGTTCAAGGTCAACCCGCACCCGGTCATTCAACAGTTCCTGCGGGGGGATGCCGATGGCCCCTTCCTGCAGGATCCGCCCCCGCCCAAGCGCAAGAGCCAGGAGGCCCACGCATGAAGCTGGAAACCAAAGTTGGCCTCTTTTTCACCGGCGCCATTGCCCTCATGGCCGTGCTCATCTTCCGCACGGAAAAGCTCGAAATCGGAGGCAAGCGCAATCAGACGGAGCGCTACACCTATTTTGACCAGGTGGCTGGCCTGAACCTTCAGAGCAAGGTCCTCATCGCGGGCGTCAAGGTGGGTGAAGTGCGCACCATCACCCTGGAGAACGGGAAGGCCCGGCTGACCATTGGCCTATCCAATGAATACCCGATCTACGCGGATGCGGTGGTATCCCTGGGTTCCATCGGCATTCTGGGTGAGAAGTACGTGGATCTGGATCCCGGCCATAGCGCCAAGGGCCCCTTCCCCGAGGGCAGGCCACTGCCCAGCAAGGCCGGGGTGAGCATGGATAGCCTCATGGAGACCCTGGCCGATATTGGCAAGAATGTGAAGGGCGTGACCCAGGCGCTGAATGAATCCATTGGGGGCGAGCAGGGGCGGCAGAAGCTCGATGAGATCGTGGACAACATCCGCCTCCTGACTGGCGAGGTGCGGGCCATGGCGCAGGAGAACCACGGCGCCATCAACCACACCCTGGCCAACGTGGAAGCCATCACCGCTGAACTCAAGGACAAACTGCCGAAGCTGGCTCAACAGTATGAAAACGTGGGCAAGAACCTCAACGCCATGATCGAGGAGAACCGTCCCGAGATCAAAGGCGTGGTGGGTGATGTCCGCAAGCTGGCCCAAAGCTTTCAAGGTTCTGCGGACAACATCCGAACCCTCACGGACAGGCTGAACCGGGGTGAGGGCACCATCGGCAAGCTGCTGAACGATGACACCACCGTGAAGAAGATCAACGAGGCCGTGGACAACCTCAATGGGCTGCTCGGCGGCGTGAACAAGATGGACTTCCGCCTCGACATGAACGGCGCCCAGTGGGACAAGCGCAAGGACAGCCGGGTGGGCCTCGACATCGAGATCGCGCCACGCCCGGACTACTGGTACGCCCTCGGTCTGGGCTCCACGCCAGACGGCAAGATTGCTGAAAGCACCCGCACCGTCACCAAGCTGGATCCCATCACGGGTCAGCCGGTCACCGTGCTGGAGAGAAGCCAGTTCGTCACCAGCGACCGGGCTCTCACAGCCTCGGCCCAGTTTGCCAAGCGCATCGGCCCCGCCGTGTTCTCTGCGGGCATCGTGGAGGGCAAGGGCGGCGGCGGGCTGGAGTTCCGGACCCTCGACGGCGATAAGCTGCGCCTGGGCATTCTGGCCTACGACTTCACCAAGCGCGACGACAAGCCCAATCCCCGCTACCGCTTCACCACCAGCTACCAGTTCTGGAAGGGGGCCTACGTCCAGGCCGGCATCCAGGACATCGGCAACAAGGATCTCCGCACCGTCTTCTTCGGCGGCGGTCTGCGCTGGTGCGACGACGATCTCAAGAAGCTGGTCGGTCTCGCCGGGGCCGCCAAGTGAAGACCTTGCGCACCCTGCCGGCCCCCGGGCCGTTGCCGGAGGAATCGGGTTTCCTGTTCCTCCTGGTTCGCAGGGGTTTGCCCATCGGAATGGCGCTGGCCGCGTTCCTGGCTGCCGCCATGCACAGCGTGGGCCGGGGCTGGTGGATGCTGGCGGGGGTGGGCGCATTGGCGGCGGCCTGGCCCAGTTTCCTGAAGGGCGAAGCCTTTCTCCGCAACCGGGCCGCCATCCTGCGGCAGGATGGTCTCTGGGCCAATGCCATCCGGCCCCTGGCCAAGTGGCTGGGGTACGAGGACGCGTGGATCCTGTCCTTCTGCGGCCACAACAACCGGCGGACCCGCGAATCCTTCGGCACACGCCGTGCCCGCCGCGCCTTGATCCTGCTGCCCCACTGCATCCAGATGGCCCGCTGCAAGGCCGGCATCCTGGATGATCTGCAAGCCTGCTATGACTGCGGCCTGTGCCCAGTGGGTGACTACATGAACGCTGCCCTGCTGAACCGCTGGGAAGGCCGCATCACCAACCGGAGCCACAAGGCCTACCGCGAGGCGAGGGAGTACCGGCCCGATCTCATCGTCGCCGTCAGTTGCACGGACCGCCTGCTCAAGGGCCTCACCAAGCTGCCCGAGATTCCCTCCTATGTGATTCCCCTCGCCCTGCCCCACGGCATGTGCGTGGACACGGATTTCAGCGTGCCTCATCTGGTCGCGGCCATGGAATCGCTGGTGGAGCCCCGTCGCCCCTCGGGTGAGATTCAACCGCTCCGCAAGGAGGGCATTGCATGACGGGGGGAACCTTCCCCGTCCGGCGGTTTTTTGAGCGGCTGATTGGACCGCGGGCCATGCCCTACCTGCTGCACCTGCGGCCCCTGGAATGGCCCATCATGAGCGCCCACTTTCTGCTGGGCACCTTGCTGGCCGCAGGATGGGGCCTACGGGCCAAGCCCTCCTTTCTGGGTTGGCTGGTCTTCGTGGCCCTAATGAACGGCGGCACCCTCGCCATCAACAGCGCCTTCGACAAGGATGAGGGCGACATCGGCTACCTGAAGGCGCCGCCGAAGCCACCCGACCACCTGTTGGCCTTTTCACTGGTGCTGCTCGGTGCCAGTTCCTTGCTGGGCTTTCTTCTGCCCCGGCCCTTCACCTACATCAACCTGGCCTGCGTGGTCATGAGCCTGCTCTATTCGGTACCGCCGCCTCGTCTCAAGGCCCGGGCTGGATGGGATCTGATCATCAACTGCCTGGGTTTCGGCCTCCTGACGCCCCTGGCTGGCTGGGCCCTCACGGGCCTGCCCTTCAGCCGGGCCATTCTTCTGGCTGGCGTCGGCTTCGCGTTCCTGTTCGGCACCCTCTACCCCATGACCCAGATCTACCAGGTAGCGGAAGATTCGCGACGGGGCGACCGGACTCTGGTCATCCAGGTGGGTGTGGGGCGCAGCCTCTGGTTCGCCTTGGTCGTGGCCCTCGTGGCCCATGCCTGCTTCTTCGCAGCCCTGGTCTCTCAAGGGCGCCCTGTGCTTTTCCTCCTGCCATCCCTTCTGGCCTGGCTTGCAGTGCTGATCCCCTGGATTCGCCAGTGGCGAAACTGGACCGATCAGCGGCACGAAGCTGGCATGTACTGGGGGCTGGCTGCCTGGGCTGTGACGGATTTGAGCCTCCTCGCCTTGCTTTGGCCTTAAGTGGAAATCGCCTTTTTCCGATAGACTAGGAAGATGCAAGAACAATCGAATTCTTCAGGAGTGGGCATGGGATTCGGGAAGGGCGTGCGTTGGGCGGGTTCTTTGCTGGCCACAGGCTGCCTCTGTCTCAGCGCCGGGGCTCCTCACGCGCCTGCCCAGCTGGCCCTGAAATCGGCCTCAGCCCTGGTGCTGGATCAAAACACAGGCAAGCCGCTGGTGGAAAAGCAGGCCGGGGCCGTGGTACCCATTGCCTCTCTCACCAAACTTATGACAGCGATGGTGCTGCTGGATGCCCACCTGGATCCCAAGGAAAAACTCACCATCACCAAGGACGACTTGGATGTGCTCCGCCACAGCCGCTCCCGGCTGCCCGTGGGCACGCAACTCCCGCGGGAACAGGCTCTCCTGCTGGCACTGCTGGCCTCGGAAAACCGTGCGGCTCATGCCCTGGGGCGCACCTTCCCTGGCGGACTGCCGGCCTTTGTCCACGCCATGAATGCCAAGGCCGCCCAGTTGGGCTTGACGGGCACCCGCTTTGAGGACCCCACGGGCCTCTCCAGCGGTAACGTTGCCACAGCCTGGGATTTGGCCCGGATCCTTCAGACGGCCTACACCTATCCCGAAATCCGGGATTTCACCACCCGCCCCGAGGCGAACCTCCAGGCTGGGCGCCGCAGCATCGCCTTCCCCAACACCAATGCCCTGGTGCGCAACTCCCGTTGGAATATCGGCCTCTCCAAGACCGGCTACATCGAGGAGGCTGGCCGTTGTCTGGTGATGCAGGCCATGCTGGCCAACCGGCCCGTGCTGGTCATCCTGCTGGATTCCTGGGGCAAGTACAGCCGGCTGGGCGATGCCAACCGCATCAAGCAATGGCTGGAGGCCCGTCGCGGCTCCAAGGGCTGATCGGTGCTGACACCTGGCGTTGAACCCCCCTTCCCCTTGCGCTGGGGCTTCAGCACTCGCCTGGATCCTGAAGCATCCTTGCCCGCCCGGCGCCTGAACCAGGTGCATCGCTGCGGCGTGGTGGAAGCCTCCGATGCGGTTGTCGAAGGCGATGGCCTCTGGACCGCGACCCCCGGCCGCCGGATTGGCGTGCGGGTGGCCGATTGCGTGCCGGTGTTGTTGGCGGGCCCGCTGAAGGATGGAACGCCGTGGGTGGCGGCCCTGCATGCGGGTTGGCGCGGTGCCACGGGCCACGGAGATCCCACGCCCGGGGGCGGCATCCTGCGTCGCGGCGTGGCCCGGTACCGAGCCCTGGGTGGCGACCCGGCGCGTCTGGTGTGGGCTTTCGGCCCCGCCATTCTGGCCTGCCACCTGGAGGTGGGCGAGGAGGTCATCGACGCGGCCCGGCTCGACCCAGCTTGGCAGGAGGGCCTGCGCAGCGCAGGCCCTTCGGGCAAACCCCACCTGGACCTTCACGGTCTGTTGCGGGCCCAGGCCCTCGATCTGGGTTTGGCGGCGGAAAAGGAAGGCACCGTGGCCCTCTGCACCGTTTGCCGCCCCGACCTGCTCTACTCCTACCGCCGCGGGGAAACCACCAGCCGCCAGTGGGGCTGGATCGAGATCGGCTAACCTGGAGAGCCGCCGCCGTTGTCGGTTGCGGCCTGAATTGACCGAGGACTGCCCATGCTCAACATCACGGATATCCGCATCACCAAGGTGGAAGGCGACGACAAGCTGAAGGGCTTCGCGGCCCTGGTCATTGATGACTGCTTCCTGGTGGGCGACCTTCGCGTGGTGGAAGGCGAGGACGGCTACTTCGTGGCCATGCCCAGCCGCCGCAAGCGGGACGGCAGCTTCAAGGACATCGCCTATCCCCTGAACAACAACCTGCGCGAACAAATCGAAGAGAAAGTGTTGCTGGCCTATGAAGCGGCCACCGGGCACCGCGCCATCAGCCGCATCGAACGGGGCGAGGCCGCCCAGGTTCGGCCTGATCTGCTCAGTGTCGAAGAGTTCGGCTTCACCCCCAAACCCAATCCCTGAGCCCTGAGTCCCGAACCGCAGGCTTGGGCTATGGCTGAAGCCGCGCTATGCTTGTGTTTCCGTTTGGGGAGTAGCCAAGTGGTAAGGCAGCAGGTTTTGATCCTGCGTATCGAGGGTTCGAATCCTTCCTCCCCAACCAATCAGCCTTGAGCCAACGCGCTCTGAGCGTCGCCCCGGACAGCCGCCATCATGTTTCCTGTGCTGATGCTCTTTCTCCTGCCCTTCGGGGGCGGCATTCCTGGTGGCGTCCTCCTCGCCCAGGCGAAAGGCCTGCCCTGGCCCATCACGGCGGGGTTGTACCTGCTCTCGGATGTGATTCTGGCGCTGATCCTGGAGCCCATTCTCTGGCTGCTGGTCCGGCTGGGAGCGCGGATCCCGGCACTGGCCCAGGGCATGATCGTCATGCAGGCCGCCATGGCGCGCAGCCTGGCGCTGTTCAAGGGCACGGGCGCGGGCCCCATCACCTTCATCTTCGTTGCCTTCGGCCTGGATCCCATGTCGGGGCGGGCCGTGGCCCTGGCCGCAGGGCATGGCTTCGTGGCTGGATGGGCCTTCGCCATCGCTGGCGACATGCTCTATTACGGCGCCGTCACGCTCACAACGCTCAAGCTGAACACCCTCATCAAGGACCCAAGCACGACGATATCCATCGTCCTCCTGGCCATGTTCGCCATCCCCATGGTGATTGGCATTCTGCGGGCCCGAGGCAAAATGCCCGGACGAAAAGCCTGACCTCTTCCGCCTCAGGTCTATAACGGGAATTTGAGGGTCTTGTCACCGGTGAGGTCCACGGTCTGATGCTTGATGCCCTTGGGGCCGCGGACGGTGATGGAATGACGGCCCTGGGCGATCTGGACACTGCTGCCATCGCTTTCGATGCCCGTGTCCTGGTCATCCACGAAGACCTTGCCTGTGCCTGGGAACGTCTCCACCGTGAGCGTGGCCAGCCCCGGAAGGGTGAGCGCCAGCGTTTGGCCCGCGGCGATGGTGACGCTGCGGCGATCCCTGTAATGGTGCCGCACACTCGACAGCTCCAGTTGGTGCGGGCCCGGATCGAGGGGCAGTTTGGCGCCGGGGCTCAGCTCGCCGAGATCTTTGCCATCGGCCTTCACCTTCACACTGAACCCGCCGGATAGCTTGACCGCACCGGGGGCTTTGGGGTCCAGGGCCGGCTCCTGCAAGGTCTCGGCGGTGGCAGCTTCCTTCAACTCGAAGGCCCGTCCGCCGGGGGTCTCGCCAGGACCGAAATCCGCTGCAAAGCCCAGGCGCCCCTTGGTGATGGTCAGCCGGTGCGGCTGACCCTGGTTCCACTGGACCTTCAAAGGCGTTTGCCCCTCGATGGCCTTCTCATCGAGCACCACTGTGGCTTCGGCTGGCGTCGAGTTCACCAACTCTTCCGTCACAATCGGCAGGAGGGGGAATTCAGCTGGTGCCGTCTCTCCGGCCTTGAGGTCATAGGCCACGGGGCGATACCCCTTCAGTTCGAGTCGCAGCCGATCCCCGGGGACCAGGGGCTGGTTCACGGGTGTGCGGCCCACCGGCAGATCGTTCACGAAGACCTCGGCCCCCGAAGGCTGAGATTTGATCTGGAGTCGGGTGCCCTTGGGCCCGCGCAGGAACAGCCACCAGCCCATGGACAGGGCAGCGACGAGGCCCAGGGCGACCAGCCAGGTCCGGTTGGGTTTCTTGTCCTCGGACCGCCCCACCACCATGGTTTCGTCGAAGGAGGTGGAGGTGATCTCGGGAATGGTGGCATCCCGGCTCATGCCCATGAGGCCCAGCAACTCGCGCCGATCCTCCTTGCCCAGTTCCACCACGGCATCCAGAAGGTCGCGCACGAAAGCTGTGCAGGAAGGGTGGCGATCCGCGGGCTGCTTGGCGAGCACGCGGTCGAAGACCCGCCGCCAGCCCTCAGGAAGGAGGCCCACCACGGGCGGCTGCACCTCAATGGGGGGCTCGTTCACGATGCGGTAGAGGATGGTGTTGATGGACGTTCCGGGAAAGGGCGACTGCCCGCTCATGAGCTCGAAAACCAGCACACCGAAGCTGAAGATGTCCGAGCGGTTGTCGACGGAGCCATCCTTGATCTGTTCGGGGCTTGCGTAGCTGGGGGTTCCCAGGAAGGTGCCGGTCTGTGTGAGGCTGGCATCCTCCCGTTTGGCGATGCCGAAATCCATGAGCTTGGCCCGCCCATCCTCGGCCACCATGACGTTGCCAGGTTTCACGTCCCGGTGTACGACGCCCTTGGCATGGGCGTGATCCAGGGCTTCGGCCAGCCCCACGGCGATCCGGAACTTCTCCTTGAGGCTCAGGAGGGAATCGCCCTTGAGGATGCCGTCCAGGGGCCTGCCTGGAACGAACTCCATGGCCAGAAAGGGCCCCAGCCCCTCCACCTCTCCCACGTCGTAGATGGCCACGATACCCGGGTGGTTCAGCAGGCCAGATACTTCCGCTTCTCGCTGAAAACGAGCCAGATACTCATGCTTATCGGCTTCGGTGCGCACGTAGTCGAACCGCATGAGCTTGATGGCCACCTTGCGCTTGATCCGGGGATCCTCGGCCAGAACCACGCTGCCCATGGCCCCAGTTCCCAGCAGCCGGATGACCTGATACCGGCCAATCGCGCTGGGGAGGTTGAGGTTGTCGAGATCGCCCATGATTGCCATCCTACCGGACGCATCGGAGATGTGACGGTAGATTGTTAGGTTTTTCATGGAATTTCCAAGAACTGCTGACACAATAAAGCAGACCCGCCGACCCGGGCCATGGGGGGATTTGTTCCGTGATGGAAGTCGTCAAAACCGTCGTGCTTGGCACCTACTTCACCCTGCTCACCATCCTGAGCATCTACGGGGCGCACCGCCTCTGGATGCTGCTGCTCTACTATCGCCACAAGAAGGACGTGCCTCAGCCCGTGGGCGATGAGAACTACCTTCCGATGGTCACGGTGCAGCTGGCCGTGTTCAACGAGATGAACGTCATCGAGCGCCTCATGGACTACGTCGTGAAGATGGACTGGCCCAAGGAGAAGCTCGAGATCCAGGTGCTGGATGACTCCACGGACGACACCGTGAAGGTGGCGAGCGCCGTGGTGGACCGCTACAAGGCTTTGGGTTTCGACATCCACTACCTGCACCGGACGGATCGTACCGGCTTCAAGGCTGGCGCCCTCTCCGAAGGCCTCAAGGTCGCCAAGGGTGAACTGGTGGCCATGTTCGACGCCGACTTCCTGCCCACGGTCGACTTCCTCCGCAAGGCCGTGCCCCATTTCGCCAATGAGAAGGTCGCTTTCGTGCAGGGCTGCTGGGCCCACCTGAACCGCGAATTCTCCCTGCTGACCCAGGTCCAGGCCATCCTGCTCGACGGCCACTTCGTCTTCGAGCACACCGCCCGCCACCGCTCCAAGGCCTTCTTCAACTTCAGCGGCACTGCCGGCATGTGGCGCGTGTCCGCCATCGCCGATGCGGGTGGCTGGGAGCACGACACCATCACTGAGGATGCGGATCTGTCCTACCGCGCCCAGCTCAAGGGCTGGAAGGGCGTCTACCTGAAGGACCTCGTCGTTCCCGCCGAGCTGCCCGTGGAAGTCAACGCCTTCAAGAGCCAGCAGCACCGCTGGGCCAAGGGCAACGCCCAGGTCATCCGCAAGCTCATGAAGACCATCTGGAAGTCCAACGAGAGCCTGCACACCAAGCTGGAGTGCTGGTTCCACCTGACGGCCAACTGCAACTACATGCTGATGGTGGTGCTCTCCATCATCATGGTGCCCGCCATGATCTTCCGGGCCGGCACGCCCGTTCACATCCTGCTGCTGACCGATGGCCCCTTCTTCCTGCTGAACGCCGTGAGCGTGGGCCTCTATTTCGGCCTCTCCCAGAAGGAACTGACGGACAACACCGGTTGGGTGCGGCGCCTGAAGTACATCCCCGGCCTCATGGGCCTGGGCATTGGCCTCGCCCTGAACCAGGCCAAGGCCGTGCTGGAAGGTTTTTTTACCGATGACAAGGAATTCAAGCGCACGCCGAAGTATGGCGTGGATGCCGAGGGCAATTCCGTGACGAAGCGGGCCTACAAGGTGCCCAAGAGCCTCATGACCTTCCTGGAGCTGGGCTTCGCCATCTACTACTTCGGCGCGGTGCTGGTGGCCATCTACATCCGCAAGTGGGCCTCGGTGCCCTTCCTCTGGCTGTTCTTCAGCGGCTTCTCCTACATGAGCATCCTGTCCCTGGCCGACGTGAAGCTGTTCCGTCGACTGGCCATGGATGAGCCCGCCGACGACGCCCAGAACGCGGCGAATTTCGTCCAGTAACGTTTCCAGCCGATAAGGGCCCATGGCTCGTCCCACGGCCCGTCCCGGATCCACCCGTTCCCACGCTGTCGCTTTGCGGTACCGGCCGGAGGCTCCTTTCCAGGACGCCGCCCCGAGACTTGTTGCCAAGGGCCAGGGGCTTCTGGCCGAGCGCATCCTGGAGCTGGCCAAACAGCACGGGGTGTCCGTCTCTAAGGACCCTGACCTGCTGGCGGCCCTGGAACCCCTCGATCTGCACCGACTCATCCCACCGGACCTCTTCCAGGCCGTAGCCGTGCTGTTGGCGAACCTTTACAGGGCCAACAAAGAACTGACGCCACGATGATCGACCTCCACTGCCATACCCTCCACTCGGATGGAACGGATACGTCCGAAGGGCTGGCTCTGCTCGGAGACGAGGCACGGCTATCGGCCCTTTGCCTCACGGACCACGACACCCTCGCCGGCATACCTGGTTTCCTGGCCATGCAGCCCCGGGTGAAGGTGCGCCTGCTGGTGGGCACCGAGCTCAGCTGCCGGTTTCTGAATCAGTCATTGCACGTGCTCGGCCTGCTGGTCGATCCGGCCAATGCCCGGTTCCAAGCCCGCCTGGTGGAGCTTCGCGGGCGGCGGGATGACCGGAACCGGCGGATGATTCTGCGGCTGGCTGAGCTGGGTTGCCCTGTCACCTACGAGGATGTCCAGGCCCAGGCGGATTCCCCCCTGCTCTCCCGGGTGCACTTCGCCAAGGCCCTTGCGGCACGGGGCTTCGTGCGCCGTCCCCAGGAAGCCTTCACACGGCTCATCGGCGATGATTGCCCGGGGTTCGTCCCCCGGGAGGAACTGAGCCCTGCCGAAGCCTCCCTCTGGATCCGCGAGGCCGGAGGCGTGCCCGTGGTGGCTCATCCGGGCCGTTTCGCCGGCGGCGGTTTCCGCTGGGAACAGGCCATGGCCGAGCTGCAGCGCGAGGGGCTGGAGGGCCTCGAAGGCTACTACGGTGAATACCGTGCGGCCGAGCAGAAGTACTTTGTGACCTTGGCCGCGAAACTGGGCATGGTGGTCACCGGCGGCAGCGACTACCACGGGGGGAACAAACCGGGCCTTCGGCTCGGCCGTGGCAGGGGGGGGCTTCAGGTACCAGACGACCTGCTGGATCGTTTGGAAACGCAGCAAAGAATTGGCAGTTACAGGTAGGAAACGATAGTCTGGAAGGACCGAGGCGTTCATGTCCAACCGCATCCTCCTGGTGGAGGACGATCCCATCAATGTGAAATTCATCCAGACCGTGCTCGTCAAAAAAGGCGGGTACGAAGTGCTGGTCTCTGAAGAAGTGGATGAGATCCTTCGCCTCGCCCATGAGGCCGATCTGCTGGCCATCATCATGGATGTGAGCCTTTCCAGATCCAACTACGAAGGGCGTAAGGTCGATGGCATCTTCATCACCCAGCTCCTGAAGAAGGATGAAATCACGCGCCACATTCCGGTGCTGCTCGCCACGGCCCACGCCATGTTCGGCGACCGCGAAAAGTACCTGGAACTCACGGGCGCCGAAGGCTACATAGCCAAGCCGATCCACGACCCCGCCACCCTGATCGATGCGGTCAAGGCCGTCATCGCACCCTGACATGGCCCTGAAACCCGCCCCCCCGGCCGCTTTCCGGCTGTTGATCGAATACGATGGCAGCCGTTTCCAGGGCTGGCAGAAACAGGGCGCCAAGCAGTCCCGCGAAGGGGTGCGCACGGTCGCCGGCAGCCTTGAACATGTCATCCACGAAGCGGGTTTGCGCCTGGTCTACCTCGGCGGCGCGGGCAGAACCGATGCCGGCGTCCACGCCCTGGGCCAGGTGGCGCACCTGCATCTGGAGGCCAAGGGCGCGCCCAGGCCCGGCGAACTGCGGCGGATGCTCGACACCGCCCTGCCCCAGGACATCGCCATCCGGGATGTGCGCAGTTGCCCGCCCCGCTTCCACGCGCGGCATGATGCGGTGGACCGGATCTACCTCTATCAGATCAGCCGCCGCCGCAGCGCCTTCGCCAAGCCCTGGATCTGGTGGGTGAAGCGCAGCCTGGATCTCGACCGCCTGAACCAGGCCTGGTCTTCTTTCGCGGGTGACTGGGAACTGTCTTCCTTTGCCGACCTGGATACGGAAGAAGATGGCCGCTCCCGCATCCTCCGCTGTGAGCTGGTGGAGAGCGGTTCCCTCCTCCTGCTGCGAGTCCGCGCCACCCACTTCTTCCGGCGCCAGGTGCGGCGCATGGTGGGTGCGGCCGTGGCTTGCGCCCTCGGGGAGGAAGAACCCCGCCGCGTCATGGAAGATCTCCGCAATCCCACCGAAGCGGCCAACCTCTACTGGGGCGCCAAGGCCGCGCCAGCCTCGGGCCTCTTCCTCGAAGCGGTCCGGTACTCTGGCGACCCCGAACCCGGCCCGCCGAAATCCACCGTCATCGTTCCCTGAATCATCCTCTGAGGCCGCCCATGCTGACCCGCGACGAAGCCTGGCCGCTGCTCTGCGAATGGACGCCCTCCGACAAGCTGCGCATCCATGCGCGGGCCGTCGAGCTGGTCATGAGGGATCTGGCCGTGCACCTGGGCCAGGATGTGGAACGCTTCGGATTGGCGGGCCTGCTGCACGATGCGGACTACGATCGCTGGCCGGAGGAGCACCCCAAGCGCATCGTGGCCTGGCTGCGGGAGCGCGGCGAAGAGGAGCTGGCCCACGCCATCAGTGCCCACTACACCCGCTGGGGCGTCGATTATGACAGCCTGCTGGACAAGGCCCTGCTGGCTTCCGACGAAATCACCGGCTTCGTCATGGCCTGTGCCCTGGTACGTCCCACTCGCACCGAGGGGCTGGAGCCCAAGAGCGTGAAGAAGAAGCTGAAGGACAAGGCCTTCGCCGCGGGCGTGGACCGTCACGAAGTGGCCGAGGGCCTGCGGATGCTCGTGGAGGCGGCGGGTGGTACCGAAGAGGAACATCTGGCTCGCATCATCGCCACGCTGCATGCCCACCGGGAAGAGCTGGGACTGGCCTAAGGCCTTCGCTTCGCCTCAGCCTTTCAGCGGAAGGTAGATGGCAAAACGGGTGCCCAGCCCCGGTGTGCTCTGAACGGTAAGACCGCCGCCATGCTCCGCCACCACGCCGAACACCTCGGCCAGGCCCAGCCCCGCCGCGGCGTGCATGGGCTGGGTGGTGAAGAATGGATCAAAAAGGAGGGCCACCTGGTGCGGGGGGATGCCGATACCCGTATCGACCACCTCGATCACCGCGCGGGCGCCCTTCCCCACCGGCAGCGGACAGGCCTCCATGGGAATCCGGACCTGCTCCTGACGGGCGGTGATCCGGAGGTTGCCGCCCTGGGGCATGGCTGCCACTGCATTCATCGCCAGTTCGCGCACCACGGATTCCAAACGGGGCAGGTCCACCGGAACCAGCAGGGGATCGTTCCCGGTGGCTACCTGGAGGGAGATGTTTGAAGGCAGGGTGGGCACCAGGCGATCACCCATGCAGCGCACGGCTTCACCGAGCTCGCAATCTTGGAGGGAGAGGAAGGACCCGCCTCCATAGGACAGGAGCTGATGGGTGAGACGTCCGGCGCGGTCAGCAGCTTCAAGGATGACCTTGAAACCCTCCCGGAGTGAGGGATCAAGGCCCGTGGTGGCCGAGCCCATTTCGGCCCGGCCCACGACGGCTGTCAGCAGGTTGTTGTACCAGTGGGCCATGCCACCCGCCAGGCGCCGTACCGCAGCCACCTTTTCCTCCTGCCTTTGTTTATGGTGGAGAGCCTCCTCCCGGTGAAGCCGCGCGTTCTCCCTGGAGGTGAGGAAGAGCCGGGCCAGGATGAAAACCACCTGGAGAACCATGACCGGAACCAGCAGGCGAAGGTTCCAGCTGCCGGGGACAAAGGCTCCGTAGAGCAGCAGCAGGGCGATGCCCGCGGTGGCCATCAGCGGCAGCGGGTTGAAGGTGGAGAACCAGTCCGGCCCCGGGGCCTGGTCGTCTTCGCGAATGGGATCGAACCGGAAGGCTGCCGCGGTCCAGAGGGTGCATACCGAAGTCAATCCATTCAACAAATCCCCAAAGGGATATGCCGCCTTCGTTCCGCCTGATGATTCCAACTGGTACACCACCAGCGTGAAGAGGTTCAGGAACACCATGGTGACGAAGAGCCAGAAGGCGCGGCGGCTCGGGTGGGCGGCCCCCCGCAGCACCAGGACATTCAGTCCGATGAGCATGAGGGTCTGGGCCCCTCCATACGCCAGGTTGTAGGTCCGGGTGACCGGATCCGCCGCGGCCACCACCTGAGGCATGGTGATCACCAGGGCCAGGGCCACCGACAGGCCCATCACTGCGGCGGCCAGGTCGAAGAGAAACTCCCACCATGCGGACTGACGTGTCTTTCGAGTGGGCATCCAGAGAATGCCCGCCAGCCCCAGGAGGTAGGTGGAGAAGGCCACCAGGGCCGCCAGGGAGGCGGACGCCGGCCGGAGCCACCCGGCCTCGCTGGGAATGAGCCAAAGGGCATTGAAGGCGCTCAGGGCGAAGGCACAGCCGGTGATGCGCAAGGATCGTCGCAACCTCGGGTTGAGACCGAGGCGCTGGGCCGCCCAGAACACGAGCAGGCATTCGATGACGCTCTTGGCGCCCAGGTAGGCCAGGTAGAGCACCCCACTGTCTGCCGCGCGCCATCCCAAAGGGAGCCAGCCGGACAAACCCACTGCCAGATAGAAACCGGAAAGGAGCCAAAGCCAAAGCCGGATGGTTCGTCCTTCGCTGTGCTTCAGGGACTCCGTTCCCATGAGGCTGGGCTCCTCGGCTTCAGTCTAATGGGCTTGGGTGCCGACTGGGGCCGGGATTCCTTGGAGCACGAAGGCTTCTCCCAGGATGTTGGCGATCCGCTGGCGGCGGAGGAGCAAGGTCCGCAGGTACTCCTGCTTCTCCAGAATCACCTTTCGCCGTGTCGCGTCATCCAGCGGGGGTGGCGCCCCGACCCGAGGCTCGTTCAGGTGATCCAGCTCTGCCCGAACGCGGGCTTCGGCCGAGGCCACCCGGATGACGCGGATGCTCCGCTGACCGGAGGAGGCACCCCAGTTGTTCTCAGTCCAGAGGGGTTCTGTTTCGACTTGAGCCAGGCCCATGTGGACGCGGCCATCGGCTTGGCGCCGCCCCTCAAAGCGCACCTTCAGCGCGGCGCCATCCCGGCTATCGCCCCCAGCCACGGGGAAGAGATCCGCCCGGTACATGCGGTCCTGGTTGCTGATGAAATTCCCCAGGGAATAGGCCACGAGGGCCTTCCGGCCCTCCACGTCCAGCAGTTCCATGGGCTGCAGGACATGGGGATGGTGGCCCAACAGCACGTCACAACCTGCTGCCACGAGAGCCTGGGCGATGTCCTTCTGACGCTTGGTCGGCTGGTGCTGGTATTCGTTGCCCCAGTGGATGCTGACCA
Source organism: Geothrix sp. PMB-07 (assembly GCF_030758935.1). Lineage (NCBI taxonomy): Bacteria > Pseudomonadati > Acidobacteriota > Holophagae > Holophagales > Holophagaceae > Geothrix > Geothrix sp. PMB-07. Next base: position 2,099,854 of record NZ_CP132333.1, read on the forward strand.
CCACCAACTCTGCCCTGGTGCGGGCCTCGCGCACGGCCTGCAGGGCAGGCTCCAGGTCCAGGGGACGCACCCAGGGCTCCGTGGCGCGATGGTTGAGATCCAGGTTGAAGATGTCGGTGAAGCCAAGGAAGGCTACGCGCACACCCTGCCTTTCGACAATCTGGAGGCTCTCCGCCTGGGCCTGATCCAGGCCGCTGCCCACCGCCACCAGCCGCTCGGCGTGGAGCCGCTCCAGGGTTTCCCGCACACCTTTGGCGCCCTGGTCGAAGGCGTGGTTGTTGGCCGTGGACAGCACCGTGAAACCGCTGGCCCTGAGGGCCGAGGGAAGGGTTTCCGGGGCGTTGAATTGGAAGGGGACTCCAGGCCGTCCTGTCGCGGGCGCCACCGGTGTTTCCAGGTTGCCGAAGGCCAGATCAGCTCCCTGGAACAGGGGCACCAGGTCGGCCCAGAGGGCCGGAAACCCGGCGAGATCCCTGGTCGCGGCTGCCTTCACATCCTGGTGCATCATGATGTCGCCGACGGCGACCAGGCTGAGGGTGATGGGGGCCGGTGGTGCCGGTTTGGGTTTGGCGCGGCAGCCGAAGATGCCCAGGGTCAGGCCCATCAACAGAGCCAGGCCCAGGGCCCCGCCTGGAACGGACGAACGCATCAAGCCCATTCCTCCGGGCCGTAGTAGACCTCCACGGGCAGGCTGGGGATGCGGCTCCGCAGGTTGGCAGCGATGGCATCCATTTCCAGGCGCCGCAGGGGCCGGGCCTCCGGCTCGGGCGTGGGGCGTGCCACGGTGTAGAGTTGCACCGCCTGCAGCTGCCCACCCTCCCGCTGGAGGTGCTCCAGGCGTTGGCAGTAGGCCTCGAACTCCGCGTTGTCGGGCCCCCGCCCCTTCCATTCGAGGAACAGGGTCTGGATGACCATGGGCCAGCGCCGGGAGGTGGCCAGCAGGTTGTCGAGAATCCGCTCGAAGGGGACCTTGCTGCGGCAGATTTCGCGGTAGTAGTCCTCGGTGCCGGCGTCGAGCTTCGCCCAGATCTCGCCTTCATGGGCCATGAGGGTATCCAAACCCCTGACCACTTCCGGTGCCTGAAGGCGGCTGGAATCGGTGATGAGGACGAGTTTCACCAGCTCGAGGCTCCGTTGGACCTTGAGTCGGGCCACCCGCGCCACCACCTCGGGGAATTCGCGCGCGGTGGTGGGTTCTCCGTCTCCACTGAAGGCGATGTCGTTCAAGCGCCGGTGCTCGGGCCTTGCAGAGTTGAAGGGGGGGATCTCGTAGATTTCCCCGCTGATCGTGAGGTCCAGCAGGGTGGCCAACTCCCGGTCCAGCTGGTCGAGGTCCAGATCCTTCCGCTTGGGCGGCGCAAGGCGATCCACCTCGCAGTACACACAGTCAAAATTGCACACTTTGTCGGGGTTGAGGTTCACCCCCAGGCTCACGCCGCGGCTGCGCCGGGAGATGACGGGATAGCAGTAATCGAAATCCCGCCACACGCGACGATGGTCCAGGTGGGCCTTGATCAGATCTGTCATGCCTCCAGGATAACGGATCAGGACCGGTCCGCCCGGAATCCCATGCGGGTCCGGTGGGCTTCCTCGGCGGCGCGGACCATGTCCGGTTTCCACAGGACGGGCTCCGGGCGCAGGTCGGCATCCACGGCCACCATGACGAATTCTCCGCTGGTGACATCACGGCGCGCATCCGAGCGGGGATCGTAGACCTCGACCTGGATCTGCAAGGTGAGGCTGGTGTGGCCTTGGCGGGCGATGGCGATGTGGAATTCGATGATCTCCCCAGCCCGCACGGGGCTGTGGAAGAGCAGTTCCGATACCTTCACCGTGAGGAAACGGCGGTTGCGGGAAAGCAGCGAGGCCGCGATGCCAGCCACCTTGTCCATGCGGGCCATCATGTCACCGCCGAACAGCGCGGCATTGAGGCCAATGTCCTGATCCAGCACCATCTCGCGGGAGATCAGCATGGCGGCTACCAGGCCCGGGAGGCGACGAGGATGAGGGCCAGCAGCCCCGCCGACGCCAGGCCCAGGGCCAACAGGCGCGGCCCGGCCAGCCGCGTCCACAGCAGGGTACCGCTCAGGGTCATGAAGACCAGCGCCCCGGCAAAACAATCGGTCAGAAGAATCAGGCCCGCCTGCCCCGCTTCGGCCTTGTGCATGCGTTCCAGGGCCTCGATGAGGTTGGCGTCGCTGCGTTCCAGATCCACTGTGCGGTTGCCCGGAAGGTAGGTGGCCCGCGCAAAGTGGGCATGGCCGCTCACCATCACCATCCATTGAGGCGCAGCGGTCACTTGTTGGCCTCCGAAGCGCGCGGCCTTGGGTGCCTGCACCCGCCAGCGCATACGCGACAGGGGAACGCCAAACTTGGCGGAAAGGGCATGGGCCAGGGCTTCGATGGTGGGCGGGGGCTGGTCCAGTTCGATCTGAACCTTGTGCTCCTCCACCTGCCCCGCTTCGATCTTCATGACCGCGCGATGGCTCATGAGGAATCCGGTCACGCCGAACAGCAGGCCGAAGGTAGCTCCCGTCAGGCCCACCCAGGCGTGAAAGCGGCGGAGGATCCGCAGAAACGCCACCCGGCGGGCGTCGGATCGAAGATCTGTACTGGGCGTCATGACAGCATGATGAAGGGAATGCCTGCGCGGGGAAAGGCCCGATCTGTGGCCAGCGCCATGAAAAAACGGCCTCCGGAGAGGCCGTTCAAAGAGGTGGAGCTGATTCAGCCTTTGAGGCGCTCGGCCAGGGCCTTGCCCATGTCGGCGGGGCTCTGCACCACGGTGATGCCCGCGGCGGTGAGAGCCTTCATCTTCTCGGCGGCGGTGCCCTTGCCCCCGGAGATGATGGCGCCGGCGTGGCCCATGCGGCGCCCCGGAGGGGCCGTCTGACCGGCAATGAAGGCCACCACTGGCTTGGTGACGTAGGCCTTCACGAACTCGGCGGCTTCCTCCTCGGCGCTGCCGCCGATCTCGCCAATCATGATGATGGCGTGCGTGTCAGGATCGTCCTGGAACAGGCGCAGGGCATCGATGTGGCTGGTGCCGTTGACGGGATCGCCGCCGATGCCGATGCAGGTGCTCTGGCCGATGCCCAGCGCGGTGAGCTGGCCCACGGCTTCATAGGTGAGGGTGCCGGAGCGGCTGACGACGCCCACGTGGCCCTGCTTGTGGATGCGGCCGGGCATGATGCCGATCTTGGCCAGACCAGGGCTGATGATGCCGGGACAGTTGGGGCCGATGAGGCGGCTTTTGGGATAGTCGGGCAGGACGCGCTTGACCTTCACCATGTCGAGGACGGGAATGCCCTCGGTGATGCACACGATGAGCTCGATGCCCGCTTCCAGGGCCTCGAGGATGGCATCCGCCGCGCCCACGGGAGGCACGAAGATCATGGTGGCGTTGGCACCGGTCTTGGCGACGGCTTCCTTCACCGTGTTGAACACGGGGAAGCCTTCGATCTCGGTACCGCCCTTGCCGGGAGTCACTCCACCGACCACGTTCGTGCCGTAGTCGCGCGAGCCCTTGGCATGAAAGAGGCCTTCGCGGCCAGTGATGCCCTGAACGATCAATTTGGTGTGGTTGCCCACGAGAACAGCCATGTCATACCTCTCTGGATTCGAATTCCGGTTTCGCGGGTGGGATGAGGGTGCGGGTCTCCCGCGCACTCATCCTGGGGGCCCGGGGGTGTGCGCGCAGCGCGGAACCCCCGGACAGCATTAACTGATGGAGGCAACCACCTTCTCGGCGGCGTGCTTCAGATCCTTGGCGACGATGAGGTTCAGGCCGCTGTCCGCGAGGATCTGCTTGCCCTCTTCGACGTTGGTGCCTTCCAGGCGCACCACCACGGGTACCTTGATGCCGATCTCCTTCGCGGCCTTCACGATGCCCGCCGCCACGATGTCGCAGCGCATGATGCCGCCGAAGATGTTCACCAGCACCGCCTTCACGGCCGGATCCTGCAGGATGATGCGGAAGGCGTTCTTCACCGCATCCTCGGTGGCTCCGCCGCCGACATCCAGGAAGTTGGCCGGAGACCCGCCGTGGTACTTGATGATGTCCATGGTGCCCATGGCCAGGCCCGCGCCGTTGACCATGCAGCCGATCTGGCCATCCAGCTTGATGAAGTTCAGGTTGAACTTGCTGGCTTCCACTTCCTCCTCGGCCTCTTCGTTGAGGTCGCGGTAGGCCAGGACATCGGGATGGCGGAAGAGGGCGTTGTCGTCGAAGCCGATCTTGGCGTCGAGGGCCGTCACGTCACCATCTTTGGTGATCACCAGGGGGTTGATCTCCACCATGGAGCAGTCCTTCTCCACGAAGAGCTTGTAGAGGTTCTGGAGGAAGACCACGCCTTTCTTGAAGGCATCGCCCTCGAGGCCCAGGGCGAAGGCCACCTGGCGGGCCTGGAAGCCGGCGAGGCCCAGGGCCGGGTCGATGGCGATCTTCACGATCTTCTCAGGGGTCTTCTCGGCCACTTCCTCGATCTCCACGCCGCCTTCTGTGGAGGCCAGCACCGTCACGCGGCTGGAACCGCGGTCCACCAGGAAACTCAGGTAGAGCTCACGCGCGATGTCCACAGGCTTCGAGATGAAGACCGTGCGCACCTTCCGGCCCTCGGCGCCGGTCTGCTTGGTGACGAGCTGCATGCCGAAGATGGACTTGAAGAGCTCCGCCGCCTTGTCGGGGTCGGTCGCGAATTTCACGCCGCCGCCCTTGCCGCGGCCACCGGCGTGGATCTGGGCCTTCACCACGCTGGCGCCACCGTACTCCTTGGTGATCATGCGGGCCTCTTCGGCATCCTGGGCCACCTTCCCATCCGGGGTGGCCACTTTGTAGATCCGAAGCAGTTCCTTGGCTTGGTACTCGTGGATATTCATGCTCACTCCAGGAAAGGTGGTTTCCTCCAGTCTAGCGGCCAGAAGGCCAAGCCCGAACCCCCAATCACCTGGCCTCCTGCGCCGGGCCTCGTGGCATCCTTGGTCAGACCGGAGACGCTGCCATGGCCCAGTTAGACCGTCTGCTCACCCACGTCATCGCCCGAGCCGGCAGCCGTCTGGAACTGAAAGCCGACCGGAAGCCCCGGCTGGAGCTGAAATCCGGGGAGACTGTGGACCTGCTGCCCAATCCCCTGCCCGCGGTGATGGTGGACGTTCTTGCCGGGGACGTGGTGCCTGCGGAGCTCAAGGCCACCTGGCAAAAGGATGGCGCGGCGGAATTCGACTACGACCTCTCCGGCCAGAGCTTTCGCATCAAGCTGAGCCGCTACATGGACACGCCGCAGATCCTGGCGGAGCACCAAGGTCTCTCGACCGCGCCTGCGCCCAAGGCTCCAACCCCAGTGGAAGCGGCCCCCGGCCCGAAGGTTCAGCTCTCCCCGACACCCGCCCCTGCGGCGGCTGCCGAGCCCATTCCCACGGAAACGCCCCGCCCTGTTGCCCCGGAGCCAAGGCATCCCGCACCGGAGCCAACGCGTCCGCTGCCACGGCCGCCCCGTTCCCACAGCCATCCCCTCGCCGAGAAGCTGTTTGCGGCCCTGTTGGAGCGCAAGGGTTCAGACCTGCACTGCACCACCCACGAACCACCCCTGGCGCGCATCCACGGCGACATGAAAGAGCTGGATGGGTTCGGCCCCATGGACGCCTCGACCCTGCTGGAGATGATGGAATCCCTGGCCACGCCAGCGGTCTGGCAGCGCTTCGAGGAACACAACGATGCGGATTTCGCCTATGCCTACGAGGCCGGCGGCTGCCGCCTCCGCGTGAACTTCTTCCACGACCGCGTAGGCCCTGGCCTGGTCTGCCGGGTCATCCCCAACCAGCTGCCCGATCCCGACCGCCTGGGCCTGCCTGATCCCGTGCGCCGGTTGGCCACCCTGGCCAAAGGCCTGGTGCTGGTGACCGGCCCCACCGGCAGCGGCAAGTCCACCACCCTGGCGGCCATCGTCGATATCGCCAACCAGAAACGGAAGGATCACATCCTCACCATCGAGGATCCCATCGAGTTCGTGCATCCACGCAAAGGCTGCCTGGTGAACCAGCGGGAGGTGGGCACCCACACGGACAGCTTCAAGACGGGCCTGCGGGCGGCCCTGCGCGAGGATCCCGACGTGGTGCTGGTGGGCGAGATGCGCGATCTGGAAACCATCGCCATCGCCCTGGAAACGGCGGTGACGGGCCACCTGGTCTTCGGCACCCTGCACACCAGCAGCGCCATCGGCACCATCGACCGCATCGTCGACCAGTTCCCCGCGGACCGGCAGCAGCAGATCCGGGTGATGCTGGCGGATTCCCTCAAGTGCGTGATCAGCCAAGTGCTCTTCAAGCGCATCGGCGGCGGACGCGTGGCCGCCCTGGAAACGCTCTTCATCACCCCCGCCATCGCCAACCTCATCCGCGAAGGCAAGAATTTCCAGATCGCCAGCGCCATGCAGACGGGCCGCAGCTATGGCCAGCGCCTCATGAACGACGCCATCATCGACCTGATCCAGGCCAAGAAGGTGGAGCCCATGGAGGCCTACCTGAAGTGCCCCGACAAGGAATCCTTTATCGCCTCCTGCAAGCGGGCGGGCATCCCCTTCGACTTGCGCCTGGGCGAAGCGGAACTCTGAACCATCACATGCTGCGTGACAGCAGTGCCTCGGGGATATCGCGGAGCAACTCGCCTGTGGCCCCATCGCCGGTCATGCCGTTGATGTGAGCCACGGCATTGCGGGAGGCCGTGAGGGCCAGCTCGCGGGTCTCCGCCAGGGCCTGGTGCTTCTCGATGAGGGCCCGGAGTTTGACCTCTTCCGCTTCGGGAATGGGCACTTCCTCGCCGCGATCCCAGATGGTGCGGATCATGGGCCTAACTTCGTCGGGCGCCTTCTCCAGCAAGGTGAGCATGGGCAGGGTCAGCTTGCCTTCGCGCAGATCGCTGAAGGCGGGCTTACCCAGCTGGTCGCTGGTGGCGGTGTAATCCAGCAGGTCATCGATGAGCTGGAAGGCGCGGCCAACTTCCAGTCCATAGCCCCGCATGGCCACGCAATCCGCCACGCTGCGGCCGGTCAGCACTGCGCCGGTCTCGGTGCAGCCGCTGAACAGCAGGGCTGTCTTGCGCTCCTGGATGTCGAAGTAGTCCTTGCGGCTGGTGTCGAGCTTGAAGAGCACATCGTTCTGAATGAGCTCGCCCTCGATCATCCTCGTGGTGACTTCAGCGAAAATCTCCATCATTCGCCAGCTGCGGCAGGCGATGGCCTCGCCCATCGCAACCAGGTAAAGAACGTCGCCAAAAAGCACCGTGAGCGTATTGCCCCAGAGCCGGTTGAGGGTGGGCATGCCCCGGCGGAGCTGGGCGTGGTCAATGACATCGTCGTGCACCAGGGTGGCGGTGTGAATTAACTCGAACACAGCCCCGAAGCGGACATCATCGTCGTTCTGCACACCGCAAAAACGCGAAGAGAGCATCACCAGGGCCGGCCGCAGACGCTTGCCCTGCCCGCCCCGCACATGATCGGCCAGCTTCTCGACCACCTCCACATCGCTTTGCAGGATGCGCTGCAGCTCCGCCTCCACGCCCGCCAATTTGGGGGCGATGGGCAAGAAGTAACGGGCGAGGTCCAGTCGGCTCAAATCATCCTCGGTAATTCGTGAACTGCAGGTCCAAACCCTGATCGTCCTTCTTGAAGAGGGCGATGACTTCCTGCAGGTCGTCGCGGCTCTTGCCGCTCACACGCAGTTGATCGCCCTGGATGCTGGCCTGAACCTTGATCTTGGCATCCTTCACGGCCTTGATGAGGCCCTTGGCCTTCTCGACAGGGATGCCCTGCTGGATGGTCACCTCCTGGCGCACGGTGCCTTTGGCGGCGGGCTCGATCTTGCCGTATTCCATGCTGCGGATGCTGACGCCGCGCTTGTGCAGCTTGGTCTGCAGCACGTCGATGACGGCCTTGAGCTTCACCTCGTCATCACTGGTGAGCACCAGCACCTTGTCGTCCTTCAGTTCGATCTTGGAGACCGAGCCCTTGAAGTCGTAACGCTGGCCGATTTCCTTCATGGCCTGGGCCAAGGCGTTCTTGACCTCATCCAGGTCCACTTTGCAGACGACATCAAACGAGCATTCACTGGCCATGGGGCACTCCTCAGCGGGATCAGGCTTTCAGACTAACCCCTGCATCTCCCCGGGCTCAAGGCTTGGCACCGCCGCCCAGGCTCCGGAAGAAGGCCACCGTGCTCAGACGGAAGCCCATGAGCACCACGGCCTCATCCTTCCCGTGGCCGCCCTTGTTCACGGAACCTTCCATGTAGAAGTCGCCGCTGGCGCCCTGGGAGCCGAACTGCGTGAGCACCACACGCCCCCGCATGTAGATGCGGTCCTGGTAGCGGAACAGGGGGTCCCGCAGGTAGGACCACTCCGCAAAAGAGCCCTTGAAGGCCCCCTCTTCCTGGCGGGTGGTGACGCCGATCTTGAAGCGGTTGCGGAATTCATCCCGGGAGGTGCCGGTGAGGTCGGACTGGGTGACGGGCTGGCTGAACCCCACCACGCCCGCGGTGCCCACCACGCCCCAGCTCACCCGCTCGGTGAGGGTCTGCATCCACCAGAGACCCACCTCCCCGTGGAAATGACCACTGGAGGTGATCACGTTCAAGGTCTCTGATGTTTCAAAACTGGAGGACTGGAAGGCCAGGGTGCTGAACAATTCCCACCAGGTGTCCTGGGCGGGGCGCCGGAAGGTCTGGCGGATGTCCAGGGCCACGAAGGGCCGGGATTTTGAGAAGAATGATCCCTTCTGCTGATCTGGCTCGCTGAAGAGGCTGGAGAACTGAAACCCGCCATAGAGATCCACCTTCAGTTCATCGGCGTCCAGTTTCAGGGAATCCTCAGCCCACCGCGTGCGGGCGATGACCTTGTCCATCTCCCGAAAGGCCTCCAGCAGGTTGGCCTGGCCATCCACCAGGGCCTGGCCCTGCGGCAGATTGGGCGAGTGCTCCCGCTCCAGGGTGTTGCGCAGGGATTGGGCTTCATGAAGGCCCCGTTCCACTTCCAGGATGCGGTGGTTCAGCTCCCTCTGCTTGGCGCGCAGGGCCTTGAAGAAGGGCTTGCGCTCGGCGGGCGCCAGGGCCGCCACGGCGCTGGCCAGATCCGCTTCAAAACGCGCATTAGGAATCCCGGCGATCTGGCAGGGCGGTACCTCGGGCACGGTGGCCGTCGCGACTCCGGACACCGCTGCCTGGGCGAGCAGGGCCGTGCCCACAGATAGGAGGACCGCCGCACGGATCATCTCAGGCCTCCAGACGTCGCTGCAGCTCCGGCCAGCCTTCCCACAGACTGAGGAACTGGAAGGCGGTGAGCACCAGGGCGTGCTGGATTTCGCCGCGGCGCATGCGCTCCATCCACTCGGGCCAGGACGTGGCCCAGACCCGGAGTTCCTCGGCCGGATCCAGCTCGAGGGCCCCCTCCGGTTCGCAGTCCAGGGCCAGGAAGCTGTGGCAGCGGTTGTTCTGGGTGGCGGGATTGGGGGTGCAGCTGCCCAGGGTCACCCAGCGCTGCGACACGAACCCCGTTTCCTCGCGGAGTTCCCGGCGGGCGGCCTCGGCGGGATCCTCCCCCGCATCGCAGCCGCCCCCGGGGATTTCCAGCGTGGCCTGGTCGATGCCGTGGCGGAACTGCTCCACCAGCAGCAACTCGCCAGCGCGGTTGAAGGCCACCACGTTCACCCAGTCCGGCCCCAGCAACCGGTAGAAGGCATGCTCCCGCCCCGTATGCGGGCTGCGCCGCTGGGCCACCACCTGCCGAAAGAGCCGGGAATCCTGGCGGATGCTTTCGGATTCCTGGGGCCAGGGCGTGGCAGGGTCAAAACCCTCTGGCTGGGCGTGCAGCAGGCGCATCAATACCTCGGCACGGAGGGATCCAGCCGGCTATAGGCGTCGATGCCGCCGGAGAGGTGGGCCAGATCCTTGAAGCCCATGCCCCGGAGGAAATGCAGGGCTTGCAGGCTGCGCATGCCGTGGTGGCAGTAGGCGGCCACAGGCTTGGTGGAGTCCAGTTCCTTGACCCGTTCCACCAATTCGCCCAGGGGGATCAATACGGCACCGGGAATGCGGGCCTTGTCGAACTCCCACTGCTCACGCACGTCGAGGATTTGCACCTGGGTGGGATCGAGGGCCTGGAAGGTGGAAGCGTCGAGATGGGGTCCGCTTTCAAACACGGGGGAGTCCCTCCTGGCCGAGCACGCGGCTGCAGATGTGGTGGATGATCACGTCCAGGGCGGTGCGGTTCTCCACACCCGTGGGGACGATGAGGTCGGCCCAGCGCTTGCTGGGCTCGACGAATTCGAGATGCATGGGCCGCACGCTGTTCTCGTACTGATCCATGACGCTTTCCAGGCTGCGGCCCCGCTCGTGGGTGTCGCGGCGGATGCGGCGCAGGATGCGGATGTCGGCGTCCGTATCCACGAAGATCTTCACGTCCAACTGGTCGCGAAGCTCCTTGAGGGCGAAGAGCAGCAGGCCCTCCAGGATCACCACCTGGCCGGGCGGCACAGGCTCTTCCCAGCCTGTGCGGTCGGACTGGGTGAAGTCGTAGCGCGGCTTGCGGATGGATTCACCCTCGTGCAGGGCCCCCAGATGGGCGGCCATGAGCTCCAGATCGAAGGCGTGGGGATGGTCCCAGTTCACGGGACGGCTGCCGAAGCGGCCCTTCACCACTTCCAAAGGGGCATAGTAGGCGTCCATGTCCAGCAGCATGGTGGCGACGCTCTTCTTCTTGAGGCGTTTCACCAGTTCAGCGGCCACGGAGGTCTTGCCGCTGCCGGAGCCCCCCACGATGCCCACCAGCATCGGTCTATCCGCCATGACATCCCCCTTCCCTCCATGCTACTTCAACGCGGCCCTCCGCTCTGGTATGGTTCGGGCCATGAGCTGCGTTCGATCTGCCACTGTCCTGGCCTTCCTGGCCCTGCTGGCGGGGTGCAGCTCCGAAGATCCCAGGCTCCCGGCCAACCTCTACGAGGAGTCCCGCAAGCTCAACCTCGAAGGCCGAAGCCTGGAAGCACGGGCCATGATGAAGCAGCTGACGGAGCGCTACCCGGATTCCGAAGCGGCCGCCCAGGCCAAGCGGGATCTCTACCTCATCGAGGCCTTCGTCAACCGCGACATGGCCGACCGCCAGAAGCAGGTGCGGGCCGCCATGAAGCGCCTCACGGATGCGCTCACCCGCTACAAGACGAAAAAAGGCGAGTATCCCTTCTCCACGCAAGATCTGGTGCCCGAGTATCTCGACCAGGTGCCCGAGGCGCCCTGGGGTCACCCTTTCCTCTACCGGGCCTATGTCACGCGCCCCATCGAGGATGTTCCTGTAAAGCGCGGGCCCGCCCGGCAGCGCTTCAACACCAAATTCGACGGCTACTACCTGGCCTGCCTCGGGACCGACCTGCAGCCTGGCGGCGAGGGCCTGGCCGCAGACACCCTCATCAAAGACGGCCTGCCCCTGGCCGAAGCCGCCTTCCCGCCGGTGCCCCAGCCCCAGCCTCTGCGTTGAGGTTCCGATCAAACATGTTGCGTTCTGCGCACCTCGTGCGCAGTTAACAAAATGCGGCCCTTCGGCCGCATTTTGCTGACGTTCTCTCGGCGAAATGGGCTACTTCACGCCCCAATCCAGAATCACCTTGCCCGATTGCCCGCTGCGCATGGCATCGAAGCCCTTCTGGAATTCATCGATGCTGTAGTGGTGGGTGATGACGGGGGTGATGTCCAGGCCGCTCTGAACCATGGCAGCCATCTTGTACCAGGTCTCAAACATCTCGCGGCCGTAGATGCCCTTGAGGATCAGCCCCTTGAAGATCACCTGGCTCCAGTCGATGGCGCAGTCACCGGGGAGGATGCCCAGCAGGGCGATGCGGCCGCCGTGGTGCATGGCCTCCAGCATGGATTCAAACGCATTGCGGTTGCCGCTCATCTCCAGGCCCACGTCGAAGCCCTCGGTCATGCCCAGGTCCTTCATGACCTCAGGCAGGGCCTTCTTCATGGGGTTCACTGCGACCGTGGCACCCATCTTCCGGGCCAGATCCAGGCGGTATTCGTTCACATCGGTGATGACCACATGCCGGGCGCCCACGTGCTTGGCGATGGCCACGGCCATGATGCCGATGGGGCCGGCGCCGGTGATGAGCACGTCCTCACCCACCATGTCAAAGCTGAGGGCCGTATGGGCGGCGTTGCCGTAGGGATCGAAGATGGCCGCGACGTCATCGGGCACGTTGTCAGGCACCTTGAACACGTTGAAGGCCGGAATGGATAGGTACTCCGCGAAGGAGCCCGTGCGGTTCACGCCCACGCCCACAGTGTTGCGGCAGAGGTGGCGCTTGCCCGCCCGGCAGTTGCGGCAGTGGCCGCAGGTGATGTGGCCCTCGCCGCTGACGCGGTCGCCCACGCTGTAACCTTCCACCTCGGCGCCCACCTTCTCGATGACGCCCACGTACTCGTGGCCCACCACCATGGGCACGGGGATGGTCTTCTGGGCCCACTCGTCCCAGTTGTAGATGTGGACGTCCGTGCCGCAGATGGCGCTCTTGTGGACGCGGATCAGCACGTCATTGGGTCCCACTTCCGGCATGGGGACATCCCCCATCCAGATGCCTTCCTCTCGCTTGGTCTTCAACAGGGCTTTCATGCGTGCCTCCAACCCGACCATTTCATCATCAAGTGCAACAGGAACCAACTTTCCCCATCGGCCCTTGACGATCCGTGAATGAGACCGATAAGGTTCAGATAGGCAACCCATGACCCTTTCCCTTCAGCGGTTCAACCGCAATACCAATCGGCTCCCTCGCGCGGATCGCGCGTGGGCCGGTGAGGGTCTCTCCTAAGAATCCTGACACCCCGGACCACCCCGATTCGCGCAAGCGGATCGGGGTTTTTTCTTTTGGAGCCAGCCATGTGCGGCATTCTCAGCATCCTCAACCTCGACCCCAAGAAGTCCCATGCGGCGGAACTGCGGCGCCAGGCCCTGGCCATGGCCCGGAAGATCCGTCACCGGGGGCCCGACTGGAGCGGCATCTACAGCGATGACCACGCCATCCTGGTGCATGAGCGCCTCTCCATCGTGGATGTGGAGCACGGCGCTCAGCCGCTCATCGACACCCTCCAGGGCACGGTGCTGGCTGTCAACGGTGAGATCTACAACCACCAGGACCTGCGCCATGGCCTGCGGGAAACCCATGACTTCCAGACCCTTTCGGACTGCGAGGTGATCCTCTACCTCTACGACGAGCTGCCGCCCCGGGATTTCCTCAACCGCATGAACGGCATCTTCGCCTTCGTGCTCTACGACCCCAAGCGGGAAACGTACCTCATCGCCCGGGATCCCATCGGCGTCATCCCCCTCTACGTGGGCTGGGACCGCCACGACCACCTCTACGTGGCCTCGGAGATGAAGGCCCTGGTGGGCCACTGCGAACGCATCCGCGAGGTGCCACCCGGCCATTTCTTCCTGGGCCACGAGGCCGACAAGGGGTTCCAGCGCTACTACCAGCCCGACTGGGCTGAGCCTGGCTTCGTGCCGGCCGAGCCTTTTGATCCGGTCAAGCTGCGTGCGGCCCTCGAGGCCGCCGTGAAGCGCCAGCTCATGTGCGATGTGCCCTATGGCGTGCTCATTTCCGGCGGGGTGGATTCGTCCATCGTGTCGTCCATTGCGGCGAAGTACCGGGAAGGCCGCGTGGAAGAAGGCGGGGCCTCGCCCGCCTGGTGGCCCCGCATCCATTCCTTCGCCATCGGCCTGGAAGGCGCGCCCGACCTCGCCCCGGCCCGCAAGGTGGCCGAGCACATCGGTGCCATCCACCACGAAATCCATTTCACGGTGCAGGAGGGCCTGGATGCGCTTTCCGACGTGGTCTACCACCTGGAGACCTTCGACATCACCACCATCCGGGCCTCCACGCCCATGTACCTCCTCATGCGGAAGATCCGGGCCATGGGCATCAAGATGGTGCTGTCGGGTGAGGGTGCAGACGAGATCTTCGGCGGGTATCTCTACTTCCACAAGGCGCCAGACGGCGCGGAACTGCATGCGGAGCTGGTGCGCAAGCTCCAGAAGCTGCACCTCTACGACTGCGCCCGCGCCAACAAGGCCAGCTGCGCCTGGGGCGTGGAGGCCCGAGTGCCCTTCCTGGACCGGGAGTTTCTGGACGTGGCCATGCGCATGGATCCCTCCATCAAGCTGCCCCGCAACGCCCCGAGACCCCGCCCCATCGAGAAGTTCCCCCTACGGCAGGCCTTTGACGGTGCCCTCCCCGATGAGGTGCTCTGGCGGCAGAAAGAGCAGTTCTCCGACGGTGTGGGCTACGCCTGGATCAATGCCCTCAAGGCCACAGCTGAGCGCGACATCAGCGACAGCATGATGAAGGGCGCTGCGGAGCGCTTCCCCGTGAAGACGCCCGAAACCAAGGAGGCCTACCTCTACCGGCAGCTCTTCGAGCACCACTTCCCCAGCGCCACCGCCGTGAACTGCGTGCCCTTTGAGCGCAGCGTGGCCTGCAGCACGGAAACGGCCCTGCGCTGGGATGCCGCCTTCGCCGGGATGGCGGATCCCTCCGGGCGGGCCGTCATGGACATCCATGACCAGGGCTACCAGGGATCCGGAGGGCAATGACTCAGGCCCAGGCGGATGACGCCAGGCCAGCACCCTGGGGTATCATCCCCGGAGCCGGATGCCACCCATGACGCCTTCCCTCGAACATCGGCAACATCGCCGTGTTCCCATCGCCTACCAAGTGAAGCTCGTCGCCGACGACCGGATCATCGCGTACCCCCAGGCCATCAACCTGAGCCTGGGGGGCATCCTGGTGAAGGGCCGCGACCACCTGCCCGTGGGCTGCCAGTGCGGTGTGGCGATCCTGGTGGGCCAGGGAGAGCCGGGGCGCCGGGTGGTGGCTCGGGGCACGGTGGTGCGCAACGACGAACAGGGCATGGCCATCGCCTTTTCCAAGGCTTTGGATGCCAACAGCGAAGCAGCCTTGCGCCAACTCCTCGAGGCCCTTGGGGTCGATGGTGACCCTTTTCTCCTGCCGGACACCGGGAGCGAATGATGCCGGATCCAGAACAGTCCCTGATCCACCTTCTGGATCGCATCAAGCCTGGTTCTTCCCGGCGGCTGAAGGAAGCCGAGGCCTGGGAGCCACCCGCCTTTGAAACCTACGAGGACATCCGGGAGTGGCTCAAGGAATCCGTCATGAGCGCCACGCTGTACGAACGCTACCCCGATGGGCGCTGGACCATCCAGCTCATGCTGAAAGAGCAGATCCCCAGCGGTTACAAGCACCTCGTGCTCTGACCCTGTGAACCGCCCCATGCCCAAAGCTCGCCCTTCCCTTCCGCTCCAGATGCTGGCCCTGGCCGGTCTGGCGCTGACAGCGGCGTTCCTGGCGAACCTCACGGCTCCTCCGGCGCGGCGCCTGGCCTGGAAGGGCTCCGTGCCCGCTCCGCCACCAGTGGTGGTTCTGGGCCCCGCTGCGCCCGCCGCACCATCCGTCGTGGCATCCGTCGTGGCACCCGTTCCGTCGCCAACGCCCGCACCACCTGCCCCCAGATCCGATGACGAGATGGTCAGGCCCCAGCGCCCACTGCCACCTTTGCCGCCCAAGCCGCCGCTGCCGGTCCAAGGCGCCGCACCACCCACCACAACCCCTGCCCCAGCTCCCATCCAGGAGATCAGCGGTGCGGAAGCCTGGAGGGCCTATCAGGCAGGAACCCCCTTCCTGGATGCCCGGCGCAGCGCCGAGTTCGCCGAAGGCCACATCGCCAAGGCCTGGAGCGCGCCCGTGTGGGAATCGGATCTGGAGGATCACCTCTTCGCCTTCAAGGCCGCGCGGCGGCCCGGCCCGGAGGATCCCATCGTCATCTACTGCAGCGGCGGCGACTGCCGGGATTCCCACCTCCTGGCCGCGAAGCTGCTTGAGCAGGGCTACTTCCACCTGCTCATCTTCCGGGATGGCTTCCCCGCCTGGGTGGCCCAGGGCCATCCGGTAGAGAAGGGGCAGCCATGAGGAACCTGCTCCTGCACCCGAGGACCACGCTCCTCTGCCGCATCCTTCTGGGCCTCGTGTTCATCGCCGCGGCCCTGCCCAAGATTGCCGATCCACCTGCCTTTGCGAAGGCCATCTGGGCCTATGAGCTCTTTCCCGCCTGGAGCCTGAATCCCCTCGGCCTGGCGCTGCCCTGGCTGGAACTCGTCTGCGGGATGGCCCTGTGCCTGCGTTTCTGGCCCCGGGCCGCAGCTCTCTGGGTGGCCGGTTTGCTGTTGGCCTTCATGGTGGCGCTGTCCATCAACCTCGCCCGACGCCATCCGGTGGATTGCGGCTGCTTTGGGGGCACCGCCCATCACACCCAGGCGGAGCGGCTCATCGACATGCGCTGGGTCCTGCTCCGGGATGCCGGGCTGCTGCTGCTGGCGCTCCAGGTCCTCTCGACTTCCGGCAGGTCGCGGGAATCAGCTCCGGCCCACAGCCAGCAGGTCCGAGGCCCACTCCAGCCATAGTCCCGCCGCCGAGTCTCGGCCCAGATCCCGGGACAGCTGATCCCGGTTGGGTTCGGGCAGGGACAACACGGGAATGCCAGGCATGCCGTAGGCGATGGCGCACATCATGAATCGGGCTGCCTCGCCCAGGGTGACGATCTTCAACCGCTCCATGGAGCGGCTCCAGGAGGCTTCCGCCAATGTCTCCAGCCGGTGGATGTTCCAGGGGTGGACCACATGGTTGAAATCCACCTCGCCGTGCTCCGGTTTGAAGCCCACATAGGTCATGGCCAGGCCCAGGGTGCGGGGCGGCGCTGGATCCCAGAACCCGCCTCGACCCAGGGTGAAGTCCGCATCTTTCTTGTGCAGCAGACCGGCCCGGCCCAGGGCCTGCCACACCAAGTAGCCGCCTGCGCTGTCGTCCTCCCAGAAGGGCGCAGCGTGGCGCAGTGAGGCATCCGTGGCGAAGCCCCCCACCAGGAGGATGAGGATGGGTCCCTTCTCCGGGAACAGCGTGGGCAAATCGAGCGGCTTGAAGGTGCGCCGTTCCTGGGATGGGGAGGCCATGGGCCCAGGCAGGCGTCGCTCCTGCGGAGGCGCCTCGGCATGGGTCACCACGAGGCGGGAGCCGCCCTCGGTGGCCTCCACCTGGAGTCGGCCCAGTTCCAACCGGGCGACAATCTCCTCGAAGGTGTACTCCGTGGTATCCAGCGGCGAGGGCTCACGCTCGGGCGGCAACGTCACAGTGCCTCCAGGGAATACCCTGAAAACCTTGCGCCGATGGCCGCCCGGTGGCAAGCCCTACGGTCTTTCCAGCTAGGAGATGACGCCCAGCTCCTTGCCGACCTTGGTGAAGGCGGCGATGGCGTGATCCAGATCGGCCGTGGTGTGCGCGGCGCTCATCTGGGTGCGGATGCGCGCCTGGCCCTTGGGCACCACGGGGAAGAAGAAGCCGATGACATAGACCCCCTCATCCAGCAGCCGCTTGGCGAATTCCTGGGCCAGGGGGGCTTCGTAGAGCATGACGGGCACGATGGGGTGCTCACCGGGCAGCAGCTTGAAGCCAGCCCTCTCCATGCCGGCACGGAAATACCTGGCGTTCTCGTGCACCTTCTGGATGAGGCCCTGGCTGTTCTTGAGCAGCTCCAGCACCTTCAGGGTCGCGGCCACGATGGCAGGGGCCACGGAGTTGGAGAAGAGGTAGGGCCGGGCCTTCTGACGCAGCCAATCGATGGCCACCTGCTTGCCCGCGATGTAGCCGCCCGAGGCGCCGCCCAGGGCCTTGCCGAAGGTGCCGGTCATGAAGTCCACCCGACCCATGACGCCGCAGTGCTCGTGGGTACCGCGGCCATTCACGCCCATGAAGCCCACGGCGTGGCTGTCGTCCACCATCACCATGGCGCCGTATTTCTCGGCCAGGTCGCAGACCTCGCCCAGCTTGGCGATGTAACCGTCCATGCTGAAGACGCCGTCGGTGACCACCAGCTTGAAGCGGGCGCCCGCCTCATCGGCGGCCTTGAGCTGGGCTTCCAGGTCGGCCATGTCGGAGTTGGCGTAGCGGAAGCGCTTGGCCTTGCAGAGGCGGATGCCATCAATGATGGAGGCGTGGTTCAGCGCGTCGCTGATGATGGCGTCCTCCTCGCCCAGCAGACCCTCGAAGATGGCGCCGTTGGCGTCGAAGCAGCTTGAGTACAGCTGGGTGTCCTCGAAGCCCAGGAACTCGGCCAGTTTCTGTTCCAGCTCCCGGTGGATGTCCTGGGTGCCACAGATGAAGCGCACGGAGGCCATGCCGAAGCCGTGCTGGTCCATGACCTGCTTGGCGGCGGCGATCACGTCGGGGTGGTTGGCCAGGCCCAGGTAGTTGTTGGCACAGAGGCAGACCACATCCTTGCCGTTGGCCTTCATCTGAGGCTGCTGGGGCGAGGTGATCACGCGCTCGGTCTTGTAGAGGCCGGCCTCCTTCAGCAGTTCGATTTCGCGGGTGAGATGGGCCAGGTAGCCAGGGTTCACGGCAGTCTCCTATCGACGCAAGTCGTTAGGATACTGCCGGGTTGCTTGACGGGCAGCGGCATGTGTCACCATTCTTCCGAAACGACAAGGAAACCGACCATGCGCCACCTGCTGCTCCTGCCCGCCCTCCTCCTCACCCTGGCCTGCAGTTCCAAGCTGGACAAGAGCCGCGCCGAGGATCTGCTCCGCAAAGACTATCCCGTGGTGGTCACCACCACCGTGCCGGAGCATGCCTCCGCGGAGAAGGGGAGCCCCGAGCACCTTCGCCTCACCGCCCTCCGGGAGGGCGTCGCCAAGACGGGCTGGTTCGACATCGAGGTCAAGCCCGAGGGAAACCGGGAGACCTTCACCTTCCGCTTGAAGCCGGACGCGCCCAAGGCCATCAAGGCCGCGCCCAAGGGCTTCAGCATGCCCGCAGCGGAGGCAGTCTTCGTCCGGGCCGCCAAGATGGAACCCACCCGCGAAGGGGCCCGCGTGACCTATGAAGTGCGCCTGGAGAAACCCACAGCCCAGTTCCCCCTGTTCCAGGCTCAGTTCCCCAACGCCCGCTTGGGCCAGATCCACCCCCGCTTCGCCACCTTCGAGCGGCGTCGGGGCGCCTGGGAGCTCACGGGCACCAGTGAGACCTTCCGGAAGGCTGAGTAGGCCACCGCGCCGGGACTTGATCGGAGTTACAGCCTTGTGGCTATGGGGATGGGCGCGCCTCCGGTACCTTTGAAGGCATCGAGGTTCCTTTGGATCACAGTCCTGCCTTTCGTCTGCGGCGCTTCCTGAACTGGTTTCCCCTGGGCCTGACCTACGCGGCCATGTACATGGGCCGCTACAACTTCAACATCGTGAAAAACGACATCGGCGCCTGGTACCACCTGGACAAATGGCAGATGGGCGTCATCGCCTCTGCGGGTTTCTGGACCTACGGCCTGGCCGTGGCCCTCAACGGGCCCATCGCGGATCGCATCGGCGGCCGCAAAGCCATCCTGGTGGGTTCCATCGGAGCGGCCCTGCTGAACCTCCTCATCGGCTTCATGTTCCTGAACGGCCATGTGACCCAGCTCCTCCTGAGCATGAGCCTGCTCTGGAGTGTGAACATGTACTTCCAGAGTTTCGGCGCCCTCTCGGTGGTGAAGGTGAACAGCACCTGGTTTCACGTGCGGGAGCGCGGCGTCTTCGGCGGCATCTTCGGCATCATGATCAGCTCGGGCTACTTCCTGGCCACCACCATCGGCGCCTGGCTGCTGGCCAGCTTCCACAGCTGGACGGTCATCTGGTTCGTGCCTTCCGCGGCCATGGCCCTGATGTTCTGCGTGGATTGGTTCCTCGTGCGCAACCGCCCCAGCCATGCGGGCCATGCAGACTTCGACACCGGCGATGGCTCCAACGCCGCGTCAGCGGAAGACGCCCCCCTGCCCATGGCCGACCTGGCGAAGAAGGTCTTCCACAACCCCGTGATCGTGGCGCTGATTTTCGCGGAATTCTGCACGGGCTTCGTCCGCCAGGGCGTGATGCTCTACTTCACCGAGTATCTGCAGGAGGTCTACCACCTGGGCAAGAAGGAACATCTCTTCTGGTTCACGGGCATCGCCTTCATGGCCGGTGGCATCCTGGGCGGCCTGCTCTGCGGTTGGATGAGCGACAAATTATTCCAGTCCCGGCGCCCTCCCGTGGCCTTCCTCTTCTACCTCGTGCAGGTGCTCATGCTGGGCCTGCTGGGCATGACCCTGGGCCAAGGCACACTGGGCGGCCAGATCTGGGCCGTGATCCTGCTGGGCCTCACCGCCATGTTCATCTTCGGGGTGCACGGCATGCTCAGCGGCACGGCCAGCATGGACTTCGGAGGCCGCAAGGCAGCGGCCTCCGTGGCAGGCGCCCTGGACGGCATCCAGTACATCGGCTCGGGCCTGACAGGCTTCGGCCTGGGCTGGGTCCTGAAGACCTACGGCTGGGATGGCGTCGCCATGCACGGCCATCAACCAGCGAATGCCTGGGTGTGGGTCGGGGCCATCATCCCCTTCAGCCTCATCGGTGCCTTCATCATGACCCGCATCTGGAACGCCAAGGCGGGCGCCGGGGCGCACTGAAAGACAGGTCCACAGATTCCACCGATCTCACAGATTCAAGAGCACCTGAATTCTGTGTGAATCTGTGAAATCTGTGGATGAAGTCTTTACTTCGCCAGCTGATCGAAGGCCGCCTTCAGCCCGCTGTGGATGGCGTTCACATCCTCCACCTTCCACAGCTTCTGATCCTCGCGGACGAAGGTGGTCAGGTCGTTGCGGTTGTCGAAGCGGGCCACGGGCAGGTGGTAGACCTTGGTTTCAAAGCGATCACCCGCCTGGATGAGACGTTCCACGCGGATGGTACCGGGCTTGTCACTCTGCTCCATCAGGTAGGCCATGTCGTCGGTGCCGTACTGGCCCAGCATCACTTCCATCGGCACGCTGTGATGCAGGATGCTGCCCTGGCCATTGGGACGGCCCCGCTCGATGTTCTTGCGGCGGCTTTCGGTGGGATCCACCCAGACGTAGAGCACCGAGGCCTTGGCAAGGATGGCCGGATCCAGGGTCTGGAAGGCCGTGTCGTAGCCGTGGGGTGGGCACAGCGGGAAAGACGAGCCGTGGGCGCCGCCGCGGGCCGCTTCGATGACCAGGGTGCGTCCCGCCTTGTCCTGGGCGTTCTGGCGGTTGAGGGCGTCCAGTTCAGCCCGGCATTCCGCTTCCAACGCCTCAGCCATGCGGACGCGGATGCGGTGGGGGATGTCGCCGAGGTACTCGTGCAGGCCCACCTTGGCGTGGGCGGCGTCCAGGCGGTCGAAGAGGTGCTGGGCGGCGCTGGCGACTTCCACCTGGCGGCTGGCCATGAGGTGGGCGTGATCCTCGTTGAGCAGCTCGATGAGCACAGCCCAGGTCCAGTTGTCGCGGAAGGGTCGGCTGGGGCCGTGGTAGTAGGCGTAGCCCAGACCGTTGGCCCTCAACTCGTCATCAATGCGGTGCATGAGGTGGACGTAGGGGTAGTCGTCCAGCTGCAGCGTGGGGCCCATGTGGAAGTCGTTGCGGCACTGGTCGGGCGTGAGGCTGGCCAGGTA